>NZ_DATCVQ010000192.1:0-37903 GCF_036566765.1 Streptomyces sp.
GGGGCCGCTTGGGCAGCAAACACCATCTGATCGTCGACCGGCACGGCACTCCGCTTGCAGTGTCGCTGACCGGAGGTAACCGACACGACGTCACCCAACTGATACCGCTGCTCGATGCCATCCCCCGGATCCGCGGTCTGCGCGGTCGTCCCCGCCACCGTCCCCGGCGGCTCTTCGCCGACCGTGGCTACGACTACGACAAGCACCGCCGACTCCTGCGCAGCCGAGAAATCGCCCCGAAGATCGCCCGGCGTGGCGCCCCGCACGGCTCCGGACTGGGCAAGACTCGGTGGGTGGTAGAGCGCACTTTCGCCTGGCTCCACCAGTTCAAGCGGCTGCGCAACCGCTACGAAATACGAGCCGACCTGCATCAGAGCCTTCTCGAACTCGCCTGCAGCATCATCTGCTTGAGGCGCCTCTACGCCATCAGCCGCGCAGGATCCGGTACGTCAGGTGGGTGACGGCCGGGGAGTGGCTCACGCGTGCGGCTTCGAAGATGAGGGCGGAGGAGACGTCCTCGAAGAGGCGGACTCCCTTGCCCAGCACGATGGGTGCCAGGTGGATCTGGAGTTCGTCGATCAGACCGGCGTTGAGGAACTGGCGCACGGTGTGGGCGCCGCCTGAGATCTGGACGTCCTTGCCGGCTGCGGCTTCACGGGCCTGGGCCAGGGCGGAGTCGATGCCGTCGGTGACGAAGGTGAAGGTGGTGCCGCCCTGGCGGACCCACGGGTCCCTGGCGGAGTGGGTCAGGACGAAGACGGGGGCGCGGAACGGCGGCGGGTCGGGCCAGCCCTGTTCACCTTCGTCGAACATGCGGCGGCCCATGATGTACGCCCCGGCGCGGTCGAAGTTCTCCCGCACGATCTCGTCGTCCGCGTTGCTCTCGCCGTCGGCAAGGCTCTGGCGTTCGCGCCAGCTCGCGACGTTCTCGACCCATTCGTGGATGCGGAGCCCGCCGTCGCCGAGAGGGTTGCCGGGGCCTGCGTTGGGGCCGGCAATGAAGCCGTCCAGGGACATGCCCAGGCTGGCGAAGACCTTGCTCATGCCGTCTCCTCGGTGGTGAAGAACTCGATCACGGCGGGAGCGAGGACGTTCGGGTCGACGCCGTGGTCCTGGCCGTCGAGCGTGCGGTGCTGGCCGGGCAGGGCGTGGGCGCCGGCCCGGATCCAGCTCTCGCTCGCGCTCCCGTCCAGCACGAGCAGCCGGTCGGCCAGGGTGTTCCATCCCTCGGTCGGCAACGGGCGTCCGGACATGGTGTCGCCCATGACGGCGCAGTCGTACGGCAGCGTGTGGGCGACTGCTTCCATGTCGGCCCAGAACGGCGCGTGGCGCATTCCGGCGACGACGTCGGCCGGGACACCGACGGCCTGGGTCAGGAAGTAGGCGACCGCCTCGCCGCGAGCGCCGTCCACCACGAGGCTGGTGAGGTGTTCGAGGTAGTCGTCGGGGATTGGCGGGCGGCTGTCGTCGACCACGAACGGCGGTTCGTACACCGAGAGCCGGGAGATCGAGCTGCCCCGGACCGCCGCCCGCAGGGCGAGGACGGCACCGGACGACATGCCGTGGACGAACGCGGTTCCGCCCGCGAGGTCGATCAGGGCGTCCAGGTCCTCGACCTCGCGCTGGACGTCGTACGGGGCGGTGTCACCGCTGTCGCCCCGGCCGCGGCGGTCGTAGGTGATGACATCGAAGTGCTCACCGAGCAGCGCGGGAAGCTCCCCGAAGTCGCCGCGCCGCTGAAAGGCGCCGCCGACAAGCACCAGGGCGGGTCCCCGGCCGGTTCGTTCATAGGCGATGGCCGTGCCGTCGTGCGAGAAAACCTTGTCCATGGGATCTGTCTCCGCTCATGTCGACGGGTTGTTCACCCGCCCCGATGGGAACTGGACGGTACAGTACCCATTTGAGTACTGGTCCGTCTAGTACTGTTGAGAGGAGAAAGGGAGGGTCATGGAGAAGACGCAGACGGAAGGACGCTCGGCCCGCAAGCGCCAGGCGATCCTGGAGGCGGCCACGACGGTGTTCCTGAACAAGGGGTACCTGGGCACGAGCATGGACGAGGTCGCCGCCCTGGCCTCGGTGTCCAAGCAGACGGTCTACAAGAACTTCGCCGACAAGCAGCGGCTGTTCACCGAGATCATCCACGGCGGCCTCGACCGCATCGACGAGCTTTTCAGTGACGTCACCGGCTCACTGGCTGCGACCGAGGACTTGGAGAAGGACCTCGCCGTGCTCGCCCGGCAGTTCGTCACCATCCTCACCCAGCCTCGCCTGCTCCAACTGCGCCGGCTGGTCATCGCCGAGGCCGACCGCTTCCCCGAACTCGGCCGTACGTACTACGAGCGTGGCCCCGAACGCGTCCACGCACTCCTCGCCGAGAGCTTCGGACGCCTTGCCGAGCGCAAGCTACTGACCCTGGACGACCCGGTCCTCGCGGCCAACCACCTCACGTGGCTGATCACCTCGATCCCGGTCAACAAGGTCATGTTCTGCGGCTCGGGCGAACAGTTCACCCGAGCCGAACTCGACCACTACGCCGATGAAGCGGTACGGGTCTTCCTCGCCGCCTACCGTCCGGCTTCCACCTGACGAAAGGCGCGTCGACAGCGACATTCTGAAACGGTCAGTTAACGCCCCGCCGTTGTCCCCCGAGTCACACGGGGCAACTCCCGCCCCGCCTCTTACCCTTCCCGGCCGCGTTAGCGTCGTTACCACCGGGCAGTGACCAGCCGGGCATGAAGCCCGGCCCCGCGACGGCCGAAGGCCGCCGAGACGGCAATGGGCAACCCATACAACTGCCGCGCAACCCACCCACGGGCCCGCCGGCCGCCTACGGCGACCGGCACACACCCGGCCTCCCCGCGTGGACCCGTCCCCCCGGGCCGCCCTCCGAGTGTGAAAAGGCCCCTGGAGGTGTCGGGTCAAGGGTGGAGCGAAGCGGAATCGCGAAGCGACGCGACGAAGGAGCGCCCTTGAGGCGGCACCTCCAGGGGCCACACTCGGAAAGAGGGCGGTCCCACCCGCGTCCCACGCACCCGGCCAACCCCAAGTCAGCCCGCGTGGAGCTCCTGCACGAACGTGGACCAGGCCCTGGGGGAGACGGTGAGGGCGGGGACGTTGGTGTCTTTGGAGTCGCGGACGTGGACGGTGTGGGGGCAGGCGGCGACCTCGACGCAGGCCCCGCCCTGGTCACCGCTGTAGGAGGACTTGGTCCAGGCGATGGCGACCTCGACGCAAGCCCCGCCCTGCTCGCTGCTGTAGCTGCTCTTGAACCAGTTGAGGTCGGTGCTCATAGTTCTCGTGCCACCTGTTCGATGAGTCGTACGGAGTCCTCCGGCGTGAGGGCCTGCGCCCGCAGGGCGCTGTAGCGGGCGGAGACGTCTCCCACGTCCGGCTGTTCGCTGAGAAAGTACCTGCCGCCCTGTCCTTCGACATAGACGATTTGACTACGTCGTTCCTCGGTCTCCAAGAGGATGAAAGGCCCGCTGAGTCCGGCGTGTGTCCATCGGTCTTCCGGCATCACCTGGATCGTGACGTTGCGGAGTTCGGCGCACTCGCACACGTGCAGCAGGTTCTTCCGTAGAACGTCGGGGCCGCCGAGCGGTTTGGTGAGCGCAGCCTTCTCGAGGACGAAGGTGACCAGCGGGGTGGGCTTGCGGAAGAAGACCTGCTGCCGTGCGAGCCGGGCCGCCACGCCAGCCTCTATCTCGTCGTCCTCCAGCGCCGGTACCGCGCAGTTGAAGACCGCCCGCGCGTAGTCCTCGGTCTGGAGCAGACCGGGGATGAGGTGGTTCTCGTACCAGTGGATCCCCGCAGCCCTCTGCTCCTCCACCAGATAGTCCTCGAACCAAGCCGCGATTCCGCTAGCCGTCACCTCCTCCGCGACCTCCAGAAGTGCACCCTGTGCACCGAGGAAATCGTCCGCCTCCGCGACGAAATTCCCCCTGGGGCGACGCTCCCCGCGTTCGATCATCGCCACCTGTGACTTGGAATATCCGGTCTGGTCGCCCAGCGCCTCCTGCGAGACCTTCGCCCGCTCCCGATAGAACCGCAGCAGCCTCCCGAAAGCCTTCGCAGCTCCCGGGCTCTTGTTGTTCCCGACTTTCACAACCGGCCTCCCCGAGTGCACAGCCCCACACAAAGCGCTTGTGGCGCTGGTCACAGTCAATCGCGCTCTCCAAGCTGGCGTCATGAATCTGCGCAACTCGCTTGACAGCGTGCCCTCCTGGGTCCCCGACACCGGGCACGCCCTCCGTCACGTAGGCGTCCACTTCGACGCCGTGCGGATCCCCGGGGTCATCGGGGAGGACGTGGCGTACCGGCTCATGGAGTTCACGGACTTCCTGGCCGGGCCCATCGTGCGGGAGGCCACCCGCGAGCGGAACCTGTACTTCCTGCTGCCGCCCCGTACCGCCGGCGCGCACGCCTGGCCCGCGCCCGCACGTGCTCTGGGGCGCGACGGGCGGAGTGCCGCGTTCGTGGGGATCCCCGCGGTCAACGGTCTGACGTGGCCGTTGGGCTGGCGTTCCCTGCCCACCGAGGAGAACCCCTTCGTGGAGCCGGACCTGCTGTACGAGACGCTCGTCCGCGCGCTCAACTGACGGGCTCAGGCGACCTCGACCGCAGCCTCAGCCTCGACCGCAGCCTCAGCCGCAGCCGCAGGCTCGCCCCCAGCCCCAGCCCCAACCTCGACCTCAACCGCCACCTTCTCCGCCCCGATCCGCCGCATCCGCTCACTGCCCCACGTCCCCAGGGCGGACAGGGCGGTGTTGAGGGAGACGCCGTGTTCCGTCAGGGAGTACTCGACCTTCGGCGGGACCACCGCGTACACCTCGCGGTGTACCAGGCCGTCCTCCTCCATCTCCCGCAGATGCTGGACCAGCATCTTCTCGCTGACGCCCGGCAGACCGCGCCGGAGCTCCGCGAAGCGGCGGGTTCCGTGGTGGTGGAGTTCCCAGAGGATCAGGGACTTCCACTTGCCCGAGACGACGTCCATCGCCGCGTCGATTCCGCAGAAGTAGGGGCCCTGTCGTCCCGAGGTCGCCATGCGCGCCGTCCGTCCCTCCGAGCCGTGGCGAGCACTTACCCGCAGGTGAGTACCCCACTAATTAGTCCGTACTGGTCAACCCTACTGGTGGCGCTGACGATTGATTCGTTGACGAAATCGAAGGGACCCCCCGAAAAATGACAGGCCACACAACCCTCCCGGTGACTTCCGTGACCCCCGTGACCCCCGTGACCCCCGTGACCCTCCTCGGACTCGGAGCCATGGGCGCCGCCCTCGCCGAAGCCCTGCTCAAAGCCGGCCACGCGACCACCGTCTGGAACCGCTCCCCCGGAAAGGCCGACGCCCTCGTCGCGCAGGGCGCGACCGTGGCCGCGACGCCCGGCGATGCGATCCGTGCCGGCGAGCTCGTGATCGTCTGCCTCTTCGACCATGCCTCCGTCCACGAGGTGCTCGACCCCCTGGCCCCCGACCTGGCCGGGCGCACCCTGCTCAACCTGACCACCACCAAGCCCGAGCAGGCGCGGGAGCTGGCGGTCTGGGCGGCCGAGGCGGGGGTCGCGTACCTGGACGGCGGCATCATGGCTGTGCCGGGCATGATCGGGCAGCCGGGGGCCTCGATCCTGTACAGCGGATCGGCCGAGGTCTTCGGCGAACACCGCGCGCTGCTCGACCTCTGGGCGAGCAGCACCTACTTCGGCGAGGACGCCGGGCTGGCGTCCCTGTACGACTTCGCGTTGCTCTCCGCGATGTACGTGATGTTCGCGGGATTCATGCACGGTGCGGCCATGGTCGCGCCGGCCGGGGTGAGCGCGCGCGAGTTCGCATCCATGGCCGCACCGTGGCTGACCGCCATGACCGGCGGGTTCGACGGCTTCGGGGAGGTCATCGACGGCGGGGACTACACCGTCCCCGGACAGCAGAGCCTGGAGTTCTCCAACCTCGGGCTGTTCATCGAGGCGAGCGCCGAGCAGGGCGTCGGCGCCGAGCCCATCGCCATGGTCCAGCGGCTCATCCAGCGTCAGCTCGACGCGGGCCACGGAGGGGAGGGCTTCGCCCGGATCATCGAGAGCATCAAGCACCCGGCCTGAGCCGGACCCGCGGGCTCACGCGTCAGAACGCGAAGACCGGCCCCTCCGTCATCGCGGAGCGCATCTCGCAGGAGTTGGCGTACATGGCCGACCAGCTGACGCGCTTGCCCTGCCAGACACCGTCGCCGGTGATCGTGACCGGCTGCCACTGGCGCGTACAGGCGCGGGTGGGCGCTTCTGCGGCCAGGTCCGTGAAGTCACCGTTGACGGCGCTCAGTTGGGCGCAGGCCGCCTTCGGGTCGGGGTGGCTGCCGCTGGGGGTGGGGGCGCAGGTCAGGGTCACTGCGCGGACGACGGTGGCGGTGTCGGCGGTCTCGCCCGCGCCGATCGTGAGCACCAGGGCGGACGGCGGGTAGAGCCCGGAGGTCGCGGCCCCGGCTATGCCGGGGTAGGCGGCGGTGCCGAGGAGCGCGAGGCCGGTGACGGCGGCGAGCGCGGTGATGCGGTAGGAGTTGCTGAGGTGACGCACGGGGGTGTCCCTTCGGATGTCACTGCGGGTGCCGCAGTGGAGTCACTGCGGGTGTCACTGCGGCGTCACAGCTGATCTCGCTGCCGGACGGCCGCTGCGGGTGCACTTCGGATGTCAGTGCGATGCAGGTTGACTGCGGACGGGAGTCTTGCCGACGCGCTGCGTGATCGCACATCCCCCGCCGCTTTCCGGCCGCGACCCCGCACGAGCCCCCGACCGACTGGTCGTTTGGGCCCTCGGGGCCCTCGCGGCCGTCAGTGGTTCAACCCCGAACGGTCCCCTGACCTGCGCGGATCCAAAAATGGTTCAGGGGCGGACCACCCGCATCCGCCCCTGGTCGACCGGAAACCGCGCCTAGCCCCTCGTCCCTCCTCCTGCATCCCTCCTCCTACCCCCCTCCTCACTACCCCTTGCTCACCGCCGTCAGGATCTCCGGCAGCCGGCTCGCCGTCCGCGGGGCCGCCGCTCGCAGCCCGGCCCAGGCGATCAGTGCCCCGTACGCCGTGCCGAAGGGGAGGATCAGCCACAGCAGGTCGCGGTGGTCGGTGAGGTGGAGCAGGAGCGTCGCGCCGACCACCGGGGCCGACAGAAGAGCCGCAGCGATCATGCCGCCGAGGATGGAGATCCACGCCAGGCCGCTCTGCCCCGGGGCGACGTTCTTGTACGCGCTGTCCTGGGGGATCGAGTACGGGAAGTTCGCCGAGGCCACCGCGCCCGTCGCCAGCATCGCGCCGAGCAGGGCGAACGCCACGCCCAGGGCGTCCGGCAGCGCGGCCCAGTCGCCGAGGGCCGCGGCCGTGGCCACGGTGACCAGGGTCGTGTACGGGAGCGTGATCGCGAGCAGCGCCAGGGCCCGCGCCCGCAGCTCGGCGTACGCGTCCTCGGTCGAGGCGATCGTCTGCGCGACCATCCAGAACGCCGAGGTGTCCTGGCCGAACTGGTTGTACATCTGGATGCCGAGCATCCCGGACGCGAAGCATGCGAAGTAGATCGTGCCGGTCCCCTGGAAGGCGTTGAACAGCGGCACGATCGCGCCGATCGCCAGCGACGTCACCCACGCCGCCTTCGTCTTCGGGTCCCGCCACACGTACCGCAGGCTGCGCTGCATCACCGCGCCCGTACGGCCCTCCCAGCCGCCGGAGTTCCCCGGCGTCCCCCGCACCCCCGTCGCCTCTATCGTCGAGCCGTCCGGCGCGGTCATCAGCCGCACCAGGCTCCGCCGCCACCAGAGCAGCAGCGCCCACAGCGCCGCCCCCGCCAGCAGCAGCCCCGCCGCCGCCCGCCCGTACGCGCCCTCGCTCGCCGCGTCGATCGCCGCCATCGCCGAGACCGGGGGCAGCCAGCTCAACGCCTCCGCGGCCGGGTCGAGCACCGAGAGGCCGCCGGCGCGGCCGAGCCGCTGCGCGCCGAAGTTGATCACCTGGATGCCGACCGCGATCAGCAGACCGCTCAGCACCGCCAGGTCGCGACCCTTGCGCGAGGTCAGCAGCCGGATGTTCGCCGCCGCGACCGCCCGCGACAGCGCCACGCATCCCAGCACCATCAGCGGCACCGCGAGCACCGCGGTCGCCACCCCGGCCGCGCCGTGCGCGAGCGCCAGCGCGCCGCCGAGCACGAGGCAGAACGTGAACAGCGGCCCGATCCCGACCAGCGAGGCCACGAGCAGCGCCCGCACCAGCGGCTGCGGTCGCAGCGGCAGCATCACCAAGCGCGAGGGGTCCAGCGTCTCGTCGCCGCTCGGCACGAACAGCGGCATCACCGCCCAGCCCAGCGCCAGCGCCCCGGTCAGCAGCACCGCGACCGTGTCCACGTCCCCGTTGCCCCGCATCAGGACGAACGAGAGCAGCAGCGCCGCCGCCGCGAGCAGCGCCCCGACCAGCGAGGCCGCGAACGCCGCCGCGCGCCCGGTCGACTGCCGCAGCCCGTTGCGCAGCAACGCCACCTTGAGCCGTACGAAAACGGACGTCAGCCCCGGCGCACCCGCCGTACTCTCCGCGCTCATCGCCCCGCCCCGCCGCCCAGCCAGTCCAGCGTCTCCCCGGCGGTGTCCCGCCCGTTCGCGCCCACCAGCTCCAGGAACGCGGCCTGCAGGGACGGCGCGTCGCCGCGTACTTCCTCCAGCGGGCCGTGGGCGCGGATCTGGCCGCCGGCCATCACGGCGACCCAGTCGCACAGCGACTCGACGAGCTCCATCACATGGCTGGAGAAGACGACCGTCGCGCCCGATGCGGTGTACCGCTCCAGGACGCCGCGGATGGTCTGCGCGGAGACGGGGTCGACGCCCTCGAACGGCTCGTCCAGGAAGAGGACGTCCGGGTTGTGCAGCAGCGCCGCCGCGAGGCCGATCTTCTTGCGCATGCCGGTCGAGTAGTCGACGACCAGCTTGTGCTGCGCGCCCGCGAGGTCGAGTACGTCGAGGAGTTGGGCGGCGCGCCGGTCGACCTCGTCGCCGGGCAGCCCCCGCAGCCGCCCGGTGTACGCGAGGAGTTCGCGGCCCGAGAGCCGCTCGAAGAGCCGCAGGCCCTCCGGCAGGATGCCGATCCGGGCCTTCACGGCGGCGGGGTCCTGCCACACGTCGTGGCCGGCGACCTCGACCCGGCCGTGGTCCGGGCGCAGCAGGCCGGTCACCATCGACAGGGTGGTGGTCTTGCCGGCCCCGTTGGGGCCGACGAGGCCGATGAACCGGCCTGCGGGGAGCTCGAGATCGACGCCCGCCACGGCGATCTGCTGCCCGAACCGCTTCCACAGTCCCTCGACGCGGACGGCGGGCGGCGTCACCGACGCCTCGCCCGCCGTCTCGTTCGCGGTCTCGTTCGCTGCCCCGGAAGTCGCTCTGGACGCGGCCCCGGCAGTCGCTCCGGAAGTCGCTCTAGTTGTCGCTCCGGAAGTCGTTCCGGATGTCCCTTCGGACATGGCGCCCAGCCTCTCGGTCGTCCCCGTCGGTCGGGAGCAACCTTAGGACGAGCGCCCTCAGGGCCGCCGGGCGCGCGCCGCGGCGGCCTCGCGTCCGCAGGCGTACGCGAGCGGGCTGATGAGCTCCTCCGCGTCCGGCAGCCAGCGGTTGGCCGGGGTGGGGCGGCGGGCCCACTGGACCGCGCCGCTCCCGCCGACCCGGGTGGGCGGGGCGGCCACGTAGTGGCCCTCGCCGCGGGCGATCAGGTCGAGGGAGCTGGGCATCCAGCCGAGCTTGCGGACCAGCTCCGGCACCTTGACGGCCGCGCCGGGCAGCACGAAGAACATCATGCGGCGGTCGGGGGTGCAGGTCACCGGGCCGAGGGTGAGCTCCATCCGCTCCATCCGGGCCAGCGCGAGGAAGCCCGCCGACTCGGGCACGTCGAGGACGTCGAAGGTACGACCGGTCGGCAGCAGGATCGAGGCCTTGGGCTGCTTGCCCCAGATCCGGCGCGCCGCGACGGCGCTGCCGGTGGCCTGCGTCGCCCAGTCCGGTCTGGCCGGGTGCGCGCCGGGCGCGGCGCAGTCGGCGGCGCCGCAGGAGCATCGCTCGGCGCCCTCCACCGCCTCCAGCCAGGTGCCGGCGAACACGTCCCAGTGCCGCTCTTCCGCGTACCGCACGGCACTGTCCAGCAGCTGTTCGCCGCGCTGCTTGGGGATCTGTGCGGCTTCCGTGACTCCGATGGTCTCTTCCACGCCCCACTCAACTCCCGCCGTCACCTGGGGTTACGGGCGTCACAAAGAGCGGCGTGGCGCATCGATCCTGCATGCGGGGCGCATGGGTGCACGGGTGGGGGCGCGCATGCGGCAGGGGAGCGGCGGAAGGGTAGCCAGAGTCGGGGGGCGTCGACGCACACGCCATGGTCGATGCGTCCGGTTTCGCGTGTTCACATCGGCATTGACCGGATATCCGCCGGGCAGTGATCAGTTCACTGATCATGCACGGCCTCAGGGGGTTCATCATGGCAGCCAGGCCTCTCGTCGCCCGTCAGCCCAACGAACGGCTGCAGGCGCTCATCCAGGAAGCCGGGTGCTCCAACGCCGGGCTCGCCCGGCGGGTCAACATGGTCGGCGCGGAGCGCGGCCTCGATCTGCGGTACGACAAGACCTCGGTGGCCCGCTGGCTGCGCGGCCAGCAGCCGCGCGGCCGGGCGCCGGGGATCATCGCGGAGGCGCTGGGCCGCAAGCTGGGCCGCACGGTCACGATCGACGAGATCGGCATGGCGAACGGCAAGAACCTGGCGTCGGGGGTGGGCCTGCAGTTCTCGCCGACCGTGGTCGGGGCGATCGAGCAGGTCTGCGAGCTGTGGCGGAGCGACGTGGGCCGCCGGGACTTCCTGTCGGGCTCGGCGGTGGCGGCCTCGGCGCTGGTCGAGCCGAGCCGGGACTGGCTGATCACCGGCGCGGACACGCAGGTGGCGCGGTCGGCCGGGGCGCGGGTCGGGGCCTCGGACGTGGCGGCGGTGCGGGCCATGACGGGCGCGCTGGTCGACCTGGACCACCGGTTCGGCAGCGGCCATGTGCGGCCGGTGGTGGTGCACTACCTGAACAGTGTGGTCGCGGGGATGCTGTCCGGGGCGTACCGGGAGTCCGTGGGGCGGGAGTTGTTCGCGGCCGTGGCGCGACTGACCGAGCTGGCCGGGTACATGGCGGTGGACACCGGGCAGCCGGGGCTCGCGCAGCGGTACTACATCCAGGCGCTGCGGCTCGCGCAGGCGGCCGGGGACCGCGGGTACGGCGGGTATGTGCTGGCCGCGTCCATGAGTCATCTGGCCGCGCAGCTCGGCAACCCGCGGGAGATCGCGCAGTTGGCGCGGGCCGCGCAGGAGGGCGCGCGGGGTCGGGTGACGCCGCGGGCGGAGGCGATGTTCCTGGCGGCGGAGGCGCGCGGGCACGCGCTGCTCGGCGACGCGCGGACGTTCGACGCGGTCGCGGGGCGGGCGGTGAGCGCCCTTGAGCAGGCCGATCCGGAGTCCGGCGACGACCCGGCGTGGATCGCGCACTTCGACCAGGCGTACCTCGCGGACGAACTCGCCCACGGCCACCGGGACCTGGGCCGCTCCGAGGAGGCGGCGCGGGCGGCGGAGGAGGCGCTGAGCGTGCTGCCGGAGTCGCGGGCGCGGCGGCGGGCGATCGGTCTGGTGCTGCTCGCGGCCGCGCAGGTGCAGCGGCGCGAGGTCGAGCAGGCGTGCCACACCGGCACCCGGGCGCTCGAACTCCTGGGCACGCTGCGCTCGTCGCGCGGTTCGGAGTACCTGGAGGACCTCCAGGTACGTCTGGAGCCGTACGCGGCGGAGCCGGCGGTGCGGGAGTTCGGCGCGCGGCTCGAGATCCAGGCGGCGTAGCAACCACCCGTAAGTGACCGGGGCCACACACATGTGCGGAGCGCGGGACGCACCCGGTAGCGTGAACCGACGCTTCCGTAGGTAGATCAGTAGGAGTCCCGGTGACGCAGCAGAGCGGACAGGGTCCGGAACCGCAGCTTCCCGCGGTGCGGCCCACGCACGAGGGTGTCGTGCTGCCCGCAGAGGGCGGCGTGCAGGGCGCACCCGGCGGCGGCCCGGCCGGAGGGCAGCCGTGGGGCGGCGCCTGGGGCCCGGGCGCGGGCCAGCAGCCCGCGATGCCGCCCGCCGCGCCCGCGATGCCTCCTGCCATGCCTCCTGCGATGCCGCCGGTCGCCCAGCCGCTGCCGCCGGAGACGGTCCCCGGAGGCGCGGCGGACATGCAGGCCACGCAGTACATCGCCCCGATCCCGGGCGGCCAGGGCCCCGGCCCGATGCCGCCGCAGGGCGGGTACGGCTACCCCGGCCCCGGCGCGGACGCGGACATGCAGGCCACGCAGCACATACCGCAGGGCGGGTACGGGTACCCCGGGCCCGGTGGCGCGGGTGCGGCGGGGGACATGCAGGCCACGCAGCACATTCCGCCGGTGCAGGCGCAGGGCGGGGGCGACACGCAGTTCCTCGGCACCGGGCCGCTCCCGCGCGGCGGCGGCGACTCCGAGGCGACGCAGTACATGCCGCCCGTACCGGCGCAGCCGCTGGGCGAGGAGCGCACCCAGCCGCCCGCCGAGTTCGACAACCTCTTCCGCAGCGACAGCGCGCCGCAGACGCCGCGTCAGCCGCAGTACCAGCAGCCGCAGTTCAACCAGCAGCCGCCGCCGTACCAGCGCCAGCAGCAGCACCAGCAGCAGGGCCAGTACGGGTACCAGCAGGACGACCAGGACTACGGCTACGACCCCGAGCCGCGCCGCAAGGCCCCCGTCGGGGCGATCGCCGCCGTCGTCATCGGCTGCGCGGTCCTCGGTCTCGGCGCGGGCGCGGTGCTCAGCGGCGGCGACAAGGACGACAAGGGCACTGGCAAGAACGTGGCGAACAGCTCCGCCGCCCCGTCCTCGCAGCCCTCCGCCGCGGCCGCCGACGCGGCGGAGCCGCAGGCCAAGGAGCTGGACAAGCTTCTCGCGGACAGCAACAACAGCCGCGACGCGGTGATCCGCTCGGTCGCGAGCATCCGGCAGTGCAAGAACCTCGACCAGGCCGCGAGCGACCTGCGCGGCGCGGCCGAGCAGCGCCGCGGTCTGGTGACCCGGCTGCAGGCGCTCTCCGTCGACCAGCTGCCGAAGCACGCGGAGCTGACCGCCGCGCTCACCAAGGCGTGGCAGGCGTCCGCCTCGGCCGACGATCACTACGCGGCCTGGGGCGACCAGATGAAGGGCAAGAAGGCCTGCAAGGGCGGCAACGCGCGCTCGACCCCCCAGTACTCCCAGGCCAACGCGAAGAGCGGCGAGGCCACCATCGCCAAGCGCGAGGCGGCCGGGCTGTGGAACCCGACCGCCGAGAAGTACGGACTGTCCAAGCGCCAGCCGACCCAGCTGTAGCGGCGGCGTCCGACAGTGCGCGGCGCCCTACCGGTTGCTGCGCACCGTCTCGCCGACGTCGACGAACCCGGGCTTCTGGGCCACCAGCCGTCCCTGGCGGACGACTTGGAACGTCACGTCGGAGTTGACGATCCGCGGGAAGCCGGGCGCGCCCAGCATGTCCTCGTACCGCCAGCGCAGCGGCGGGGTGAGCCCGCCGGTGTCGATCTCGACACCCCGGTCGAGGGCCTGGGAGACCCGCAGGGGGGTGATCTCGTCGGAGCCCAGCGTCTCGACGACCTTCTTCAGGACCGAGTACGCGATCCAGGTCGTCTGGACGCCGGCGTCGGCGGGGTCGATGCGGTTGTCCTCGAAGGCGTGCTCCTGGATGACCTTGAGCATCGGGTCCCAGGCCTTGTCCGCGGCGTCCGGGTACCAGCCGGTGACGTACGCGCCCTCGAAGGGGCTGCGCGAGCCGCCGGTGCGGTCGACCAGCGGCTGGCCGACGCTGCCGAGCACGGAGGAGATCCGCACCTCGCCGTCGGTCTCGGGCAGCCGGCGGAAGGAGTCGAAGAACGTCTGGGTGCGCTCGCCGAGCACCGCGGTGACGCAGCCCTTCTCGCGGCCGGCCCGCTCCCGCGCCCGGCCGGCCTGCATGGTGTACTCGCCGGCGTCCTCGACGGCCGGGATGTCGGTGGCGGTGCGGTGACTGGCCTTCTGCAGGCCGGAGTTGAGCAGGTTCGGCAGCTTGTCGCCGGCGACGGTGTCGGGCCGGACGAGGGAGACCTTGCGGCAGGTCGCGCCGAGCTGGATGCCGTGCCCGGCGACGAGCGAGGCCAGGCCGCCGTTGACCGGGTAGGACAGATGGCTGGAGAACTCGTCGTCGGCGATGCCGTAGCCGCCGATGTACGGGATGCCGGCGGCTTCAAGGGGGGCCATGAAGGCGCGGCCGTGCTGGCTGTACGAGCCGACGACGGCGATGACGTTCTCGCGGACGGCGCGGCGGGCGCAGGCCGAGGCCCCGGCCGGGGAGTTCTCCTCGTTGCAGGTCAGCACGCGCAGCTCGTGGCCGTTGAGGCCGCCCTCGGCGTTCACCGAGCGCGCGTACGCCTGGGCCATGGCCGGCATGCCGGGCATGTTGGTGGCACGGGTCCCGTCGGGGGCCCAGGTCATCACGGTGACGGGCTCCCTGGAGCCCCCCGTGACCCCAGGGAGGACGCCGCAGCCGGTGAGCAGGGACGCTCCCGCCGCCGCGGTGGTCATGTACGCGAGGAGTGAGGAAAGTCGCCTACCGGTCATGACCATGCACAATTCCGCCCTTTGGGTAACGCGGGAGTGTGCATA
The DNA here is from genome assembly GCF_036566765.1 of Streptomyces sp. Lineage (GTDB taxonomy): Bacteria > Actinomycetota > Actinomycetes > Streptomycetales > Streptomycetaceae > Streptomyces. Next base: position 14,715 of record NZ_DATCVQ010000192.1, read on the forward strand.
GTTCAACGCTCGGTGACGCCCAGGTGAATTGCGGGGGTCGGAGCGTGGTGGAGCCGGGGGCTCCTTCGCTTGATCCACAGGGGAACGTACGATCGAACGGTGTCCAGTCCTGTCTCTCCTTCGGTGAACTCTTCCCGTCGCGGCCGTCGCTCCTCCACCATGGGCGACATGCCGCTCAATGACATGCCGTGGTGGCGCTGGCGCAGCAACGTGCGTTCGGCGCTGCACATGCTCTCCGACCCCGTCTTCCACCAGGAGACCTGGCTGGCCGGTCACGACGGGTTCGGCGACGTCACCGACGCCGTCTACCGGCTGGTCGAGGACACCTGGCTGGACAACTGGTCCGCCGAGAAGTACGTCGGGACGATCTTCCGCGACTCCGGCGAGGCCGCGCTGGTGGACGTCGCCGTGCTGCGGGTGCTGCGGATTATGCACCAGGTCGGGGCCGACGCTCCGGTCTCCGCGTACCTGGAGCACCACGCCTGGCCGGAGGCGGTCCGGGCGTGCCGCGAGGCGCACGTACGGATGGCGACGGCGGACGGGGACGACCCGGACGCGCCGCCGCGCTCGCTGGACGTGCTGCGGATCATGACGCGGTCCGCCTGACGGACGGCGGACGTTGGGGTCCCCGGGGTGTGGCAGCCTATGGGGATGACTGACGAGTACGTCCTCACGCTCTCCTGCCCGGACAAAAAGGGCATCGTGCACGCCGTGTCGAGCTACCTGTTCATCACGGGATGCAACATCGAGGACAGTCAGCAGTTCAAGGACCGGGACACGGGTCTCTTCTTCATGCGGGTCCACTTCTCCGCCGAGGTCCCGGTCACGGTGGACAAGCTGCGCGCCAGCTTCGCGGCGGTGGGCGACTCGTACGCCATGGACTGGCAGCTCAACCGGGCCGACGAGCGCATGCGGGTCGTGCTGATGGTGTCGAAGTTCGGGCACTGCCTGAACGACCTGCTGTTCCGCTGGAAGATCGGCGCGCTGCCGGTGGACATCGCGGCGGTGGTGTCGAACCACACGGACTTCGCCGAGCTGGTGGGGTCGTACGGCATCCCGTTCCGGCACATCCCGGTGACGAAGGAGAACAAGCCCGAGGCGGAGGCGGAGCTGCTCGCGCTGGTGCGCGAGGAGAACGTCGAGCTGGTGGTGCTCGCGCGGTACATGCAGGTGCTGTCGGACGACCTGTGCAAGCAGCTGTCGGGCCGGATCATCAACATCCACCACTCGTTCCTGCCGAGCTTCAAGGGCGCGAAGCCGTACCACCAGGCGCACACGCGCGGTGTGAAGCTGATCGGCGCGACGGCGCACTATGTGACGGCCGACCTCGACGAGGGGCCGATCATCGAGCAGGAGGTCGAGCGGGTGGGGCACGAGGTCACCCCGGACCAGCTGGTGGCCATCGGGCGTGACGTGGAGTGCCAGGCGCTGGCGCGTGCGGTGAAGTGGCATGCGGAGCGGCGGATTCTGCTGAACGGGCGGCGGACGGTCGTGTTCGCGTAGCCGCCCCTACAGCCTGCTCAGGCTCGCTGCGGCGTAGAGGACGTCTCGGACTGCCTCTCGGTCGCCGTCCTGGCCTGCTGCTGCCTCTTGTGGGGAGATGTGGCCGGCTACCAGCTGGCAGAACTCGACGCCGTCCATGGCTACCTGGGCCACTGAACGCTCTGCCGTGCCCAGGGCTGCGGGGGAGTCGAGGGCGATGTACCAGTGGCCGCCGCCCGAGCCCTCGATCTCCAGGTGGAGGGAGCGGCCCGGGGAGCCCGCGGCGACCAGGTGGCGGGGCGGGGAGGCCAGGCCCGCGCGGCGGCGGTCCGCCAGGGCGGCGGGCAGCAGGCGGGCCGCCAGGTCGATCATGCCGTGCAGGTGCGCTCCGCTCGGCGGCGCGTACGGGTAGTCCACCGCCGTCGCGATGTCGTCGGCGTGCAGCCAGCACTCGAAGGCGCGGTCGAGCAGCGCGTCCTGCAGCGGCAGCGCGAAGTCCCCGTACGGCACCGTGAGGTCCGCCACGCCCCGGCCGGCGAACGACACCGTGCGCACCAGGGTGTGGCTCTGCTCCCGCCACGGGACCCGGATCTTGCGGGTCTGCGGGTAGTGCCCGTCCTTCCAGAACGCCTCCGTGCGCTCCGCCGGCGCGGCACCGGCCGTCCGGGCCAGGGCCCCGAGCGGGTCGTCGAGGCCGAGGGCGCGGGCGACCAGGCCGTCCACGGTGAGCAGATGCCCGATCACCCCGGCGACCGTCGTCCGCCGGGTCACCTGCTGCTCGCCCTCGAACCACTTCAGCCGGACCGGGGCGTGCCATTCCGAGTCGCCGATGTCCCGGAGCAGCGCGTCGAGCCGCGCGGTCTCCGCGTCGTACGAGACGGCCCAGTCGGGCACCGGGATCCGGGCCGGGCGGCGGCCCAGGCAGTTCTCCAGGACCCGGGACCGCAGCATCGGGTCCAGATCGAGGTCGCGGTCCTCGTGCAGCAGCGCCACCGCGTCCCGCAGCCGCAGCGCCTCGTCCGCGCAGGGCGCGCACTCGGTGAGGTGGTCCTCGACGGCCTGCGTCTCCTCCGGCGAGCAGGCCGACAGCGCCCACGCGCCGAGAAGGGACTTCAGCACGAGGTGGGGCAGTGCAAGGGGCGGGGCCTCGACGGCCCCCGGCTCCGCCCGGCCCACGGCGCCCGACAGGTCCGCGTGGTCGTCGGCCGCCTGCCTCGGGCCCGGTATGCGCGGGGCGCGGCCCACCCCGTTCGGGTCGTCCTCGGGGCGGGTCACAGGGCACGTCCGTAACCCGGCGGCGAGGAGCCTTCCAAGCCGCGTGTGTTCGCCGTGGACAGGAGCTGCAGGCCGAGCCGCAGCCGGCGGCGTGCTTCCTCCTCGGTCACCCCGAGGTCCGCCGCCGTCTGCCGGTAGTCGCGGCGCTGCCGGTACGCGAGGTCGAGGGCCGCCCGCAGCGGGGCGGGCATCGAGGTCACGATGTAGTCGGCCCGGGCGGCCACCGACGCGCGGCGCACCTTCTGCTCCAGCTCCTCCGCGGAGCCCTCGCCGGTCTCCGCGAACGCGGCCGCCTCGACCTGGCGCAGCCGGTGCACGGCCTGCCGGCGGGTCAGGTACGCGACCCAGGCGCGCAGATTGCCCTGTTTCGGGTCGTAATCGTCGGGATTCTCCCAGACATAACCGAAGACTTCGCGGGTGATCTGGTCGGCGGCCGCGTCGTCGTGGAGCACCCGGTGGGCGAGGTTGTGGACCAGGGAGGCGTAGCGGTCGTACAGCTCGCCGAGCGCCGCCGCCTCGCCGCGGGCCAGCCGCTGCTGCATCCGACGGTCCCAGCGCGGTGGTGTGTCCTTCGCCATACGAGGCCCTCCCGGCAGCCCTCCCGACCCGACTGTCCCTCGACAGTAATGCGCCGCGCCGACCTGCACCCACCTTTGCACCAAGAGCAACCCGGCCCGGTGAGGGGATGGTAAGGAAAGCGTCATACTGCGCCGAAGGGGTTTCGCCGCCGGAGGACGGGGCAGCGGGAGGGCACAGGAAGGGCATCCTCCGCTTGCCTTCACCTCTGGAAAGGCCCGTACCGTGACGCTCAGAGTCGACGTGGACGAGCAGAGCACCTGGACCGTGCTGCACATCAGCGGCGAACTGGACCTGGCGACCTCGCCGGTGATCCGCAGGCGGGTCCACGACGCCGTGGCCGTCGGCCGGCACGACGTGGTCCTGAACCTGTCCGCCGTGCGGTTCTGCGATTCCAGCGGGGTCGGCGTGCTCATCGCCTCGCGCCGCCTCATGCACTCCTGCCGCGGCCGGCTGCGGCTGATCCTGCCCGCGCAGGGCGCGCCCACGGGCTCGCACGTGAACAAGGTGCTGGCCGCGCTCGGCGTGCGCCGGCTGTTCGACGTGTACGAGGACGTGGCCGCCGCGACCTGCGAGCGGGCCCAGCCGCTGTCCGCATAGTGGGAGCGCGCAGCCGTACCTCTCGGCAGGGCGGCCCTCCGCGTCGTACGCTCCGCTGCATGGACTCCAAGGATGCCGACGCGCTCTACCAACGCCGGATCGCCAACCGGTTCGCCGCCTTCGACCAGGACGGCGACGGCACCATCTCCCGCGAGGACTTCACCACCGCCGCGAAACGCGTGCTCGCCGCCTTCGACGTCCCCTTCCGCTCCGACAAGGGCCAGGCGCTGTGGAGCGGCGCGGAGGCGTTCTGGCAGGGCATGGCCGGGATCGCCGACGTCGACGGTGACCAGCGGGTCAGCCACGAGGAGTTCGTCGGCGGCGCGGCGAAGCGGCTGCACGACCACCCGGAGCGGTTCGCCGAGATCGCCCGCCCGTTCCTGCACGCGCTGCTCGCGGTCGCCGACACCGACGGCGACGGCCGGGCGACGACCGCGGACGTCGAGCGGGTCCTGGTGCTCCTCGGCATCGACCCGCACACGGCCGCGCTGAGCGCCGAGTCCCTCGACACCGACCGCTCCGGCACGGTGGAGGAGGAAGAGGCGATCACCGCCTTCGCCCGGTACTTCATGACGAACTGAGCCGGCGCCGTTCCGGCGTCATGCGCCGTAGCGCTCCCTGAGCTTGTACTTCAGGACCTTGCGCAGCGTCTCGTTGCGCGGCAGGGCGTCGACGACCTCCAGCTGCTCCGGCAGCTTGTGGACGGCGAGGCCCTTGCCTCGCAGGTACGCGCCCAGTTCGGCGAGCGTCAGCTCCGGCGCGCCCTCGGGCTGTTCCACGACCGCGCACACCCGCTCGCCGCGCTCGGCGTCCGGCAGCCCGATCACGGCCGCGTCGCCCACCGCCGGGTGGGTGTGCAGCAGGTCCTCGATCTCCTTGGCCGAGATGTTCTCGCCCTTCCGGATGATGACGTCCTTGATCCGGCCGGTCAGGACGAGATGCCCGCTCTCCGTGAGATGCCCGACGTCCCCGGTGATCAGGAAGCCGTCCTCGTCGAACGCGGCGGCGGTCTGCTCCGGGTCGAGGTAGCCCCTGCAGACGGCCTCGCCGCGCAGCCGTACCTCTCCGTCCTGCGCGATGCGTATCTCCATGCCGGCGGGCGGCCGGCCCTCGGTCGTCGCCAGGTTCTCCGCCGTGTCCTCCGGGTCGCCCATGGTGATCATCGGGACCTCGGTCATGCCGTAGCCGTGGGTCAGTTGGCAGCCCATCTCGCGGACCACGGCGTGGTAGACCTCCGGCGGCTTCGGCGCGCCGCCGCCGGCGAGCAGCCGCAGCGTCGGGATGACCGGTTCGCCGGGCTGCTTGCGCTGCTCGGCGAGGAACATCGAGTAGAAGGCCGTGGAGCCGCCGGCCACGGTGACGCCGTGTTTGCGGTATTCCTCCAGGGCGTCGGGCAGCGCGAATTGTTCGAACATCACGGCCGGGAATCCGTACAGCAGCAGCATCACGGTGTAGTCGGGCCCGGCGATGTGCGCGTACGGGAAGGCCATCGAGCCGACGTCGTCCGGGGTCAGCCGCAGCGCGTGGGCGAGGCAGGAGCCGCCGGCGATGAGGGAGCGGTCGGTGTGCAGCACGCCCTTGGGGTCGGAGGTGGTGCCCGAGGTCCAGTAGATCCAGCGGACCTCCTCGCCGGAGCCGGGCGGCGGCGGCAGCACCGCCGGGTCGCCCTCGGGCAGGGCGTCGTACGCCTCGAAGACCCCGCGCGCGCCGAGCCGCTCGGCCAGCGCGGTGTGGTCGTAGCCCCGCCACACGCCGGGCACGGCGAAGTGCTCGGCGCGAGACTCGCGCAGCGCGAAGCCGACCTCGCGATCCCGGTAGAAGGGGATCACCGGGGACTGCACGGCCCCCAGCCGGGCCAGCGCGAACGAGAGCAGCGCGGTCTCGATCCGGGTGGGCAGCTGCCAGGCGACGACCGTGCCGGGGCGCACCCCCCGGTCGTGCAGTCCGGCGGCCACCCGCTCCGCGCGGTCGCGCAGTTCGCCGAAGGTGAGGGTGCGGTCGCCCTGGAGCAGGACGGGGCGGTCGGGGGTGAGTGCGGCGCGGCGCTCGACGAGCTCCCAGAGCGTGCGGGACTCGCCGAGGGCGTGGGCGGTGTCGGTCACGGCGCTCCCTCGGGTTGCCGGGTTGACCTGACGTTGCGTCAGATCACGCGGAGAGCGTAGGGCTCTGCTCCTTGTCGGTCCAGGGGTGCGGGGCTAGCCTGCGTTCTGACGGGTCATCAGATAAGGGTGGACTACGTGCTCCGGAGGCGTCCCATGACCGAACTGCCGCGGATCGTCAGCGTCGACGACCACGTGATCGAACCGGCCCATCTCTTCGAGACCTGGCTGCCCGCCAAGTACCGGGACCGCGGACCCAAGCCGCTCACCGCCGGCATCGGCGAGCTCGCCTACGTCGCCGGGAAGTACCAGATCACCATGGACCCCGACGGGCCGCCCACCGACTGGTGGATCTACGAGGACCTCAAGTTCCCGTACAAACGCAACATCGCCGCCGTCGGCTTCGACCGCGACGACATGACCCTGGAGGGCATCACCCGGGAGGAGATGCGCCGGGGCTGCTGGGACCCCAAGGCGCGCCTCGCCGACATGGACCTCAACCACGTCGAGGCCTCGCTCTGCTTCCCGACCTTCCCGCGCTTCTGCGGCCAGACCTTCGCCGAGGCGCACGACAAGGAGGTCGCCCTCGCCTGCGTCCGCGCCTACAACGACTGGATGGTCGAGGAATGGTGCGGCGACAGCGGCGGCCGGCTCATCCCGCTCTGCATCATCCCGCTCTGGGACATCGACCTGGCGGTGGCGGAGATCCGGCGCAACGCGGCGCGGGGGGTGCGGGCGGTCACCTTCTCGGAGATCCCCACCCATCTGGGGCTGCCGTCGATCCACTCCGGGTACTGGGACCCGTTCTTCGCCGTGTGCCAGGAGACCGGCACCGTCGTGAACATGCACATCGGGTCGTCCTCGCAGATGCCGGCCGCGTCCCCGGACGCGCCGCCCGCCGTCCAGGCCTCGCTGAGCTTCAACAACGCGATGGCCTCGATGATGGACTTCCTCTTCAGCGGCGTCCTGGTGAAGTTCCCGCGCCTCAAGCTCGCGTACAGCGAGGGCCAGATGGGCTGGATCCCGTACGCCCTCGAACGCGCCGACGACGTGTGGGAGGAGCACCGCGCCTGGGGCGGCGTCCGCGACCTGATCCCCGAGCCGCCGTCCACGTACTACTACCGGCAGATCTTCTGCTGCTTCTTCCGCGACAAGCACGGCATCGCCTCGCTCGACGTCGTCGGCCGCGACAACGCCACCTTCGAGACCGACTACCCGCACGTCGACTCGACCTTCCCGCACACCAAGGAGGTCGCCCTCGACCACGTCAAGGGACTCGACGACGAGACGATCTACAAGCTCATGCGCGGCAACGCCATCCGGATGCTGGGCCTGGACCTCGACTGATGGACCTCACGTACACCCCCGAGGAGGAGGAGTTCCGGGCCCGGCTGCGCGACTGGCTCGCCGCCGCCCTGCCCAAACTGCCACCGCGGCCCGACCCGCTCGACTGGCCGGCCCGCCGCGCGTACGACACCGGCTGGCAGCGGATGCTGTACGACGCCGGGTACGCGGACGTGCATTGGGACGCGTCCCCCACCCAGCGGCTGATCTTCCTGGAGGAGACCGAGCGGGCCGGGGCCCCGTACGTCGGCGCGAACTTCGTCGGACTGCTGCACGCCGGGCCGACGATCGCCGCGGAGGGAACGCCGGAGCAGAAGGAGCGCTGGCTGCCGGGCGTGCTGCGCGGCGACGAGGTGTGGTGCCAGGGCTTCAGTGAGCCCGACGCCGGCTCGGACCTCGCCGCGCTGCGCACCCGGGCGGTCCGGGACGGCGACTGCTACGTGGTGAGCGGCTCCAAGATCTGGACCTCGCACGCCGAGGTCGCCGACTGGTGCGAACTGCTCGTGCGGACGGATCCGGACGCGCCGAAGCACCGGGGGATCAGCTGGCTCGCGATGCCGATGTCCAGCCCGGGCATCACGGTCCGGCCGCTGCGGACGCTGGCCGGCTCCACCGAGTTCGCGGAGATGTTCCTCGACGAGGTGCGGGTGCCGGTCGGCAACCGGGTCGGGGCGGAGAACGACGGCTGGCGGGTCACCATGGTGACCCTGTCGTTCGAGCGCGGGACGGCCTTTGTGGGCGAGGTCGTCGCCTGCCGCCGGGTCCTCGGCGAACTGGCCCGCGCGGCGCGGGAGAACGGGGCCTGGGACGACCCCGTGATCCGTCGCCGGCTCGGGCGGCTGGGCGCCGAGTTCGGCGCGCTGTGGCGGCTCACCCAGTGGAACGTCAGCGAGGCGGAGGCGAGCGGCGGGGTGCCGGGGGTGGGCGGGTCCGTGTTCAAGCTGCGGTACTCGCATGCGCGGCAGGAGCTGTACGACGCGGCCGCGGCGGTCCTTGGGCCGGACGCGCTGGACCTGGGCCGGGAGTGGAATCTGGACCGGCTGTCCTCGCTGTCGTACACGATCGCGGCGGGCACGTCGCAGATCCAGCGGAACATCGTCGCCGAGCGGATACTCGGCTTGCCGAAGGGGCGGTGACCGGCGATGGACTTCCGGCTCACGGAGGATCAGAGGGCGCTGCGGGCGGGGGTACGGGAGTTGCTCGCGCGGCGGTTCCCGCGGGATGCGCTGCGGGCGGCGGTGGAGGGGGACGGGGCGCTGGATCGGGGGCTTTGGCGGGAGCTGGGGGCGGCGGGGTTCTTCGCGCTGCGGCTTCCTGAGGCGGAGGGGGGTGTGGGGCTGGGGCTGCCGGAGGCGGTGCTCGTCTTTGAGGAGGCGGGGCGGGTTTTGTTGCCGGGACCGCTTGTGGCCACGCACTTGGCGGCGGGGGTTGTGCCGGGGGCGGCGGAGGGGGAGGTCGTGGTGACGGCCGTGGACGGGGGGCTGGTGGAGTGGCTGGACGAGGCGGATGTGGTCACCGGTGACGTCGGCGGGGCCGTGCCGGTGCGGTCGGTCGATCCGCTGACGCCGTTGCATCGGGTGCCGTTGCCCACAACGGGGGGTGCGGGGGCGGCGGAACCGCTGCTCACAACGGAAGTGGCGGGGCTTCTTTCTGCTGCTGAGCAGGTCGGTAGTGCCGGCGCCACTGCCGAGATGGCTGTTGCCCATGCCAAGTCGCGTACGCAGTTCGGGGCGGCCATTGGATCCTTCCAGGCTGTCAAGCATCTGTGTGCGGGGATGCTGGTGCGGACCGAGGTGGCTCGGGCTGCTGTGTATGCCGCTGCTGTCACCCGCGATCCCGTCGAGATCGCGGGGGCCAAGCTGCTTGCCGATGAGGCGGCCGTCGCCTGTGCTCGGGACTGTCTGCAGGTGCATGGCGGCATGGGGTTCACCTGGGAGGCCGACGTGCATCTGCATCTGAAGCGGGCCTGGGTGCGCGGGGAGCGGTGGATGTCGGCGGCCGTCGCCGAGGAGACGGTGGCGGCTGCCTTGTGACCGGAACCCGCCTCCGCGCTCACACAGCGTCGATATCGGGTTGTGTCCTTAGGAGGGGCCGTCACGGGCCGGAGTCGTGCCTGCCCTCCGGTACGCTCCGTGGGATGCGAGTGGTTCTCAGCCCGGTACCCGCCGGTGTCGCCCCAGCGGCGGCATCGCTCCCGGGAATGCCCGCCGCTCGCGGCCCGTGGAGGCGTTCTGCGCCCTCCTGTTCGACTCCCCGCAGCGTGCGTCGCACAGTATGCACCACGCGTACTCCTTCGCGCTGGAATATGCCCGAAGCGCTTGTTGCGGTGACTGTACGTCAACCATGCTGTCTCACAAGGGAATCACGTTCCGTGATGACGCCGTTGTCTGTGAGGCGCGAGGCGATGTGTCCGCCGGTTCGGATGGTGTGAGCGGTGCAGGTGCTTCAGGTTCAGTTGGAGGTCGGGCCGGACCCGGCTGAGGTGGGACGCGCCCGGCGCTGGGCCCGTTCGAGGCTCGCCGGTTCGGGCATAGGGGATGACGAGCCGCTGGCCGAGACGCTGGTGCTGCTGATCTCCGAGCTGGTGACCAACGCCGTGGTGCACACGGGCTGTCCGGCCGTGCTGCGGATGCTCTTCGGGGCGGGCGCGACCGAGGCCGGGACGGTGCGGGTGGAGGTCGCCGACACCAGCGACTGCCCGCCGCGGCCGCGGCACGCGGGCGGCGAGGACACCAACGGTCGCGGCCTGGAGCTGGTCGACGGGCTGGCCGACCGGTGGGGCTGGCAGCCCGAGGGCGCCGGCAAGCAGATCTGGTGCGAGGTCGATCGCAGCGCGCCGATGAAATGCGCCGGCGTGCGCGAGTCGAGCGGGTACGACGGGATCGACGCCGGCAGCGTCGTCACGTATCACGCGTAACGGGTAAATCCTCCGTAACCGGTTGACGGGTCGTGCCCGGGTGATCACCCTGGGGTGAGCGATTCGTCGCGAGGGGACGACGAGGGACGCGTCCGTGCAGGCCGCCCTCGACGAGTGCGGGTCGTGGCGGGGTGGCGGCCGTTCCCCCGCAGTGCTCCGCACGCGGGGGGACCCCCATTCGCTGCGCTCGCCGTGCTCGGGGCGCGCATGGGCGTCGCCGCCACCCGGAAGCTCACCGGACACTCACCGGGGCACTCACAGGGCACTCACAGGATCGCGACCGGTGCGACCGGGCTTCCTGTGCCGCCGACGAAGGGCTCGGGCATCGCGGAGATCAGGAACGCATACCTCCGTTCTTGTGCACAGGCTGTGGACAACTTTTCGAGATTCCAGTTCTGGCCCTGCAGCATCCCCATCTCGACCAGGTCGAGCGCGTGCACGGGCAGCCACAGGTTCTCTCTCTCCGGCGGGAAGATCTCGAAGGTCAGGGTGTCGTTCGCGACGGCGGCGACGTCGTGGGCGTGGAACCACTCCGGGGTGCGGATCGAGAGGCCGGGGGAGGGGTACGCGTACCCGTGCTTGTCCCCGGCGAGGTACGTCTGCACCTGCCCGGTCCGTACGAGCACGATGTCGCCGGCCCCGACCGTGACCCCGCCGAACTCGGCGGCCTCGTCGAGGTCCTCCGGTGTCACCGCGTGGTCGCCGGGCAGTCGGTCGAGGCCCTTCGCTGCGGCCACGTCGAGCAGGACGCCGCGGCCGACGACGTGCCGGGCGGTGTGGATGCCGCTGAACTCGGAGCGGCCGTGCGGGGTGATGGAGCCGGCGGGGCGGCCGTTGTAGATCCGGCCGGAGTGCGAGACGTGGGTGAGGGCGTCCCAGTGGGTGGCCGCCTGGAGTCCGAAGGTGACGGCGTCGTCGCTGGTGGCGACGGTGCCGGGGCCGAAGAGCTCCTGGTTGATCTGCACCATGACATGCAGCGGGTTGACGCGGCCGGGGATCATGCCGGTCTGCACGCCGTCCTGCTTCAGGTCCAGGGCGAGGGGGACGCGCAGGCCGGAGCGGACGGTGCGGGCCGCGTTGCGTACGGCCTCGTCGGTGATCAGGTTCAGTGTGCCGATCTCGTCGTCCGCGCCCCAGCGGCCCCAGTTGTTGACGCGTTTGGCGATGTCGTGGAACTCGGCGGGGAGTGCGTCGTTGGCGTCCGGGTGGGACATCGGGCCTCCGGGGTCTTGTTTTCCGGTGTCTGACGGGCCATAGAATCCAGGAGTGCGAATCTAACGGACCGTCAGAAACCTCGGGAAGGGGCCGGGCGTGGGGAACTTCTTGGCAGGCAAGGTCGTCGCCGTCACGGGAGCGGGGCGGGGGATCGGGCGTGCGGTGGCCCTGGCCTGCGCGGCCGAGGGCGCGAAGGTCGTCGTCAACGACTACGGGGTGTCGATCGAGGGCGGTGAGCCGACGTCCGACGTGGCGCTCGGCGTCGTCAAGGAGATCGAGGAGGCCGGCGGTTCGGCCGTCGCGGTCGCCGACGACATCTCGACCATGGCGGGCGGGCAGCGGGTCGTCGACACGGCGCTCGCGGAGTACGGGCGGATCGACGGCGTCGTGTGCGTGGCCGGGATCCTGCGCGAGCGGATGCTGTTCAACATGTCGGAGGAGGAGTGGGACCCGGTGGTGGCCACCCACCTGAAGGGCACCTTCACCGTCTTCCGGGCCGCGTCGGCGGTCATGCGCAAGCAGGGCGGCGGCGCGCTGATCGGCTTCACCAGCGGGAACCATCAGGGGTCCGTGGCGCAGGCGAACTACTCGGCGGCGAAGGGCGGGATCATCTCGCTGGTCCGCAGCGCGGCGCTCGGCCTGCACAAGTACGGGGTGACGGCGAACGCGGTCGCGCCGGTGGCGCGGACGCGGATGTCGGCGAACGTGCCGATGGAGCTGAAGGAGATCGGCGAGCCGGAGGATGTGGCGGCGCTCGTCGTCTACCTGCTCTCGGAGCGGGCTCGGGCGGAACGGATCACGGGGCAGGTCTACACGATCGCCGGCCCGAAGATCGCGGTCTGGGCGCAGCCGAGGGAACTGCGGGCCGGGTACGCGGAGTCGGGCGGGTGGACGCCGGAACGGATCGCGGACTTCCTGCCGGGGACGGTGGGGGTGGACCCGATGCCGCTTCTGACGATGCTGGAGGACATGGCGAAGGCGGCTGCCTCCGGCGACCGCCCCAACGGGTGACCGGACGGCCGGGAGGCTGACGTGGACTTCGCATTCGGGCCCGAGGACGAGGTGTTTCGGGGGGAGGCTCGGGAGTGGCTTGTCGCGCATCCCGCGCCGGTCGGGGATCCGCGCCGGTGGGAGCGGGAGCTCGGGGCAGGTGGGTGGGTCGGGATCGGGTGGGGGGACCCGGCGTATGGGAATCGGTGCGCCTCGCTCACCCAGCAGGTCGTCTGGGCCGAGGAGTATGCGCGGGTCGGTGCGCCCGCGCGGCTTGGGCACATCGGGGAGAACCTGCTCGCGCCTACGCTGCTTGCTCACGGGACCGACGAACAGCGGCGGCGGTTTCTGCCTGGGATCGCGCGGGGCGAGGAGTTGTGGTGCCAGGGGTACTCCGAGCCCGGGGCCGGGTCCGATCTTGCCGGGGTGCGTACCCGGGCCGTGCGGGACGGAGACGTCTATCGCGTCAGCGGGCAGAAGATTTGGACCTCGCTCGCGCTCGATGCCGACTGGTGCTTTGTTCTCGCTCGGACCGAGGAAGGGTCCGTGCGGCATCAGGGACTGTCCTTCCTGCTCGTCGCCATGGATCAGCCCGGGCGGATCGAAGTGCGGCCCATTCGGCAGATGTCGGGGACGAGTGAGTTCAACGAGGTGTTCTTCGACGGGGCCGTCGCCCACGGCCGCGACCTCGTGGGCGGTGAGGGCGGCGGCTGGCGGGTCGCCATGGGGCTGCTCGCCCTGGAGCGCGGGGTGTCCACGCTCGTCCAGCAGATCGGGTTCGCCGGTGAGTTGGAGGACGTTGTCCGGAGCGCCCTGAGCAACGGCGCCTTGCGTGATCCCGTTCTCGCCGATCGGCTCGTGCGGCAGTGGGCCGAGCTGCGCGTCATGCGGTGGAACGCCTTGCGCACACTGGGCCGTACCGACGACCCCGGCGCGCCCAGCGTCGCCAAGCTGCTGTGGGGCGGCTGGCACCGGCGGCTCGGGGAGCTCGCCATGGAGGTGCGCGGCGCGGCCGCGACCACGGGGCCGGTCGCGTGGACCGGCGCGTACGAACTCGACGAACAGCAGCGGATGTTCCTCTTCAGCCGGGCCGACACCATCTACGGCGGCTCCGACGAGATCCAGCGCAACATCATCGCCGAGCGGGTGCTCGGCCTGCCGAGGGAAGCGAAGGAGACCCTATGAGAGGCGTCGTGTTCGACGGCACGCAGGCCCAGGTCGTCGACGACCTGGAGATACGCGACCCCGGCCCCGGCGAGGTGCTGGTGGCGATCGCCGCCGCGGGGCTGTGCCACAGCGACCTGTCCGTGATCGACGGGACCATCCCGTTCCCCGCGCCGGTCGTCCTCGGCCACGAGGGCGCGGGGGTCGTCGAGGCCGTCGGCGCGGGCGTCACGCACGTCGCGCCCGGCGACCACGTCGCCCTGTCGACCCTCGCGAGCTGCGGCGCGTGCGCCGACTGCGACCGGGGCCGGCCGACGATGTGCCGCAAGGCGATCGGCATGCCCGGGCAGCCGTTCTCCCGGGGCGGGAAGCCGCTCTTCCAGTTCGCCTCCAACTCGGCGTTCGCGGAGCGGACGATCGTCAAGGCCGTCCAGGCCGTGAAGATCCCCGCCGAGATCCCGCTGACCTCCGCCGCGTTGATGGGCTGCGGCGTCCTCACCGGCGTCGGCGCCGTACTCAACCGCGCGAAGGTCGACCGCGGCGACACCGTCGTCGTCATCGGCACCGGCGGGATCGGCCTCAACGTCCTGCAGGGCGCGCGGCTGGCCGCCGCCTCCACGATCGTCGCCGTCGACACCAACCCGGCGAAGGAGGAGGTCGCCCGGCAGTTCGGCGCGACGCACTTCCTCCCCTCCGCCGACGCCGTACGGGACGTCCTGCCGACCGGCGCCGACCACGTCTTCGAGTGCGTCGGCCACACCGGGCTCGTCCGGCAGGCGATCGACCTGCTCGACCGGCACGGCCAGGCGATCCTGCTCGGCATGACCCGGCCGACCGCCGAGGCGACGTTCCTGCCCGCCGCGATGTTCCTGGACAAGTCGATCCTCGGCTGCCGGTACGGCTCCTCCCGGCCGCAGCGCGACCTCGCCCTGTACGCCGACCTGTATCTCCAGGGGCGGCTGCTGCTCGACGAACTCGTCACCGAGACCTACCAGGTGGAGGACTTCGCCAAGGCCGCCGACGACGCCCACCACGGCCGGGTCGCGCGCGGGGTGCTCACCTTCTGACGGCGTGCGGCGCGGCGTGCGCGGGGGGAGACTGGGTGTGTAGCGCGGCCGGGGACGATCGAGCCTGTTTTCCAGGTCCGATCGAGGAGTTCCCATGGACGGCACGGCACTGGACACCCTGCGCGAGGCGCTGCGCGGCGAGGTCATCGGACCGCAGGACGAGGGCTACGACGAGGCCCGCTCGATCTACAACGCGATGGTGGACAAACGTCCGGCCGCGATCGTGCAGGCCGCCGACACGTCGGACGTCTGGACGACCGTGCGGTTCGCCCGCGAGAACGGGGTGCCGTTCGGGGTCATGGGCGGCGGCCACAGCGGGGCCGGCCTCGGCCTGGTCGAGGGCGGCCTCACGCTCGACCTGTCCGTCGGACTGCGCTGGGTCCACGTCGACCCGGCGGCCCGGACCGCCCTGGTGGGCGGCGGCTCGCAGCTCGGCGACCTCGACCACGAGGCGCACGGCTTCGGCCTGGCGACCCCCGCCGGGATCATGTCGACCACCGGCGTGGGCGGGCTGACCCTCGGCGGCGGTCACGGCCATCTGACCCGCGCGTACGGCCTGACCGTGGACAACCTGCTGGCCGCGGACGTGGTTCTCGCCGACGGCTCGTTCGTCAAGGCGTCGCAGGAGGAGCACCCCGAGCTGTTCTGGGCGCTGCGCGGGGGCGGCGGGAACTTCGGGGTGGTGACCTCGTTCACGTACCGGCTGCATCCGGTGGACACCGTCGGCCTCGCCGTGACGGTGTGGGCGCCGGAGCACATCGGTGAGGTGGCGCGCTGGTACCGGGAGTTCCTGCCCGCGGCGCCGCGCGACCTCAACGGCTTCTTCGCCACCCTCGTCATCGCCCCGGCGCCGCCGTTCCCGGAGGAGCTGTGGGGGCAGAAGATGTGCGGCGTGGTGTGGTGCTACACCGGCGAGAACCCGGACGAGGACCGGTTGACCGAGGTGTTCGCCGCGGTGAACGAGCCGGCCCCGCCGGCCTTCCACTTCGCGACGCCCATCCCCTACCCGGCGCTGCAGGCCATGTTCGACCAACTGATCCCGAAGGGGTTGCAGTGGTACTGGCGCGGCGACTTCTTCGACCGGATCACCGACGAGTCGGTCGACGTGCACGCCTCGTTCCTCGACAGCATCCCCACCGACCTGTCGACGATGCACCTGTACCCCGTCGACGGCGCGGCGCACGACGTCGGCGCGGACGACACGGCCTGGGCGTACCGGGACGCGACCTGGTCCGGGGTGATCGGCGGGATCGGCCCCGAGCCCGCGGACGCGGACGCCGTGAAGCGGTGGGCCGTGGACTACTGGGACGCGCTGCACCCGCAGTCGATGGGCGGCGCGTACGTGAACTTCATCGGCGCGGACGAAGGGCAGGAGCGGGTCCGGGCCACGTACCGCGGCCACTACGACCGGCTCGCGCGGATCAAGCGCACGTACGATCCGGACAACTTCTTCCGCGCGACGCAGGACATCCTGCCTGCGGCCGAGTAGTCGGGCGTCAGGCCGGGGATGCCGTGCGGAACGTGCGGCGGTACGCGGTCGGGGTGACGCCGATGGCCGTCTGGAGGTGGACCCGCAGGGACTGGGGGGTGCCGAAGCCGGCGTCCCGGGCGACCTGGTCGACCGGGAGGTCCGTCGACTCCAGCAGGTGACGGGCCCGCTCCACGCGCTGCTGGGTGAGCCACTGGCCCGGGCTGACGCCGACCTCCTCGCGGAAGCGGCGGGTGAAGGTCCGGACGCTCATCGCCTCGCGCACCGCCAGGTCGCGCAGTTGGATCGGCTCGTGCAGATGCGCCAGCGCCCACGCCCGGGCGCTCGTGGTGGTGGCGGCGCCCGCCTCGGGGACGGGGCGGGCGATGTACTGGGCCTGGCCGCCGTCCCGGTGCGGCGGGACGACCGTCCGGCGGGCCACCTCGTTCGCGACGGCCGTGCCGTGGTCCTTGCGGACGATGTGCAGGCACAGGTCGAGGCCGGCCGCGACGCCCGCCGAGGTCAGCACGTCCCCGTCGTCGACGAACAGGACGTCCGCGTCGACCTCGACCGCCGGGAACAGCCGCTGGAAGTGTTCCGCGGAGGCCCAGTGCGTGGTGGCCCGGCGACCGTCGAGGTAGCCGGCGGCGGCCAGCACGTACCCGCCGGTGCAGATCGAGACCAGGCGGGCGCCGGGCCGGATGTGCGCGAGCGCCGCGGCGAGCTCGTCGGTCAGCCTGCCCTCCTCGTAGACCGGCCCCAGCTCCCAGGACGCCGGGACGACGACCGTGTCCGCCGTCGCCAGCGCCTCCGGGCCGTGCTCCACGTCGACGGCGAAGTCCGCGTCCGTCCGGACCCGGCCGGCGACCGGGGCGCAGGTGACGATCTCGTACAGGGGCCGGCCCGCGGCGTCCTTGGCGCGGCCGAAGATGCGGTGCGGGATGCCGAGTTCGAAGGGCAGCAGTCCGTGCAGCGCGAGGACGGCGACGCGGTGCGGCCGGTACGGCCGGGGCTCCTGCTGCGCGAGCTGCGGCATGGCGCGTTCCCTCCTCGGTGGATGTCGGGCCCGGTCCGTGGCCCGATCCATGTTAAAGCTGGCACTCGGGCCAATGGTAGACAGGCCGAAGCGCCGCCATGCTCATGACGTGGCACAGACAACCGAGACCCCCGAGACCTCCGCCCCGATCCGTCCCCCCGCCCGAAGCCGTCGCGTCCACCGCGCCTGGTTCGTCGCGGCGGTCGCGTTCGTCACGATCATCGGCGCGGCCGCCTTCCGCTCCCTGCCGAGTCTCCTGATCGACCCGCTGCACCAGGAGTTCGGCTGGTCGCGCGGCACGATCGGGCTCGCCGTCTCCATCAACCTCGCGCTGTACGGGCTCACCGCGCCGTTCGCCGCCGCGCTGATGGACAAGTACGGCATCCGGAAGGTCGTCGCCGTCGCGCTCACGATCATCGCCGTCGGCTCCGGGCTCACCGTGTGGATGACGGCGGCCTGGCAGCTGCTGCTCTGCTGGGGCCTGCTCGTCGGCCTCGGCACCGGCTCGATGGCGCTGGCCTTCGCCGCGACGGTCACCAACCGCTGGTTCACCGAGCGCCGCGGTCTGGTCACCGGCATCCTGACCGCCGCGGCCGCCTCCGGCCAGCTGATCTTCCTGCCGCTGCTGTCCTGGATCGTGCAGGAGCACCACTGGCGTCCGGCCGCCGTCACCGTCGCGCTCGCCGCCCTCGCCGTCGTCCCGTTCGTCTGGCTGCTGCTGCGCGACCACCCGGCTGACGTGGGGCTCGCCCCGTACGGCGCGAAGGAGTTCGTCCCGAAGCCGCCGCCGGTGCAGGGTGCGGCTCGCCGTACGGTCGCGGTCCTCCTGAAGGCCGTGCGGACCGGGCCGTTCTGGCTGCTCGCCGGCACGTTCGCGATCTGCGGCGCGTCGACGAACGGCCTGGTCCAGACGCACTTCGTGCCCGCCGCGCACGACCACGGCATGCCCATCACGGCGGCCGCCTCGCTGCTCGCCGTGATCGGCGTGTTCGACGTCGTCGGCACGATCGCGTCCGGCTGGTTCACCGACCGCTTCGACGCGCGCCGGCTGCTCGCCGTGTACTACGCGCTGCGCGGCGTCTCGCTGCTCTTCCTGCCGATGCTGCTGGCGCCGTCGGTTCACCCGCCGATGGTCTTCTTCATCGTGTTCTACGGCCTGGACTGGGTGGCCACCGTGCCGCCGACGATCGCCCTGTGCCGCGAGCACTACGGCGAGGACAGCGCGATCGTCTTCGGCTGGGTCCTCGCCTCCCACCAGGTCGGCGCGGCCGTCGTCGCCTTCGCGGGCGGCGTGGCGCGGGACGCGTTCGGCTCGTACGACGTGGTCTGGTACGCCTCCGGCGCGCTGTGCGCGGCGGCGGCGCTGATGGCGCTGGTGATCCGGCGTCGGGGGGCCGGGGCGAGGCCCTAGGGGACCCGGTGGTGGCGGCCCGTCCCGCGTGGAGGAGGATGCGGGGCGGGAGGGGATTTGAATGCGTTCAGAATTCAAGGCGGTGCAGGGCCGGTTCGGCGCGGTGCTGACGGCGTCGATGTCCGTGCTGTTCGTCGAGGCCGTGATCGGCATGATGGCGCTGGTGGTGTTCGGCTGGACCCAGGAGAGCCCCGGCGCGGGCTACAACGCGATGAACGCCTTCTTCCTGGTGCTGCTCGTGCCCGTGCTCGCGGTGGTCGGGGCGGTCGTCGGGGCGCTGGTGTCCGTCGGCGCCGTGATGCCGCTGCTCGTGGCGGCGGGTTGGCTGGGCCGCCTGGTCACCGGGCGGGCGGACTGGTGGTGGGCGCCGGCGGTGGCGGCCGGGGTCGTCGTCGTACCGGTCTTCGGCGGGGCGCTGGTCGTGGAGGCCGGTCCGCTGGGGGCGCTGGGGGCGTGGCTCGCGGCCACGGCGGCGCTCGCAGCCCCCGCGCTGGTCGCCCGCCGGCTGCTGCTCCCGGACCGGCGCGCCGTCACCGGGGGCGCGATGTTCGGGTGGGTGACGCTGTACGGGACGCTCGCCGTCGTCACGACCTTCACGCTGCTGGGCGGGGGCCTGTACACCGGGATCATCGAGGAGTACCGGCCGCCGCAGCTGTCCGCGGAGCGGGTCGCGGGGACGTGGTCCGACGACGAGGGCGGCACGCTCACCCTCGCGCCGGACGGCACGGCGACGCTGGCCGGCGTCGCGACGTACGACTTCGAAGACTTCAGCCACCCCGAGCTGCACCACTGCTCCGGTGTCGGCAGGTGGACGTACGACCCGGGCGAGAACCCGTGGGACCAGGAGGTGGAGGTGTCGGCGGGCGCGTGCGAGCTCCCGGCCTGGTCCGTGATGGGGAGCCCGGAGCGGCCGAAGCTGTACTACTACATCGGCGACCCGGACGCCTGGAACCTGTCCGTGCTGGAGCGCCGGTCCTAAGTGCCCCGCAGCTGTCCGGCGAGTTGAAGCGCGCCTGGCCGCTCGTCGGGTGAGACGGAAAGCGCGGTCCGCAGGACGTCGAGGAGGGCCGGCCACCGTACCGGACTCATCGCATCGGATCGGCCCTCCGGGCCGCCGCGATGAGCATCGCCGCCGGGATCAGGGCCAGCGGGAAGGGCGACGGCAGCAGGATGAGGCCGGTCACCACCGCCCAGGCCGCGAGCCCCCAACCGACGTAGGCCGGTACCGGTATGCCCGTCCGCGCGAGGCGGGCCACCAGGAGGCCCAGCAACAGCAGCGGCAGGCCGAAGCTGCCCGGTACGGCCCAGAACGCGCCGAGCGCCGGCGGCAGCGCGTGGAGCCGGTCGGCCGGCAGGGCGACCAGGGCTCCGTCCAGCCACTCGGGCATCCGGTCCCGGATCAGGAGGCCGTTGATCAGCAGGTGGGCCGCGCCCAGGAAGGCCAGGATGCGGCCCGCCCAGCGCGTGGTGTTGCTCGGCGTGTTTCCCGTGGTGCTTCCCGTGGTGTTCGTCGTCATCGCTTCCCCCAGCCGTGCTTAACGAAACTCATAGTTTCGTAACTGCCGGTTCCGTATCATGGCGCCATGCGAGACGGAGAGCAACGGCTGGGGCGGCCCCGTGACGCCCGGATCGGCGAGGCGGTCGTCGCGGCGACGCGCGAGCTGCTGGCGGAGCGCGGGTACGCGGGGCTGACGGTGGACGCGGTCGCGGCCCGCGCCGGCGTCGGCAAGGCGGCCATCTACCGGCGCTTCGAGACGAAGCAGGAGATGGCCTTCGCGGCGGTCGTGCACGATCTGACGCTGCCCCCGTCCCGGGACACCGGCTCGCTCGCGGGTGACCTGGCCGTGCTCCTGGGGGAGATCGTCGCGAGCACCGCCGCGCCCGCGCCGCGCGCCGTGCTGCCCGCGATCCTCGTCGAGATGGACGCGGACGCCGCCCTCGCGGACCGGTTCCGGCGCACCTTCCTCGCCCGCGAGCAGGCGGGCATCCGCGCGCTGCTCGAACGGGCCGTCGTACGCGGTGAGCTGGCTGGCCTCCCGGACGTCGAACTCGCCCACGCCCTGCTGGCCGGGCCGGTCTTCGCCTGCGTGTTCCTGCTGGGCCGGGCCGAGGCCGGGGCGTCGCGGGAGCTGGTCGCCGCCCTCGTCCCGCCCGTGGCGGCGGCGCTCGCCGCGCTCGCCGCCTCCTAGCTAGACCGTGAAGCGGCCGAAGCGGCCGCGGTGGAACAGGAGCGGCGCGCCCTCGGCCTCCGCGCCGAGGGCCTCGACCGTGCCGACGACGATCAGGTGGTCGCCGCCGGTGTGGACGGTGCGGATCGTGCAGTCGATCCAGGCGGGCGCGCCCGCGAGCCGGGGCGCGCCCGTGACCGGGGCGGGGGCGTGGTCGACGCCGGCGAACTTGTCCGCGCCGCTCACCGCGAACGCCCGGCACAGCTCGCCCTGCTCCGCGCCGAGCACGTTCACGCAGAACGTGCCCGCGCGGGCGATCCGCGGCCAGGTCGTCGACGTACGGGCGACCATGAACGCGACGAGCGGCGGGTCGAGGGAGAGCGAGGCGAAGGACTGGCAGGCGAAGCCCGCCGGTCCGTCCTCGTCCCGCGCCGCGATGATCGTCACCCCGCTCGCGAAGTTCCCGAGGACGCGGCGGAACTCGGCCGGGTCGACGGGCGCGCGCTCGTCGTCCCGCACGGCGCGCAGTTCCGGGCGCGGCAGCGTCTCGACGCCCGTCGGGGCCCCGACCGACCGGAGGTATCGGACGGCGGTGGCCGCCATCCCAGCGTGTCCCATCACATCACCCATTGAAACTGACGGGTCATCAGATGGGAAGCCCCGCGGAGGGCCGGAAAGCCCTGCGTAGAGTGGCGCGCATGTTCGTCAAAGTCTGTGGGCTGCGCACCGAGCGCGACGTCGACGTCGCCGTCGAGGCCGGTGCCGACGCCATCGGGTTCGTCTTCGCCGAGAGCCCGCGCCGCGTCGACGCCGACACCGCGGCCCGTCTCGCCGCGCGCGTGCCGGACGGGATCCTGACCGTCGGCGTCTTCCGCGACCAGCCGCTGGACGACGTACGCGCCCTGGTCGAGGCCACCGGCGTACGCGCTGTCCAGCTGCACGGCCACGAGGACCTCGCGTACTTCGAGGCCGTACGCGCCTTCCTGCCCGCCGGCCGGACCCTGATCCGCGCCGCGTCCGTGCGTGACGAGGCCCCCGGGCACGGGGAGCGCGGCGAGGACGTCCTGCTGCTCGACGCCCCGGTCCCCGGCGCGGGCGAGACCTGGGACCTCACCGGCAAGCGGCTCCCCGGACCGGACGTCCGCTGGCTCCTGGCCGGCGGCCTCACCCCGCGGAACGTCGGCGCGGCGATCCGTGCGGCCCGCCCCTGGGGCGTGGACGTGTCCAGCGGGATCGAGTCGAGCCGCGGCGTGAAGGACCCGGATCTGATCCGGGCCTTCTTGGCGGCGGCCCGCGCGGAGGTCTAGGGCCTGTCTCCGGGGTGATCGGGGCTTTCTTCAATTGCCCGCGCCACTTTGGGGAGTTGGACTACCTTTCCCCTGTGGATCAGTTGACCGGCCAAGACCCCACCCATATCGGCGCCTACCGTCTCATCGCTCGGCTGGGCGCGGGCGGCATGGGCCTGGTCTATCTGGGGCGTTCCGAGGGCGGCCGCACCGTGGCCGTGAAGGTCGTCCAGGCCGAACACGCCGAGAACCCCGAGTTCCGCAGACGCTTCGCCCGCGAAGTGGCCGCCGCCCGGCGGGTGGGCGGCGACTGGACGGCGGCGGTGCTCGACGCCGACCCGGAGGCCGCCGTGCCCTGGGTGGCGACCCAGTACATCCCGGGGCCGGACCTGACCACGGTGGTCGCCAAGGACTTCGGGCCGCTGCCCGAGCACTCCGTGAGCACCCTCGCCAACCGCCTCGCCCTGGCCCTGCGGGCCGTGCACGACGCGGGGCTGATCCACCGCGACCTGAAGCCGTCGAACGTCCTGGTCACCGTCGACGGCCCGCGCGTCATCGACTTCGGCATCGCGCGGGCGATGGACAGCCTCGCCGGCGACAGCCTGCACACCCGCACCGGCATGCTGATCGGCTCGCCCGGCTTCATGTCGCCGGAACAGGTCCGCGGCCTCGAACTCACCCCCGCCAGCGATGTCTTCTGCCTGGGCGCCGTGCTGGTGTACGCGGCCACCGGACGCCTCCTCTTCGGCGCCACCGACACCGGTCTGAACGCCCACCTCTTCCGGATCGCCGAGGAGGAGCCGGACCTGACCGGCGTACCGGAGTCGCTGGTCGGTCTCGTACGGGAATGCCTGCACAAGGACCCCGCCCAGCGGCCCACCCCGCAGCAGGTCGCCGAGCGCACGACGACGGACCGGGCGGAGGAGTGGCTGCCGGGGGCGGTGCTCGCGCAACTCGGGCGGCACGCGGCCCAGTTGCTGGACTACGCCCCGGCGGAGCCGACGCCTGCGGCCGCCCCGGACCCGCGCGTCGGGCTGGCCAAGGCCGCCACAGCGGCGGCCGCGGTGCCGCCGCCGCCCGCGTACGCGCCG
>NZ_DATCVQ010000193.1:0-7571 GCF_036566765.1 Streptomyces sp.
CCCGGCGCCCGCCCCGGCGGACCCACCGGTGCGCCCGCCGGCGCATCGGCCGGCCGTCCGACGGCCGGCCCCGGCCCGCTGCCCGGCGCCCAGGTACGACGCTGGATCGAGATCAACGGCACCCGCCACCAGATCTCCCGCCCGACGCTGGTGCTGGGCCGCAGCACCGACGCCGACGTGCGGATCGACGACCCCGGCGTCTCGCGCCGGCACTGTGAGATCCGGACCGGAACGCCCTCGACGATCCAGGATCTCGGGTCTACCAACGGCATCGTGGTAGACGGGCAGCACACCACCCGCGCTACGCTCCGCGACGGCTCGCGGATCGTCGTGGGCAGTACCACCATCGTTTACCGGCAAGCCGAAGGGTGAAGCGGGGGCAATGTCAGAGCTGACCCTGACGGTCATGCGGCTGGGTTTCCTGGCCGTACTGTGGCTGTTCGTGATCGTGGCCGTACAGGTCATCAGGAGCGACCTGTTCGGCACACGTGTCACGCAGCGCGGCTCCCGGCGGGAGAACGCGCGGCCGCAGCAGGCCGCCCGCCAGGCCGCCGCGGCGCCGCCGCAGCAGCGCGCCCAGCAGGCCGGGCCTCGCCAGCGCCGTGGCGCGCCCACGAAACTGGTCGTGTCCGAGGGCACGCTCACCGGCACCACCGTCGCGCTGCAGGGCCAGACCATCACCCTGGGCCGCGCACACGACTCAACGATCGTGCTGGACGACGACTACGCCTCCAGCCGGCACGCCAGGATCTACCCGGACCGGGACGGTCAGTGGATCGTCGAGGATCTCGGGTCCACCAACGGCACGTATCTCGACCGGACCCGCCTCACCACCCCCACACCGATTCCGCTGGGCGCGCCGATCCGCATCGGCAAGACCGTCATCGAGCTGCGGAAGTAGTGCTACATCATGGATAGGCGCGAGCGGAACGAGCGGGACCGGCTCCCGACCGGAGGGTGGGCAGTGTGGCTCGAGACCGGCTGTACCCCGAGGCAGCATCGACAGGGCAGGTCGGCATGACACTGTCACTGCGCTTCGCCGCGGGCTCGCACAAGGGCATGATCCGCGAGGGCAACGAGGACTCCGGCTACGCCGGGCCCAGGCTGCTCGCCATCGCCGACGGCATGGGCGGCCAGGCCGCCGGCGAGGTCGCCTCCTCGGAGGTGATCTCGACCCTCGTCCAGCTCGACGACGACGTCCCCGGCTCCGACATCCTCACCTCCCTCGGCACCGCTGTGCAGCGCGCCAACGACCAGCTGCGCATGATGGTCGAGGAGGACCCGCAGCTCGAGGGCATGGGCACCACGCTCACCGCCCTGCTGTGGACGGGCCAGCGCCTCGGCCTGGTCCACGTCGGCGACTCGCGCGCCTACCTGCTGCGCGACGGCGTCCTCACTCAGATCACGCAGGACCACACCTGGGTGCAGCGGCTCGTCGACGAGGGCCGGATCACCGAGGAAGAGGCCACCACCCACCCGCAGCGCTCGCTCCTCATGCGCGCGCTGGGCAGCGGCGACCACGTCGAGCCCGACCTCTCCATCCGCGAGGTCCGGGCCGGCGACCGGTACCTGATCTGCTCCGACGGCCTGTCCGGCGTCGTGTCCCACCAGACTCTGGAGGACACCCTCGCCAGCTACCAGGGCCCGCAGGAGACCGTGCAGGAGCTCATCCAGCTCGCTCTGCGCGGCGGCGGCCCGGACAACATCACCTGCATCGTCGCCGACGTCCTCGACACCGACTCCGGCGACACTCTCGCCGGTCAGCTCAGCGACACCCCGGTCGTCGTCGGCGCGGTCGCCGAGAACCAGATCCAGCTCGGCGACGGCGGGGCCATGCAGACCCCGGCCGGCCGCGCCTCCAGCCTCGGCCGCCCGCCCCAGGCGCAGCCGCCCGCCGGCGGCTTCGGCCCGCCCGGCAGCGGTGACGACCTCGGCTACGGCGGCATGCCCCCGCAGGGCTCGTTCGGCGCGTACACGGACGACGACTTCGCCAAGCCGCGCGGCGGCCGCAAGTGGCTCAAGCGCTCGTTCTTGTTCGTCCTCACGCTCGGCGTGGTCGGCGGGGCGCTGTACGGCGGCCACCGCTGGACGCAGACCCAGTACTACGTGGGCTCCAACGACGAGCACGTGGCGCTGTACCGGGGCATCAGTCAGGACCTGGCCTGGGTGAAGCTTTCGGCGGTCGAGAAGGACCACCCCGAGATCGAACTCAAGTACCTGCCGCCCTACCAGCGCAAGCAGGTCGAGGAGACCATCGCGGGCGGCAGCCGAGACAAGGCCGAGACCAAGATCCAGCAGTTTGCGACGCAGGCCACGGCCTGCAAGAAGCAGGAGCAGCGCAAGGCGGCCGCCGACGCGGCGACCGACAAGGCGACCACTCCGCCGCCCTCCGAGGGCGCCGCCACCCCGTCCAAGCCCACCACAGCCGCTCCCTCACCGGGCCCCACCCTCACCGCCGAGGAGCAGAAGCTGGCCTCGAACTGCGGCAAGCAGTAACCGCCCGTAGGGGGGCCTTTCACCACCATGAGCGTTGTCACCAACACGACCACCATCGGCGCCATCGAGGCACCGAGCCGCCGTAACACCGAACTGGCGCTGCTCGGCTTCGCCGTCGCCATCCCGGTGTTCGCCTATCTGAACGTCGGCCTCGCCATCGACGGCAAGGTGCCGTCCGGCATGCTCGGCTACGGAGCGGGGCTCGCCCTGCTGGCGGGCGTGGCCCACCTCGTGGTGCGCAAGTTCGCCCCGTACGCGGATCCCCTGCTGCTGCCGCTGGCGACCCTGCTCAACGGCCTCGGCCTGGTGCTGATCTGGCGGCTCGACCAGTCGCCGCGACTGATCGCCCGGTCCATGGCGCAGTTCGACAGCTTCAGTCCCGACGCACCCAAGCAGATGATGTACTCGGCGATCGGCATCGCCATGTTCGTCGGCGTGCTGCTGCTGCTCAAGGACCACCGGGTCCTGCAGCGCTACACGTACATCTCCATGGCCGCGGCCCTCGTGCTGCTGCTGCTGCCGCTGGTGCCCGGCCTCGGCTCCGACGTGTTCGGCGCCAAGATCTGGATCAACGTCGGCGGCTTCTCGATCCAGCCCGGCGAGTTCGCCAAGCTCGTCCTGGCGGTGTTCTTCTCCGGCTACCTGATGGTCAAGCGGGACGCGCTGGCGCTGGCCAGCCGCCGCTTCATGGGCCTCTACCTGCCCCGCGGCCGGGACCTCGGCCCGATCCTGACGATCTGGGCGATCAGCCTGCTCATCCTCGTCTTCGAGAACGACCTCGGCACCTCGCTGCTGTTCTTCGGCATGTTCGTGATCATGCTGTACGTGGCCACCGAGCGGACCAGCTGGGTCGTCATGGGTCTGCTGATGTCCACCGCCGGCGCGGTCGTGGTCGGCTCCACCGCCACCCACGTCCAGTCCCGCGTGGCCGCCTGGCTCGACCCCTTCGAGTGCCTCAAGACCGCTCCCGAGGGCAGCAACATGGCCGCCGCGTGCGACCAGATGTCCCAGGTGCTGATGTCCTTCGGCTCCGGCGGCATCCTCGGCACCGGCCTCGGCCAGGGCAACTCCGACCTCATCGGCTTCGCCGCCAACTCCGACTTCATCTTCGCCACCGTCGGCGAAGAGCTCGGCCTGGCCGGCGTCATGGCCTTCCTGCTCCTCTACGGCCTGATCATCGAACGCGGCGTACGCACCGCCCTGGCCGCCCGCGACCCCTTCGGCAAGCTCCTCGCCATGGGCCTGTCCGGCGCCTTCGCCCTGCAGATCTTCGTCGTCGCCGGCGGCGTCATGGGCCTCATCCCGCTCACCGGCATGACCATGCCGTTCCTCGCGTACGGCGGTTCTTCGGTGATCGCGAACTGGGCCCTGGTCGGCGTGCTGATCCGCATCAGCGACACCGCACGCCGCCCGGCCCCCGCCCCCGCCCCGTCCCCCGACGCCGAGATGACCCAGGTGGTCCGACCGTGAACAAGCCCCTGCGCCGGGTCGCGATCTTCTGCGGCCTCCTGGTCCTCGCCCTGCTGATGCGCGACAACTGGCTCCAGTACGTCCGCGCCGACGAGCTCAACTCGCACTCCAGCAACAAGCGCGTCACCATCGAGCGCTACGCCCACGAGCGCGGCAACATCATCGTCGACGGCAAGCAGATCACCGGCTCCGTCGACACCAAGGACCCGTACTACGCGTTCAAGCGCACGTACACCGACGGGGCCATGTGGGCCCCCGTCACCGGGTACGCCTCGCAGGCCTTCGGCGCCACGCAGATCGAGTCGATCGAGGACGGCATCCTCACCGGCAACGACGACCGGCTCTTCTTCGACCGCACCCTGTCGATGTTCACCGGCGAGAAGAAGACCGGCGGCGACGTCATCACCACCCTGAACGGCGCCGCCCAGAAGGCCGCCTTCGAAGGCCTCGGCGACAAGAAGGGCGCCGTCGCCGCGATCGACCCGCAGACCGGCAAGATCCTCGCGCTCGCCTCCACCCCGTCGTACGACCCCTCCACCTTCGCCGGCTACCACGACAAGGACGCCAAGGCCTGGCAGGACCTGGAGAAGGACCCGGACAAGCCGAAGCTGAACCGCGCCCTGCGCGAGATCTACCCGCCCGGCTCCGTCTTCAAGGTCGTCACCGCCGCCGCGGCGCTGGAGAACGGCAAGGTCACCGACATCGAGGAGGCGACCGAAACCCCCGAGCCGTACAAGATCCCGCTGTCCACCAAGAACATGAAGAACCACGCCTCGGGCTGCAAGGACGCCACCCTGAAGCGGGCTCTCGAAGTCTCCTGCAACTCGGTCTTCGCCAAGCTCGGCGACGAGGTCGGCCGCGACAAGATGGTCGAGATGGCCGAGAAGTTCGGCTTCAACAAGGAGCAGTTCATCCCGGTCCGCGCGGTCTCCTCCGTCTACGACAAGAAGATGGACCGCGGCGGGAACGCGCTCTCCTCGATCGGCCAGTTCAACACCGCCACCACCCCGCTGCAGATGGCCATGGTCGCCGCCGCGGTCGCCAACGACGGCAAGCTGATGAAGCCGTACATGATCGACCAGCTGCGCTCCCCGGGCGTGGATGTGATCAGCACCACAGAGCCGGAGGAGCTGAGCCGCCCGGTCTCCCAGGAGAACGCGCAGCTGCTCCAGACCATGATGGAGAGCGTCGTCACCGACGGCACCGGCTCCAAGGGCGACGTGGACATGCCGGGCGTGAAGGTCGGCGGCAAGACCGGCACCGCCCAGCACGGCCCGAAGAACAAGGCCCGCCCCTACGCCTGGTTCATCTCGTACGCCAAGACCGACTCGGGCTCCCCGGTCGCCGTCGCCGTGGTCGTCGAGGACGACGAGGGCACCAACCGCGAGGACATCAGCGGCGGCGGCCTCGCCGCCCCGATCGCCCGGGACGTCATGAAAGCGGTCCTGAAGAGCAGAAGCTGACCCGACCTCCGGGCACAGTCGGATACCGGTCAGGTATCAGGTACCGGTCACGGGCGGAACGTCTTCCCGAGGCCGGTACCGTATGCGCGAGCAGCTACACCGCCGGACCACGCACGGGTGCGGTCGGGACAGACGGAGAGGGCTGGTTTGGCTATGGAAGAGCCGCGTCGCCTCGGCGGCCGGTACGAGCTGGGCTCGGTGCTCGGCCGTGGTGGCATGGCCGAGGTCTACCTCGCCCACGACACCCGGCTCGGCCGCACCGTCGCCGTGAAGACGCTGCGGGCCGACCTCGCCCGCGACCCGTCTTTCCAGGCCCGGTTCCGCCGGGAGGCCCAGTCGGCCGCCTCGCTCAACCACCCGGCGATCGTCGCCGTCTACGACACCGGCGAGGACTACGTCGACCAGGTCTCCATCCCGTACATCGTGATGGAGTACGTCGACGGCTCCACCCTCCGTGAGCTTCTTCACTCCGGCCGCAAGCTGCTGCCCGAGCGGACGCTGGAGATGACCGTCGGCATCCTGCAGGCGCTGGAGTACTCGCACCGCGCCGGCATCGTCCACCGCGACATCAAGCCGGCGAACGTCATGCTGACGCGCACCGGCCAGGTCAAGGTCATGGACTTCGGCATCGCCCGCGCCATGGGCGACTCCGGCATGACCATGACCCAGACCGCCGCGGTGATCGGCACGGCGCAGTACCTCTCCCCGGAGCAGGCCAAGGGCGAGCAGGTCGACGCCCGGTCCGACCTGTACTCCACCGGCTGCCTGCTCTACGAGCTGCTGACCGTCCGGCCGCCGTTCGTCGGCGACTCCCCGGTCGCCGTCGCGTACCAGCACGTACGCGAGGAACCGCAGCCGCCGAGCAACTTCGACCCCGAGATCACGCCCGAGATGGACGCCATCGTCCTCAAGGCGCTGGTCAAGGACCCCGACTACCGCTACCAGTCCGCCGACGAGATGCGCGCGGACATCGAGGCCTGCCTCGACGGCCAGCCGGTCGCCGCGACCGCGGCGATGGGCGCGGCGGCGTACGGCGCGGGCGGCTACGGCGGCTACGGGTCGGACGACCAGCCGACGACCGCGCTGCGGCAGGCCGACCCGGCCGGGCAGACCTCCATGCTCCCGCCGATGAACCCGGACGACGGCGGCTACGGCTACGACGACCGCCCGGACCGCCGCCGCCAGAAGAAGTCGAACAGCTCGACGATCCTGCTGGTCGTGGCGGGCGTCCTGGTGCTCGTCGGCGCGATCCTCATCGGCCAGTACCTGTTCAGCAACGACAACGGCTCCAACAAGATCCCGGTGCCGCAGTTGGTCGGCAAGACCCTCCAGGAAGCGAAGACCAACGCCGACAACGTCGGCGTGAAGATCGCAGAGGGCGGCACCGCCCGCTGCGACCAGCCCAAGGGCTCGATCTGCACCCAGACCCCGGCTGCGACCAGCGGCGCGCAGATGATCAAGGGCGAGACCATCACCGTCCAGGTCTCCGAGGGCTCGCCCCTCCAGGAGGTCCCGGACGTCACCGAGAAGTCCCGGTCGAGCGCGGAGGAGCAGCTCGAGAAGAAGGGCTTCAAGGTCGAGGTCAAGGAAGAGGAGTCCGACGAGGACCCGGGCACGGTCATCCGGCAGGACCCGACCGGCGGCTCGCAGGCCGAGAAGAACTCCAAGGTCACGATCTTCGTCTCGAAGCAGAAGCAGTCGCAGCTGCCGAACGTCGTCGGCCGCGACGTCAACCAGGCGGTCCAGCAGCTGAGCGCGCTCGGCTTCACGAACGTCGCGCAGCAGCAGGTCGACTCGCCGCAGGCCGCCGGCATCGTCGTCGAGCAGACCCCCAAGGGCGACTCGAAGCAGCCCAAGGACGTCCAGATCACGCTGAAGGTCTCCAAGGGCCCGGCGCAGCAGCTGACCATCCCCGGCGACATCCAGGGCAAGAAGCTCAAGGACGTGAAGAAGCAGCTGGAGGACATGGGTCTGGTGGTGCAGCTCGCCCCCGGCTCCTCCGACAAGGACAACGCCACGGTCATGAACAGCAACCCGGCACCGGGCCAGCCCGTGACCCCGGGCCAGACCGTCGCCCTCTTCGCCGTCGGCGGCGACGACGGCGGCAACGGCGACAGCGGCGGGTTCTTCGGCGGCGCCACG
>NZ_DATCVQ010000194.1:0-17512 GCF_036566765.1 Streptomyces sp.
CTCGCCTAACTGGGCGACGTACCAGGGAGTCCCGTGATGGCAGCCAGTCGGCAGTTCAGACGGGCCGCCAGCCCCGTCGAGCAGTACGGCCTGGGCGAACGTGCCGACTGCGGCGGCCACGTAGTCCTCGTTGGGCTTGTCATCGCGGCCAGGACGGGTGGCGAGGTACATGGGACTCTCAGTCGGGGATCTTGAACGTGTAAGACCAGACGAAGCGGCTCGCGGGGTGAACCCCTCGCGCGTACTCGATCACCCGGCCGTCCGCCGTTCGTACAACTCGATGCTGTTCGACGACTGGTTCCCCTGGCGGAAGCTCCAGATTCACCATCTCGTCCACGGTCGGCATCCGCGCAAAAACCTCTTCTGTGATCTCGTCAGGAGTCAGGCCGTGCTCGGCCAAGATGGCGAAGCCTCCCCCAGCGCCCGCGATACCTGGCCTGGGGTCCGTGATAGCTGTCCCTTCGACATCTTCACGCCGGTAGTAGCTCGTCATGGTGTGCGTGGGCTGCCCGTCGCGCGTCATGGTGCGGTCTCTCTTGTAGACCAGCGTTCCGGCTTCAACGCCGAGGGCCTTCGCGGCGCGCTCCTCCGCTTCAACCAGCGCGACTTCCTGGGACTGGCCGCCCTGCTGTCGCGCAGGATCACCGTCGTGGTTTGCGTCGGCGTACACCTCGACGGTTACGTTCGCCCACTTACTTCGCGCGTATCGATCCTGCCCGACACGCCTCACAGGGTGGGCTTCGCGTACATATGCGCCTGAACCGTAGCGGGTGACGATGCGCCCCTCGGTGCTGAGTTGAGCGATGGCCTTAGATGCGGTGTTGCGGCTCACGCCGTACTGCTCGGTGAGATCTCGGACGGTGGGGAGTTTCGCGCCAGGGCCAAATCGCCCGTCGGCGATGGCCGTGCGGAGATCTGCGGCGATACGACTGGCAGAGCCAGTCTGCGGCTCGGGACTCATGACCCAAGGCTAACAAATTGTCGTAGGCCAATTTCAAGATTCTTCATGCATCCTAGGCCAATCTCCTTGACAGCCTTCCGGCATCCTATGATGCTTTCATCATAGGATGCTTTCCCCCGCATTCCCGGGGATCCCGTACTAGCTCAACGAATGTCCGATTCCCTGGAGGGCTGTCTCGGTGTCCGGACTCAACGGCCACTCATTCCTCACGTCCTGGATGAAGACCAGTGAGGCTGCGCTGACATGTCGGGTCACTGCCGAGACGGTCATCGCGTGGGCGAAAGCTGGCAAGCTGCGCGCGGCTCGAACGCCAGGCGGCCACTACCGGTTTGACCCTGCCGAGGTCCGAGCGCTGATAGATGCGGACCCGCCGATGCCTCACTCAAGCGGCGAGGTGGCGGTCCGATGAACGCGATCTTCCCAGACATGCGAAAGCGGCCCCCATCCTCCAAGACCGAGGCCGCCCGCATGTTCCGTGCCAGTCGTCCAACCGGAAGGAACGACTTCATCATGACACAGACGTACGCCGAACCTCTTACACAGGAGGAATGCGCTGCGATCGACGCCTTCGTCGAAGGCTGGTTCCGACAGGCTCTGCACCTCGTACGGAGCGCCCACGGGACGAGCATGGCCGCAGCACCACCTTTCACCGAGATGCTCTCGGGCCTCGACGTGTACACCCCTCAGGCGGTGTCGTGATGACTCCCGCCCAGATGGCCGCCACCCTCGACGAGGTCGACCGAGTGACTCGCGAAACCTTGCGCTGGGCCGTGTCCCCTCACGAGGCACCGAGGATCGACGGCTGCGGCTGCACCGACAAGCGCTGCACCAACAGCTCCCACACCTACGCACCCCGCAGGACTCCCTGACATGACGAACTTCGTGCACCAGCCCTTCACCCTGTGGGCGACCGGCAGCGAACTGGAAGTCCACGCCGGGTTCCTCGCCTACAGCGTCGACACCCCCACCACCGTGGATCTGGTCTTCCCCCTGCACGACGGCAGCGGCGAGGCCACCAGCTACACGGTGCCCCGCGAGTTGCTGGCCGCCGGCCTCCAGCACTGCGCCACCTGGGAGGGGTCCACGGTCCAGCCGCACACGATGGCCGACTGGCTCGTGGCCACGCTGCCCGACGTCGGAAGCTTCTACGCCGACGCCGTCGTGGTCCGGCAGTTCCTCGACGCCACCGCCGAGCTCGCGCCGCTGGAGGTGGCCGCGTGAGCGCCATCGACCCGTTCTCCTACCCGGCCGAGCACGACGTCTCGTTCGCCGCCGAGCGCGCCGCGCTCGCCGCGAGCCGTCTGGAACTGGCGAGCGACCAGCTGGACGAGGTCGGCAACCGGCAGGGCGACAGACGCTCAGACGAGACACTGCTCTGCTTCGCCGAGCTGAACATCCAGCGGGCGCAGGCCGGCGCGATGCTCGCCATCGCCCACGAGTTGACCGAGCTGCGCAGCCACATGCCGCAGGTGGTCGGGGTCGGGCTGGAGCTGAACCAGCTCGCCACCGCCGTGGACGGGCTCGCGGGCGCCGTCGACTACCGCGCCGAGCCCCGCCCGCGCTGGTGGCAGCGGAGGATCCGCCGCGCACTGCGAACTGCGGCCAAGCCGCAGGAGACCGCCCAGTGAAGCCAGCCCGGATACCGCTGCCCCCGCAGATCCATCGCGGTGGCCGGGCCTCCGGTCCCCGTCCCGGCGCTGGCTCCAGACCCTGGCCAGCCCGGGACGGGGACACCCCACCCATCAAGCACCAACCCCAATCGAAGGAGATCGACATGAACGAGACCCCCTGCCCTGGCCACCTCGTCCAGTGCGGCTCATGCAAAGGCTCCGGCCGCGACCCCGTCCTCCCGCTGAGCCAGAAGTGCGACGTCTGCAAAGGCGTAGGCAGCGTCCTCCTCCAGGCCAGGCCCTGAGCTGACGGTCCGTGAGCCGCCCGACCCCCATTCCCTGGCCGGGCGGTTCACGAATCACCAGCCCTCCGCCTCCACAGACGGGGGCCACATCATCCACCGAGGAGATCCGACATGCGTCCCACCGCCTCCACCATGATCGCGTTCGCGCTGGTGTACACGCTCGCCGCCATCGGCCTCATCGCCATCGGCTACGAGCTGCTCACCTGACTCTGCCGATCTGTCCGGCCGTCCGACAGCGATCCGGACGGCTCGCAGAACGACAGACCGCCGGCACCCACGACGACTAAGACGGAGAAGATACCGATGGACCAGACGCCCACAACGGGGCCGTACGGCGAGCCCGCCGATCACGCGGCCGAGGGTGTCCCGACGCCCAGCCGGTGGTCCCGCTTCACGAAGCGGCGCCACCGCGCCGAAGCCCCGACGACGCCGACCGCCCCGCCCGTCGAGACGGCGCCCCCGCCCTCGGCTCCGGACGGGCGGGACACCCCGGAAAGGGCGTCCCAGACGTCGGTGGCGCGGCGGACCGCGGTCGTGTTGGCCGTCCTCCTCGCCGCTGTGATCACAGTGGCGTTCCGCGGCTCCTGGACGTCCCAGTCAGATGCGGCCCGAGCCGCCCACTTCGACTCGTGGGGCGCCTTTTTGTACCCGTTCGCGCCCGATGGGCTAATCGTTTTGGCCCTCGTTGGCGCGGTCGTCCTGCGGCACAAATTCGGGCCGCGACTGTACTGCCTCGTCGTGGTCGTCCTCTTCACGATCACCTCGTACGTGATCAACCACCTGCACGGCATGGGCACGTTCGTCATGGTCGGAGAGGGTGCGAACGCGGTCCTGGCGAAGGAGTTGGACGGCCGCGTCGTCGGTCTGATCGCTGGCCAGCTCGTCGGTTCCATTGCTTTCGGGTCGCACATTTTGATGCACGTCTTCCGACACCTATTCCCCGAGGCGCTCGACGGCGCCGTAAGGACGATCGCAGCCCCGGCGGCCACGCTCGTCGCGCCGCAGAACGCTCCGGGACACCTTGCTGAGGGTGTCCCGGCCGACCCGGAAGACGACAAGGAGATCCGCAAGCAGTTCGCTGCGATTGCGGTCCGGATGCTCCTCGACAACGGGATCAAGCCGACCCGCAAGCGGCTCGCCGTCGAGTACGGGATCAGCGAACGGCAGGTGTCCTACGTGATCGCCGACGTCGAGCGGGAGCGCGACGCCGAGGCCAGCGAAGAGCGGTCGGTGCGGATGTCGGGCCGGCCGATTGAACCGCCGCCGGCGACCACTTTGGCCCCAGTCGGATCGGTGAACGGCGCCGTCCCCTCTTCGACCGGAGACCAGTCATGACCCGCTACCAGTGCCCCTTCTGCGAGGCATTCCACCGCAGCGAGGAGATGCCGACCTGCCCCACCCACACGTTGGGCTACTCGGCCCGCTGTGAGACGTGCGTGTGGGCGGCTCGGCAGACGCCGTGCGGAGGCGGCCAGTCATGAGCCTCGACACGATGATCAAGCTTGTCGTCTTTGCCGCCGTCTTCGTGACGCTGTACGCCGCCCACAGCTTCGGCGACCACTGGGTTCAGACACACCGCCAGGCGTGCGCCAAGGGGCAGCGAACCACGGTCGGCGTGCGTGCCTGTCTTGCCCACGTGGCCACGCTCACCGCCACCAAAGCGGTCGCGCTCGGCGCGGTCATGTTCGCCACCGGTCTCCGCCTGTTGCCGGACTGGCTCGTGCTCGGCCTGCTCGTGGACGCCGCCTCGCACTACTGGGCCGACCGCCGCTACACGCTGCAGACCCTGGCGGAGCGGATCGGCAAGGGCGAGTTCTACCGGATGGGCGCCGGCCATCTCGGGTCGGGCGCTCACGCGCTCGACCAGTCCTGGCATGTGGCCTGGCTCTTCATTGCCTCCCTGATCATCGCTGGAGGCGCTTGATGACTGCCCTACTGATCTGTGCTGGCGTGATGGCCGTGGTGGCGGGTGTGTGTCGCTCCCGCTACGACGGCATCCCGCCACTCGTGTGGTGGGCGCAGGAACGCATGTACCGGCGCCGCGGGGCGATCGGCCGCCGGGCCCTGCGGGTCCTGCTCGCCGTGGTGCTGGCGGTCGGCGCCTTCATGGTCGCCGCGATGTTGTTGGTCGCCACCCTGGCCTCCGCGGCCGTCATCGCCGGCTTGCTGGCCGCATGGTTCTACCTGCGGCAAGGCGCGATCGCGGCCGAGCCTGAGCCGAACCTGACCGAGCGGCTCGCCAACGGCGAACTCCGACCGGAGGACCTCGACAACCTCGCCGGCCACCCACCGCGCTCTCGGATCACGCTGGACGTGACCGGTGCCGCCCCGACCCCTGCTCGACCCCTGTATGAGATTGAGGAGGCGTAGCGCATGGCACGCCGCGCGGCAGACCTGGCCCGTATCCCCACCCGCACCCCCGAGCAGGTCAAGAACTACGGGCGGGCGGGCGACGAGCTGCTCGGCGCCATCGCCGTCGAGTTCGAGTGCCGCCGCCGCGAGATATCCAAGCGGGTACACGCCCTGCTGAAAGAGGCCAAAAGACAAGGCTGCGGATCCGGTAAGGACATGTGGGTCCGATCCATGCGGATCACGATCGGCCTGATCGAAGCCGCCGTCGCCGTACGCCTTGCTCGGCACGGCCTGCGCGTGGTGTACCCGACCCTCGAAAAGCTGGCCGGCGTCGAGATCGATGGCCTGCGTGACCTGAAGTACGGCAAGGACCGCGACAAGAAGCAGCCCGACGACGAGCGCATGGACGTGTGATGATCACGAATACGGAGCTGCGTCAGCGGCGCAAGGCCGAAAAGAAGGTCGCCCGCAACCTCGGCCAGCACATGGGCAGCGACTTCGGGCAGCTCTGGCGCACCTTCGCACCATGGCTGCTGCTGTTCGCCGCCCTGGCCGGCGCTCCGTTGGCGCGCGGCCTGGCCATGTGGGGCGAG
Source organism: Streptomyces sp. (assembly GCF_036566765.1). Taxonomy (GTDB): domain Bacteria; phylum Actinomycetota; class Actinomycetes; order Streptomycetales; family Streptomycetaceae; genus Streptomyces. The sequence continues at coordinate 5,822 of NZ_DATCVQ010000194.1, forward strand.
GTCGAGGTGTACGTCGCGCTCTGCGTCGGCGTGGCCGGGCTCGTGGTCTTGTGGGTATCGCTGCGCCTGACCGCCGGGCGGCGCCTGCTTGGCCGCGCGCACGAGGCGTTCAACATCGCAGCCCCGACCGGTGTCGTCACCTACACCGTCGGGTGGGGCATCGACAAGTACGTGATCATCGGGGCAGCCGTGGGCGGCACCGCCTCGGCGATCATCTGGCACCGCAGACACGCCAACAGCGACGCCCGCGAACTCGAACGCGTCGGCGGCAGTGCATGGGAAGGCGGCACCGTGCCCGCCCGCTGGAAAGGGTTCGTCGCCGAGCACATGCCCACCCTGTCCGACTCGACGATCACCGTGTTCAAAGATGACGACCACGAACTCGCCGTAGGCATTGACCTGGGCGAAAATGGCGTGCCGAGCGACTTGACCCCGTTGATTGAGCGGTTCACCCGATTCGCCGGCGGGATCGCCGGCGGCACCTCAGTCGTCGTCGGTGACTACCTTGACCGGGTCGGCATCCGGGCGATGCGCAAGGACCCGCTCAAGACGCCGTTCCCGTGGGCGGGTCCCTCCGAGCCAGGTGCCTCGATCATGGAACCGATCGGCGGCCTCGGTCTCTACCGCGACGGCGCCCCGCTCGAATTGTGGTTGCCGCACGTGCCCGGCGCGGGCCAGGACGGAAACGACAAGCCCCTTTCCCACATGACCCTCATCGGCATGAGCCGCGCAGGCAAGGGTGAGGCGGGCGAGGAGATCGACGTGAGCGTGATGCTGCGCCGCGACTCGGCCGTGATCCTCTGCGACCCCGTCAAGGCTGACCAGCAGCTCGGCGTGATCGGGGAGGGCGCGGCCTACGTGCTCGATACCCCGCACAAGATCCGGTCGTTCCTGCACAGGATGGTCAACCAGACGATCCCGGCTCGTAGCCGGTTCCTCGGCGACCCGACCCGCAACCTGCTCGGCAGGATCAGCAAGGAATGGGAGCCCGGCTGCGGCCTCGTCTGGCTCATGGTTCACGTCTTCGAAGGCGCGGCCCTGTACAACTCCCAGGACCTGACCAAGGTGTCGGAGCAGGCCGCCTCGTGCGGCATCCAACTCGTGTTCGAGGCGCAGAAGGCCATCCACGACCGAGTCGACGTGAACCTGCGCTCGAACATGGGCGACATGCTCATGTTCGGCGTGAACGACCCCGACGACGCCCGGCTGATCCTGCCCGAGGAACTACTTGACCTGGGCGCCGACCCATCCGTGTGGAGAAACAAGCGGGCAGGCATGTGCTACACGATCTTGTCGACCTTGCCGCTCTCCCGGCAGATCATCCCGGCCCGGTTCGCCCGCAAGGCCAAGGACGGCAGCGACATCGCCGCAGCCCTGGCCGAGTACGGTCACCTCGGCGGCCACCTCGACCCCATCACGGCCAAGACGTTCGGCGAGCCGTACGAGCAGTGGGCCGCCGCCCGCGCAGCCAAACGCGGCAGCACCCCCAAAACGCTGACGTTCGCGCCAGGACCTGCCGCCGGCCGCTACGTCGAGTCCATGCCAGCCGCTGGGCCGCAGGCGACGATCCCCGGCCGAGTCCTGGTCGCCCACCAGTCGGCCGCCGCCGCGATGCTGCCGCCGTCGGCCACCACGCGCAGCACGCCAACCGACCCCGCCGAGGAAGGCTTCGACCTCGACCCCAACGCTGGAGACGAACCGATGAACGAAGACGCCGAAGCCGATCTGATCGCCGACCTAGCGGCCGAGGCGGCCGAGGCCGCTGTCGCGCAGATCGGCGACGCGATGCTCGACGATCCCGAGGCGGCCCAAGTCGTCGCTCTGGCCCGTGAGGCCCTCGACGCCGACCTGGACGACGACGGTGAGGGCGAGATCGCCCCGCCGCTGCCCGACATCGAGTTCCCCGACGATCCCGACGAGGCGCACTTCACGCCAATCATCGACCGGAACGAGGCCCTCGACGTCCTGCTGTCGGTGTTGCGCGAGGACATCGGCGAGGGGCGCACGTTCAAGCCGCACGCTCTGTATGACGCTCTGGAGCGGCGGGCCCGGCGTTCTGACTCGTGGGTGCGGCGCTGCATGAAGACGTTGCAGGAGTGGGGCTGTATCCGGGAGACCGAGGTGTTCGGCGAGTACGAGGTGATCCACACCACCCGCCCCGAGCACAGTCACAGCGAGTGACCATTTACGCGTAACTGTTACCAAGATCGCGTAACTGTTACGCGTAACAGTTACGCCCGACAAAACGGACACGAACCCCCTCCCCCCTTAAGGACACGAGGCCGCACAGTCCCGACGTAACAGTTGGCGCAACAACCTGCGGAACGCCCCGCATAGCTCGGCGCCCGCGCACGCACGGTAACCACAGAAGATCACGAACGGAGACATCGATGCCCGCCCGCCGTGCAAGACCGAAGACCCAGCAGAGACGCCCCCCATCCCGGCCCACGCCTCGACGTCCCGCTCGAAAGCGGGGCGCCGACATCTCCACGCTGGCCAAAGCCGCCCACTGCGGTCTTGCCCGCGGCGTCGGCAACCTCATCCGCGCTTCGGCCGGCGGACCGGCCGTCGTCAGCGAGGCCCAACGACACGACAGCGCCGCTCTCAACCTCCTGACCGGCGCCGCACTCATGATCATTATCGGCGATGGACACGGCATTGAGATGCTCGACACCCTCGCCTACGCCGAGGCCGTACCGTTCGGCATCAGCTACCGCCTGACGCCCCTCCTGCTGGCGTGGGTAGCCATCCGGATCTGGCGCCGACCAGACGACCACGTGACCACGATGCGCCGCGGCGTCGGCCTGACGCTCGTGCTGGGCGCCGTGCTCGGCATGGTGCACCTTGCGCACGACACGCCCCTCATCGGGGATGCCGAGGCGTGGGGTCGCCTCGCTGCGGCGGGCGGCCTGCTCGGGCTGGCCGCGTCCTGCCTGGTGCTGCTGATCCCCGCCTTCTTCGTGATCATGATCCAGGTCGGGGTGGCTGGCTATGGGCTCATCCTCGTGTTCGGCGGCCTGTCTCTTCCGGGCCGCGGCTCGGCTAGGCGTCCAGCCGAGCAGCCGGCCGTTCGGCGATACACGAACGAGGCCGAGGAGGTCGAGGAGATCGAGACGGCGGACGAGCAGAGCGAGTCCCCCGAACCCGAACCCGAGGCTGAGGTCAGAGACGACGCGCCCCCGCAGCCTGAACAGCCCAGCGAAGCGGACACGCAGCCAGCCGAAGCCCCGAAGACCGAACCCCGGCGGACCGCAGACAGGGCCTACTCCCCGCCCGATGTGGCGACGCTGAAAACCGCGCCAGCACCGCGAGCACGGACGAAGGCCAACGACGTGACTGCCGCGGCGATCGACGCCGTTCTGGCCGAGTTCTCCGTCAACGCCCACGTGATCAGCTACGCGCGCGGACCGCAGGTGACCCGCTACTACGTAGAGCTTGGCAAGGGCGTAAAGGTGGAGAAGGTCGTCGCCCTCCGCAACAACATCAAGCTCGGGGTGAAGAACGAGCACGCCCGCGTGCTCACCTCCGTCCCGGGCAAGTCGGCGATCGGAGTCGACGTCCCCAACGATGAACGCGACCTGGTGCGACTGGGCGACCTCCTCCGCTCAGAGGAGGCCAAACAGCGACGCCACCCACTTACCGTCGGACTGGGTAAAGACGTCGAAGGCAAGGCCATCATCGCGAACCTGGCCAAGACACCGCACCTGCTCATCGGCGGAGCGACCGGCAGCGGCAAGTCCGTGTGCGTCAACGGGCTGATCTGCAGTGTCCTCACCCGGGCCACCCCGGACCAGGTACAGATGATCCTCATCGACCCCAAGCGGGTCGAGCTGTCGGCCTACCGCGGCATCCCCCACCTGATCACCCCCATCATCACCGAACCGCGTAAGGCCGCAGAAGCTCTCGAATGGGTGGTCGGCGAGATGGACCGGCGCTACGACGCGCTGGCCGAGCACGGGTTCAAGCACATCGACGACTACAACGCAGCCGTCCGCGACGGCACGTTGAAAGCGCCGTACGGCGCCGAAGAACTCAAGCCCTACCCGTACATCCTGGCGCTCATCGACGAGCTGGCCGACCTGATGATGGTCGCGCCGAAAGACGTCGAAGACTCCATCGTGCGCATCACCCAGCTTGCCCGCGCCGCCGGCATCCACCTGGTGGTCGCCACACAACGACCCAGCGTGAATGTGGTCACCGGTCTGATCAAAGCGAACATGCCGTCCCGGCTGGCCTTCGCCGTCGCCAGCAACACCGACTCGCGGGTCATCCTCGACGAACCCGGCGCCGAGGATCTCATCGGCGCCGGCGACGGCCTCTACCTGCCGATGGGGGCGAGTAGCCCGATCCGGCTGCAGTCGCCTCTCGTCGAGGAGAAAGAGATCAAGGCCATCGTCGCCCACTGCAAGAAACAGGGCGCCCCCGCCTACCAGGACATCGACGCCCCCAGCCCGAGCGCATCCGAGGAGGCGCCGGATGTCGGCGACGACCTGAACCTGTTGATCCAGGCCGCCGAGCTGGTGGTGACCACGCAGTTTGGGTCGACGTCGATGCTGCAGCGCAAGCTTCGAATCCCCCACAAGGCTGCCGTGGCCCTGATGGACCGACTCTTTCAACACGAAGTCGTGGGTCCCAGCCATGAAGGTAAGGCGTGCGAGGTGTTCGTGAGACCAGACGACCTGCCAGACCTGCTGGCGGACCTGCGTAGCGCGTGAGCGCGGCTGTTTCGGGTGAGTGGCCGGCCGATGGTCGGTCACGCGCCCGAAGCGTCCGCTCCCACCGACACGATGGAGATCGTCATGAAGAAGCAGACCCAGAAGACGGCATGGCAGGCAGTCGCCCGGGAATGGAAGGCCGCCGCCGCGCACGAGTCCGAGGCCGGCAACAAAAGCAGAGCGGAGACGTTCCAGCGGGCCGGCGACAACGCGGTGAAGAAGGCGAACACCGCGAAGTAGTGGCTCCCCAACCAATAGAAAGGAACCAACCATGCCGAAAGGCCAGGTCACCATCACCTCGTTCGGCTATGGCCACAACCTGCCACCCGAGGCGGACGTGACCGTCGACGCCCGCCGTCTACTGCACGACCCGCACGTCGACCCGGCCATGCGCGAGATGACCGGCCTGGACGAGACCGTACGCCAGCACGTCCTCGCCACCCGCGGCGCGAAGGCGTGGGTCGAGCATGAGGCCGCCTCGGTGCGCACCCTCCTCGATCACGTCGGCCGCCCCGTCACGGTGGCTTTCGGCTGCGCGGGAGGCCGCCACCGATCGGTGGTCATGGCGGCCGAGTGCGCTCGACTCCTCACCGCGGCTGGCTTCGAGGTCCACCTGGAGCACCGCGACGTGACCAAGCCGGTCATCCGGCGCTAACCCCCTCAGGAGAAGAAGCAGATGGATACTTACACGCACCCCGACGTCCTCAGCCGAGGCGTGGCCGAGGGATGGGCCGACCCCCAGACCGACCCCACGCAGATCGACTGGGCGCCCCGCCAGGCCGCCGCGGCGATCCCGTTCGAGGTCGTCGACGGGCGCCCCGTCAACCCGCGCCGAGCCGAGCACCCGACCGGCGTCCGGTACGGCCGCTCCGAGCTTGGCCACTGGGGTGAGCAAATGGCGGCGGACGCCATCGTCACCGTCTACGCCGAGGACGGACGCTGGCTGGTCATGGTGGAGCGGGACGACGGCCACGGCTGGGCGCTGCCAGGCGGCACCGTGGAGCCGGGCGAGGATCCGGCCGACGCCGCTGCCCGCGAGCTTAAGGAGGAGACGGGGCTAGCGCTCGAAGGTGCCTGGGACGTACTGCCGGCTCGGTACGTGCCCGACCCGCGCGCCTCAGATGAGGCGTGGATGGTGACCGTGCCCGCCAGACTCCACCTGGGCACCGCCCGCCAGAAGGACCTTCCGCTTCCGGTGGGAGCGGACGACGCCAAAAGGGCCGCGTGGGTGCGGGCCGACAGCTACGCCGTCCTGGTGGCCCACCTCGCAGACGCCTACGAGGGGCGCCTTTTCGCCGCACACGAGGCGATGCTGCACGAGCTGCTCGGCTGACACCCGCACGCATTCCCCCACGATCCGGGTGTGCCCCAGCCGAAACCCTGCGGCTGGGACACACCCTCCCCCGGTGACAAGGAGATCACCGTGATCCCTGAACAGATCGGTTGCGGCATCCAAGAACTCATCGACACGCTGGCCGCTGACGCCCAACGAGTGCTCGCCGAGTACGAGGCGGCGCAGACCGCCGGCTATGACCGCGGAACAGATCTCACGGCCCGGGAGCTTCAAGGGCTCCGCATCGGGCTGGGCCGGATCCTCGCGTGGCGGGACGGCCTCCCGGCCGAGCACGTCGTGTCGGCTTTCAACCGAGGCCGCGACTACCAAGACCGACTACCGACCGCAGAGAGGCGGGCGTCATGAGCCAGTTCGAGGAAGACCGCGCTTGCGAGGCGGAACGGAAGCTCGCAGACCAGGAGTACCTGCGGCGGCAGGTGGACGAGTTCTACGACCGGCAGCGCGGCCAGCAGATCGCGGACAACGCACGAGGCTTCCCTACGAGCCGGGCAGAGCGGGCATCATGACCCAGACCAACAGCCCGGCGCCAGAGTCCCTGATGCCGGCCGATATGGACTGGCCGGCCTGCGAGGCGGAGATCACGAGGGCTCTCGCCGAACGCGATCCCGGCGAAGCGTGGGTTACCGTGTTCGACTGCCAATTCCAGCTGTTCGAGGCGATCCACCGCGAGCAGGACATGGCCCTGTGCCGTCTGCTGGCCCTCACCTGCGAGGCCGAGCACCGCGTCCACGCCTGCGTCCGAGACGACGAGCCGGAACCCCCTGTGGCGACCCTCGACGTCATCGAGGAGGCCGCAGCGGCTGACGACCACAGCGGGGTGCTCAGCGCAGCGTTCGGCTGGTGGCTGCACGTGTGGCGGTGCGCTGTCCGCCGCGACGACTACGACACGCTCGCCCGGCTGGCCTCCATGTGGGTGGCTCACGCCCGCTACTACCCGCCGGCCCAGGTCGTCTTGGCCACGCCGCCGATGTTCTGAGCAGAGGCGATCCCTCTGATTCCCGCACCCACTGGGGGTGTCCACATATATGCGCCCCGGTCGCTTCCCTGCGGCCGGGGCGCTTCTATGTCCGCGTTGCGTACCGAATGTCCGTTTCAGCTAGCCTGGTCGAATGGCAGTTTGGCGCGGCCCCGACGGGCTCCTGGTCGAGGTCATTGTGCTCGACAAGCGCGCCTGCCTGCGCGTCTCCCAGGTCGTGAACGGTCGCCGCTACCACCAGGCGTACTGCAGCCTCGCCCACCTCGGCGAGTACGTCGACTTGGCCGATCTCGTCGAGGTCATTTACCTACCTGGACGATCTCGGAACCGGCCATAGCTGGCACCGGCTCAGGCGTGCCGAGGTCGATCACGGTGCTGCTGGTCTGGATCGCATGGACAGGGTGAGCGCGGGCGTAGGCGTCGACCACCAGGGCGAGTTTCGGTTCGACGTTCGAGGGCCAGACGCGAGCGCGGGCGAAGGCGATGAAGTCGGCGCTGAGACGGGCCCGCCCTTCCAGCAAGAGCAGGTTGCTGCGGCCATGTTCGCGTTCGAGGGCACGAGCGGAGGCAGGCTCGGGTTTCTCGGTGAGGCCGAGTACCTGCCGGGGATGCGGGCCCGACGCGGTGACAAGGACACCGCGGTGCGCGGCCAGTCCATCGCGGTAGGGACGTGCCAGGACGCTCACCCCCGGGGGAGCCTTGGCCAGATCGAGCAGCGGGTTCACCCCGGGGTAGAGGTTGTCGGAGAAGACCACGTACAGCTCCCCGGCCCCGGTCGCCGTGGAAGCGAAGTGGTCGTCGGCGTTGAAGACGGACGTCAGGTCCGCGTAGGGGCCGCGCTGGGCGACGAACTCCACACGCAGATGCCGGTACCGGTCGGGTTCGACGAGGTCCTGCCCGGCCGCCCGCAGGTAGCGGCTGCGGCTGTGCGGGCTGAGCGCCTGGCGAGCCCACTCGGCGAAGGGCGCGTAGTACGGGTGGTGCACGATGACCACGTGAGCGGGGCCGAGCTGAGCGATCTCCTCCAGGATGTGCACGATGCCGGGGCGGCCGTCAACCGGCAAGAACTCCTTAGGCAGGTAGCGAGCCCAGGAACGAACCCGTGTCCCTAGTCCGCCGGCCGCCACCACGACCCGTGTCCGCTGGGTTCCGCTCATCGGAGGCCGTCCTCGGATAGGTTGCCGGGGTGAAGGTCGTACGCGTCACCGGCGTTCTCATCGAGAACGACTGTCTGCTGCTGCTCAACCAGGACGCCGACACCGAGCGGTCCTGGTCGCTTCCCGGAGGGAAGGTCGAGGTTGGCGAGGGCCTGGCCGACGCCCTGGTGCGGGAGATGCACGAAGAGACCGGGTTGGACGTCGAGGTCGGCCGTCTCCTCTACGTGTGCGACCACCTGCCCGCCAACGTGGTGCACATGACGTTCGAGATCATCCGGACCGGCGGCATCGTGGGCGACATCGCCGAGGGCGCTGATACCACTCCGATCCGGGGTGTGGAGTGGGTCAAGCTCACCGATCTGACCCAGCACGGCTTCTCCGCCTGCTTCGCCGACCTGGCCCAAGCCGGGTTCCCCGGCGCCGGGTCCTACATGGGCGCCAAGGCGAACATCGGCCTGTGACCGCGTGAACGCTGCCACCAGGCGGCCATCCAGCATGCTCAAGGGCAGGCTGCGCTCGGCCAGGCTGCTCATCCATTCGCTCAGCAACCCGGCCACCAGGTCGACTGGCATCGGCCGGCCGAGATCGTCGGCGATGAGGCGGATGCCGACGCCGCGAGAGCTGCCCGCCAGGTGGCGGTGCCTCAGCCGGGTGACTTCCTCCCGTGCGGACGGGGTGTTCCATGCTGCCCCAGTCAGCCATCTGCTCACGGGCCCGTCGCCCGCATTGGGCCCGTCGACGCACCACACCTGAACGTTGCCGAGCAGGTGGTGGATCTCATCATCGCCGCGGCCCCGTTCGATGATCGCCACGGTGTCACCCACCGCATAGTCGGCGTTGGTGGCCGTGGCACCGGCCATCAGGCCAGCCATCTCAGACAGCAGCGGCAGGCGGGCGCCGTGGCGGGCCGCAAACGCGGCAGCGCCGATCCAAGTCACCCAGTACGCCGGATGGTTCTCGAAGCCGGGGCTGACCGTCCACCGGCCGCCGTAGGGGTCGCGGTGGAGGCGTCCGCCTCGCTCGTGCGGCATCTCGCAGCACAGCACGTACGCGCCGCCGGAGGTGTTGTGCAGGCCGTGGTCGACGAGCTCGTTGAGGAAGTGAGCGTATTCGGCGTTGGTGACCAGCAGGTTACGCCACGCCACCTGTCCGCGAGGCAGCCACGCGACCGGGCATGGGACCGGCTCGGTGACCGTGGAAGAGCTGGCACCCCTGACGCGGGAGGCGGCGGTAGCCGGGGGCGGAGCCAACGCGTACAGGTGGTCTCCGGACAGCCAGCCCGCGGCCCTTCCCATCGCCTCGGACGAGATCGCCTGCTCCGCCACCAGCTGCTTGGCTGCGGCCAGGGATGCTGTGAGGGTCTCACGCACGACTTCGGCCGAGCGGGCGCTGAGCTCGGCAACCAGTCGCGTCTTGTTCACTGTCGTCGCGAACGTGTCCTCCCCGATCGGCGCCCGAGCCACGGCGGCGACGGGAAGCGGCACGCCCTCAAGCTCTGGCAGAAGCCGAGCCAGGCCGGCCCATGCCGCGTTCCGGTGGGTCACGGCGTCTTCGTAGGCGATGGTGACCACCTCGCGGCCGTCGAGCGCGCCGGCCAGCAGCAGCGTGTTGAGCACGTGCAGCCGGACCAGCGCCACCAGTTCGCTCGGCTTGTCGTCGGGCACCAGATCGGCCCATGTCTTCCACGCCGGGCGGCGTGTCATCGTCACCATGTGGCGGTACCTGGCGGCGTAGCCCCACCGGTCGAACAGGGCGCCCCGTGCGAAGGAGCTGGCAACGCCCAGCGGGCTGCGCGTGAGCACGGCCACGGGCGCGTCCGGGAACATCGCCAGCACGTTCGGCACGGCCAGGAAGAGGTTCGTCTCTTTGACCACCTGCCGGACTGGCGCGTACTTCGCCACCGCGAACGCCGCCAGCCAGTGTGTGCCGTACGGGGTGAGGTGTTGGCCGACCTCGGCCAGGCCGACCGCGTCTGGGTTCAGCGGTGACAGCGGATGATCGGCGGCGAGCTGTTGACGTAGCGGCTCGTTGTGCTGATCCATGAGCACGCGTAGCGTGTCCGACAGCCAGTTGGAGCCGACCCGTTCCATGGTGCCTAGCAGCAGCAACGGCGGATGGAGGCGTAAGCCCTGGGTCGCAGCGGCCGTCCGCGCCTGCGCGACTCGGGCCGAGATTTCCGCCAGGGCGGCACCCACAGCGTCGTGCTCGCAATCGCGCTGATCAGCTCCTATGCGGTGACCGGAGTGCATTTGTCCTCCCGTGTGCTCGGCTCGTGGCCTGCGCCACACGGTCCCGCCCTTGCCCGCATGGCATCAATGCCGGGGCAGGGGCATTGCCGCTGCGGCAATGTGCCTCGACGGAGCCGGACGTTACGCTCATCCCGTGGTCGCTATGAGTCGAGCACGGCGGGCCGACCTAGCCCGCCAGGCCCGCGCCATCCGCCGGGCATGCGTGGATCAAGGCATGGGGGCCGCGCAGGTGGCCGCGGCTATTCTTCAGCGGCTGCCGGACATCTTGCCGCTGGAGGCGTGGCGGTTAGCGCGCGGCTGGTCCCGACCGCAGGCGCTGGCCAAACTCCTGGCCCTGTACGAGGCTGATGGACAGCCTCAACCCGACGTCACCACCTCGATGCTGTGCCGGTGGGAACACGGCGATAGGGGCATACGCCCGGACTACAGGTACATGCTGTGCCGCCTCTACGAGGTGTCGCCGGAGCAGTTACGCCCCGGCGCCGCAGCCTGGCCACTCCAGCGCTCCAAATCTGTTACACAACGCCACCATGCGGTTACAGTACGAGGTGGGAGCCATGACGACGAGGGGACCGAACCAATGCGGCGTCGCACACTACTCGCGGCCGGGCTGACCATCCCACTGGCGGCACTCCAACGCCTGGACGACGCTCTGGCGGTGCCGCCACAACCCAGCCACCCCACCGAACCGACGCAGATCGCCCAGCAGCTGCGGAGAGCACGCCGCCAATTCGACACCAGCGACCTGGCCAGCCTGGTAACCGCTCTGCCCGGCCTGCTCGCATCAGCGGTAGAGGCGGCCGAACGAGCCGACACCCCCGCAGCGTGGGCGCTGGTCTCGGCGGCGCATGGTCTAGCCACCGACACCCTCAACAAGGTCGGCAACAGGCCCTCCGCTCGGCTGACGGCGGATCGGTCGATGCTGTACGCCGGCCGGTCCGAAGACCCAGTGGCCAAGGCCGCCTCGGCGCGAGCGCTGGGCATGATGCTGCGCATCCAAGGGCGCCCCGACCTCGCCGCCGCCGTCATGTCGAGGGGCATCGACCAGCTGACGGCAGCCGGCGTGCGTACGACGGCTCAAGCTGACATGCACCTGCGACTGCTGTGCGCGAGGGCCTACACCCACGCCTGGGGCGGGGACGAGTCGCGCGCCCTGGAGGGGATCGCCGAAGCCGAGCAGGCCGCCACCCGGATACCGGCCATGGCCCCGACCGCCCTACCCTTCGCCACGCTCTATCGC
>NZ_DATCVQ010000195.1:0-4494 GCF_036566765.1 Streptomyces sp.
CCGCCGAGCCCGCCGAGCGCGGCTGCTGCTCGCCCAGGGAGTTCCCGAATGCGGCGTACGGCCTCGTCGCGCTTCTCCGTCAGCTTCCGTACCAGTTCCAGGCCGGCCGCATTCGCCTTCAGCCGCAGCTCGATCGAGAGGCGGGTCAAGGCCATGGCTGCCTTCATCGGCAGCTCTGTGAACCGGCGGATGGCGTTGTCAACGAACCCTCTGACGGCCTCACGCGCATACGCCTGCGCGCCTGCAAAGTCGCCTCGCAGCAGTGCCGTGATGCTCTTGATTGCCGGGACGACGACCTCAGTGATCGAGCGGGCGAGGTCCCCAGCCAGGTACGCGGCGAGCTTGCCGATCAGGCCGATCAACGGGGTCAGGATCGGCATCAGCGCAGTGAGAAGCTCCCTGGACAGCTCGCCCCACGCCTCGATCAAAGGCCCGAGGGCCACCATCATTTCGCCGAGCGCCTCGCCGAGGGTGATCAGCGACGGCGACAGGGCGGTGATCAGGTCACCGAAGATCTGGAGCGCGAAGACGAGCTGGTCGGCGAGTAGGGCCGCCAGGGGTTCGATGATCGGTGCGAGCCCGGCAAGGATCGGCTTGAGGGTCGCAGACAGGGTGTCCGCGACCTGCTTCACCACCGGGGCCAGCGCCGTGAACACGGTCGCCAGCGCGTCGAAGAGCGGGGTCACCGCGGGGAGCAGGGCCGCGACGAGCTCGCCGACCACCGGCAGCAGCGGTGCCGCCGCCGTCACCAGCGCACCGACCGCGCGGGCCGCGGCCTCCAGCACCGGGCCGAGCGCCCTGATGACCGGCTGGAGCGCTGCGCCGAGCGCCTTGATCAGCGTCTGCACCGGCGGGCCAAGCGCGGTGAACACGGGCGCGATGGCCTTCAGCGCCTCTCCGAGGAGCGGGCCGACGGTCTTGCCGAGGGTGCTCATCGTCTGGAAGATCGCCTTGAGGCCGGACTGCACCGGGCCGGACGCGAACGCGTCCGCGAGGGAGCTCGTGATGTCCTTCAGGACTCCGACGAGGCCGCCGCCGGACACCTGCGCCGCGGAGAACACCGAGCTGAAGATGCTGCCGATGTTCTTGGCGACGTCGACGAACTGCCCGATCAGATCGATCGCGTTCTCGATCGCCTGTTGCATCGCCCCCGACTCGAACGCGGAGGACAGCCGGGCCGACAGGCGGTCCATCGCTCCTGCGGCAGCCCCGGTCAGCGACTTGAACGCCGGTGCGGCAGCCGCCGCGATCTGCCCGAGCCCCTGGACGACCTGCCCCGGCGCCCGAGACAGGTTCTTCAGACCGGCAGTCGCCCCGGACACCGCCGCGCCGAGCGCCCCCGACGTGGACAGGTTGTTCGCCGCGACCGCGACGTTCTTCCCCATGCGGTTCAGGGCGTCGGAGGCACCGAACAGGCCCTTGCGGACGGTGGGCAGGGTCGTGGCGGCGAGGCCCTTCAGCGTGTTGTCGAACCCCTTGAAAAGCCGCTCCTGCACGCCCTGCTGAAGCTTCTTGAACTCCGGCTGAAGCGCCCGCACCTGCTTCGCGAACGCCTGCGCCGAGGGGCTGAGCTTCTTCAGCGCCTCAGCGAACGCCTCCGGGTTGGACGGGTCCATGGCGGCCTTGACCGCGTCGCCCACGCCGACCATGCCGATCTTGAGGGCCTTCGACGCCAGCACCACCGCGACGATGCCCGTGGCCGCAAGCCCCGCCGCCGGGGCGATGTTCGCCAACGTCGCCGCCAGCCCGGCCGCCAGCGGCACCGCCGCTCCGAGCTGCGCCGCAACCTTCCCGACCGAACCCGCCACGGCCCCGAACCCGGCCGCCACCCGCCCCAGCCGGTCAAAGTTGAGCCGATCCCACGCCTCCCGCGCCCGAGTGAACGCACGACGCACCTCGTTGCCAAAGCGACGAGAACCAGCCTGGAGCCGAGCCAGACGGGCCCGCATCGTCCGGGACTGGGCGTCCGCGACGCTGCTGTACACCGTGACGATGCGAGTACCCGAGCGCTCCGCATCGGAGAAGCCGTCCGCGAGCGCCCGACCCATGACATGGGCCTCATCGACGAACCGGCCCCGAATGTCGCGGAGCCGCCCGTTGACGTCGACGCGGAAGCCCTCCATGCGGAGCTGGGAACGGGCGAGGTTCCGCTGAAAGTCGCTGCTGTCGGCGCGGATGTAGCCGACGAGGTCGCCGATCGTCAGCGCCATGCCGGAGCCTCCCTACGGGGTCAGAGTGAGCCGAGGACGGACCGGATCTCGGCAGGGTCGTCGACGATGGCGGCCTGCTCGCCGGCCATCGCCCGCCACACCGACCCAGGCGACAAGCCCGCGAACAGAGCCCAGAAGCGGCGGCGGGTCAGGCGCGCGAGCGCGTACGCGTCGATGCGGTACTCGCGCTGGAAGTCCGCTTCGACCGCCCACCAGTGGTCGCGGACCGCGGTTTCGAGGCGGCTCGGCGTGCGGCCCGGTTCTGGTTCTGTCCCAGCGCTTTTCCCGGGTCGTCGCTGGTGACGGCCTCGTACGCCTGCATGAAACTGATGTCGTTGCCGCTGCCCTGGGCCATGCCCCACATGAGCGCGGTCATCAGCTCGACCGCGCCCATCCCGGCGGCGCGCCACTGCTCGAAAACGCCCTCGCCGTAGAGCAGGGCGACGACCTCGGCGAACTCGTCCTCGGTCGATTCGGCGGACAGACCGCCCGCGATCTCTTCGAGGGCCATGGGCAGATCGCTCGGGACCGGGACGGTGACGCCGCAGATCGTTTCCGTCCTGCCGCCGAACGCCTCGCGCTTGAAGTCCTCCCAGGACTGGTGGGCGGTCAAGAGATCGCCGCCGTGGTGGAGGGGCCGGAGCGGGTGACGGTGACGGCCCAGCCGACCTTGTCGTTGTTGCTGCCGCCGGAGTCGCCGAGCTGCCACTTCGACGCGGCCCACACGGTCCATGTGGTCGAGCCCGGCGCGGCGAAACGGAACCCGCAGACGGAGTCGTTGCCGAGGCGGGACGCCTGGAGCTCGGCCAGGGACATGGCCGGGTCGAGCGCGCCGGTGGACGGGTCGACGAGCCGGAAGCCCTCCAGCGTCAGCGACATGCCCTCCTGCATGGTCTGCGACTCGGCGCGGCCGGCCGACCCGAAAGTCGTGGTGTCGGCGTCCTCGTACTCGAAGCCGCGGCTGAAAGTGTTGATGCCGCCTTCGCCGCTGCCGCCGTTGGCAGTGCGGAACTCGGTCCAGGTGCCGGGGTTGAGGAAGTCCTCGATCTGGAAGCGCACGTCACGCGCGTTGTACTTGCGGGGGGCCATGTCTCCTCCAAGGGCATGACGAAGAGCCCGCGGCCGGAGGGCTGCGGGCTGAAGCGATGGGGTGGTTCAGGGGCGGTGCACGGTCGGCGAGTGGACTTCCATGCGGAAGTTGCACACGTGCTCGTGCCAGCCGTTCTCGTCGGCACCGAGCGACGCGGCAGCGCCCTGGATGCAGACCGCGAGGATCAGCTCCGTGCTGTCCGGCAGGACGACCGGGCCGAGGCCGTGCAGCGCCGACCGGATCGCCTGGCAGCGCCGGCGGGACACGCGCGGGTCTGTGCCCCCGCGCACGCGTACCTGCACGCGCGGCTCGTCGTAGGCGAGCAGAGAGTCCGGCTCCGCGCGGTCGTCGTAGATCGTGAGGGCCACTGCCTCTGCCGGGGCGGACGGCATGAGCTCGACGAAGCAGTCGCCAGACGCACCGGTCGGGTCGTAGGCGACGAGGCACCGCTCGGCAAGGTAGCGAGCGAGACCGTCGAGGAGGTCAGGGTCATCCGCCACGGAACCACCTCCGCAAGGACACTTGCATCAGCCGTAGGACAACGTCCCGTTCGGAGTTCATCGGCTTTTCCAGGTACTTCGCCGACCGTCCGGGCAGGTGCTTCCAAGTCAGTTCCTCGTGCTGCCTGACGGCGTACACGGTGTCGAAGACGACGGCCCCGTTCATGCCCTCGCGGACGACCCGGCCGGACCGTTCGAGGGTGCCCTCGCGCAGCGGCACGATCTTCCGGGCTTCGAACAGCACGTGCTCCAAGCCCTTCTGAAGACCTTCCTCAGCGAGGCGTCGACCGCGTGCCGTCCACAAGCGCTGGGCGTTCCCGGGCCGAAAGCGCGTGTACTGCGGGCTCATTGCAGGACCACCTCCACGTGGTCCGGGGTGGGCATCCCGCCCCCGTTCCGGTCGAGTAGCGCGATCACGATGGTCGTTCGGCCGGAGGGCAGGGTCACCCTCGACTCCGGAGGGCAGACCAGACCGGGCCGGGCGTAGAACGTCGCGCTTGAGACGACCTCCCGGCCGGTCTTGTCGCGGACGTTCTTCGTCTGGTCGTCGAGGAAGCACCGGACGCTCGCCGCGGGGCCGTACAGCGGCCCGTAGGCGCTGCTGCCGGTGTACGGCTCCACGGTGACCTGGTGGCCCAGCATGTAGGAGGGCAGTTCGGTCCTCACGTGACCACCAGCCCGACGTACAGCACGT
>NZ_DATCVQ010000196.1:0-2493 GCF_036566765.1 Streptomyces sp.
TGAACATCGTCTGGCTCGGGGACACTTCCCGAACGAGACCGCGTGTCTGAAGTGCGTCTATACGGCGATCACGTCCCTGGACCCCACGGGCAAATGGGACAGGCCCGTGGGACCATGTCGCATGGGACAGGCCCGCTGGACCATGCGCTGGAAGACCGCCTTGAACGCCTTCGACATCTCCTTCGACGGCCGCCTCTCAGCAGCCCGTCAGTAGCCCCAACCACCCTCGTTACACCGTTCGATTGACAGACCCGGTAGTGGCGGGCCGGTGCAAGTGGCGGCTCTTCCTTCCTGAATCGTGCGGTGCTGGCGCGAGCCCAGGGCCGCGCCGCTGCGAGGCACGCCGGGGCGGGCGCCCAGCCGGTCGACCCGTACACATGCATCGGACAACGGGTCGACTGGCACGGTAGGTTCGTTTTCGATCACTTTTGCAGGCCGACCCGCAGCTCACCCATAGGCGACTGCTTGTTGCGGCCTGGAACGGTGCCGGGGGGCTCCGCCCCCGGCGTACAACGGAGGGGGAACCGTTGCCGCACGCTCATGACGAGGTATTGAAGCCTCTGGGGCCGGATGATCCCGCGAGGTCTCCGGCTACCGGATCGCCGCGAAGATCGGCGAGGGCGGAATGGGCGCGGTGTACTTCACACGGACGCGGGGCGGTCAGCCCGTCGCGCTGAAGCTGATCCGCCGCGAATTCGCGCAGAATCCAGATTTCCGGGCGCGTTTCGAGGCCGAGGTGCAGGCCGCACGCCGGGTGTCCGGCTACCACATCGTGCCTGTTGTGGACCACGACATGGGCTCGGACCAGCCGTGGATCGCCAGCGCGTACGTGCCCGGGGTTCCCCTCGACGAGGCGCTGGCCGCCTTTGGGCCGCTGCCCTTGCCCACCGTCTTCCAGCTGATCGGCTGCACGGCGCACGCGCTGGGGATGGTGCATGCGGCTTCGGTGATGCACCGTGACCTGAAGCCGAGCAACATTCTGCTGGGTTCGCACGGCCCGTGGGTGATCGACTTCGGCATCGCGCGCGCCACGGACACCACTCAGCTCACTCAGACGGGCGGCTTCGTCGGGACACCGCAATTCATGTCGCCCGAGCACGCGTTGGGGAAGACGGTCACTCCCGCGACCGACATCTTCGCTCTCGGCCTCATCGCGGCCATGGTGGCGACCGGCCGCCACCCCTACGGCGATGGGTCCGGGTTCTCCATCGCGGCCACGATCGCCAACACCGAGCAGCGCCCGCCGGATCTGAGCGGCTACCCCGATGCGCTGCGTCCGCTCCTGGAGGCCTGCCTCAAGGCTGATCCTGCGCAGCGCCCCCTGCCCGCCGCGCTCGCCGACTGGTGTGCGCAGGCCTCCGGGCGAGCGCTGCGGGACTTCGGCAACTGGCTGCCCGCGCCCTTGGCAGGGGAGATCGCGCGGCGCGAGCAGGCGGCGGAGAACCCGCCGGAGCCGCAGCAGGCATCAGGGGCGGCGCAGCCGCAGGGCGCCGCGTTTCACGATGAGCAAGCCGGAGGGCGCCGCGCCTCCGGCCGCGCACCCGGTCACGTACGTTCCGACGCAGGCCGCCGGTCCGCAGACGCCGCCGTCGCACCCGGCCTACGCGCCCACGCAGGCCGCCTCGCAGGGACAGCAGCCGTCGCCGCATGCCCCGCCCCACGGGCCGCCGAGGGCACCTGGCAACCGGCCGAAGCCCGCTCTGATCGTCGGGATCGCGGTTGGCGTCCTCGCAGCGCTCGCGGGCGGCGGGTGGGCTCTTGCGGACGCCATCGGCTGGGTGGGGGCGGACCCGGGGGCCGGGAAGCCCAGCGACACCGGTTCGACCGATCTGGCAAACGCGAAGTACGAGGTCATCGGCGCTCCGGACACCATCCGGTTCGGCACGCAGCAGGGGGAGATGATCGTCGCGGTTGACCTCGACAAGAACGTCCCCGTGAAGGACAAGACCACCTCCATCGAGGAGCTCCAGACGGTCGTGGGCAAGTCGATCGGATTCAAGTGGGGGGACTTCGGCAAGAGCGAGGGAGCGACTCCTCAGCAGTGCGCGCAAGGGATCATCGAGCACCCACTCGGAGACGGTCTCGACGCCTTGTACCTCAACGGCCCGGACTCGCTCCTCGTCAAGGGCGACATCCTGTGCGGCACCACGAGCGGCAAGAACCTCGCCATGATGAAGATCACCCAGGTGCAGCCCTACGGAACCCGCGACGACCCGAAGGTCCCCGGCTACACAGCCGAGCTGACGCTGTGGAAGACCGACTCCCTGCCCACGCCCGCGAACTGACGGTGAAGGCCGCCCGCCCGCCGGCCACCGTGAAACGCGAGGTCGTCCTCGCCACTGGTCACCGTCGGCGAGTGTCCGGGGCCCACTCGGTGAACGTCACCCCTGCCCAGCAGGATCGTGTCGGCCGTCTCCGTGCCGACGCCGGTCCGTGGTCGGCTCCCGGCGCGGGCGTGCCGGCCAGCGCCTTGCCCATGTCCTCGTCTGGGCC
>NZ_DATCVQ010000197.1:0-36939 GCF_036566765.1 Streptomyces sp.
GGCGGGCGGCGGAGTGACGTACGCGCTCGTCAACCGCGACTCCGGCGACCGGCAGGAGCATCGGGCCGGCAGCGAGGCGGGGCCGGCCGGCCCCGCGGCCAACCCCGGCCAGGCCCTCGACCCCGGCGCCGCCGAGGCGACCGAGAGCGCCAAGCCGTCCGGCAAGCCCTCCAAGCGGACGGACGGGAAGACCGCGATGCCCAGCCCCTCGAAGCCGTCCACCGGGCCCAAGCCCGGAGCGGGCGGCGGGTCCGGGGACGGCGGCTCCACCGGAGGCGGCAGCACCACCGGCGGCGGCACGACGACCACCACCGGCGGCAGCAGCACGGGAGGCGGCACCACCACGACGGGCGGCGGCGGCACGCCCCCACAACCCGCCCCCGTCTGCTCCTCCGCGGGCGGCGGCAAGTACAACTGCGAGGTCTGGCGCACCGAGAAGACGTACCGTCACGACGGCGGCGAGATGGGCGTCCTCAACGCCGGCACCAACTACTTCTACTGCCAGGTGGATCTCGGCCGCCGCGAGACCTACGGCAAGTGGACGAACACCTGGTACGCCCGGACCGACGACGACAGCGGCAACACCAACGTCTACTTCAGCGTCGTCTACATCAAGGGCGGCGACAACGACCAGCCGATCCCGGGCCTCCCGGTCTGCTGACGCGAGGGGAGCGTGACGGCACGGAGGTCCGTCGCCGTCACCGCCTCCTCGGCCCGCCGAAGCGGCGGGCGCGCTGGCTGAGGCGGCTGCGCAGGCGCATGCTCACCAGGGTGCCGACCAGCAGGACGAGCACGCCCAGGCTGATCGCCTGCGACAGCACGCTCCTCAGCACCGACACCACGCCGATGAAGGCGATGCCCAGGAGGAAGACCATCTCCCGGAGCTCCTTCTTCAGCTGGAAGGAGCGGCTGCACCGGATGCGTACCGTCGCCAGCCACTGGTTCTCCAGGCCGAGCCCGGCCCAGAGCCGTCGGTCCAGGAACACCCACGGGAGGTCGGGGAAGACGCCCAGCGCGTCGAGCGAGCTCGGATAGCGGCTGGTCAGATCGCCGCCGTGCAGCTCCCTCCGGCGCTCCTGCACCTCCTCGGTGGCCCGTATGGCCTTCATCTGCAGCGTCGGGACGACGCCGTCCGCCTCCGGGTAGCCCTCGAGGATGACCTCGTCGCCGCTGGTGACGCCGATGAGCTCCAGCGTCATCCCGTCGAGCAGGCACACCTCGTGCTCCGCGCTGGCCCGGTCGCCGTCCTGCACGCGGCAGGTCACGTAGTTCGGCGGGCCGAGCAGCAGCTCCTGCCAGCGCCGTCTGCGGCGCGGCAGCCGTGCCGCGCGGACCGTCACCGCCTCCCCGGGCTCAAGGCCGATCCCGACCCGCAGGGAGTGGTCGACCTGCATCGTCGTCGCGTCGTCGGCGTCGATCTCCGGTGCCACGACGACCGAGGCGAGCGCGCCGAGCCGTTCCCGCCGCGTCGCGGGGATCTGCACGTTCTGCACGATCACCAGCTCGGGGTCGCCGAGCCCGGCCGACGTGGCATGGGACATCCGCACCACGCCCGAGCCGCGCTGGTCGAAGAGGTCGGGCGTCCGCCCGGCGTGGTACGCGCCCTCCGGTAACGGGTTGATCGGGTGCAGGTCGTCGTACACGGTCGTGGCCGGCCCGTCGGACGGCACGAACCCTTCAAGTCCCGAGCGGGTGACCCGCCCCTCGTCGGCGAAGAGCCGGGTGCCCTTCTCGCACAGCTGCTCGTTGCCGCGGGCGGCCGTGCTGAACTCCTCCGGGGTCGAGCCGAACCACTCACGCAACTGCCGCGACTCGGAGAGCAGGGCCTCCAGCAGCGGCACCTCGCCCTCGTGCGCCCGGGGCGTCCCGGAACCGTCGTGCAGCACGCCGTACCGGTGCACGTACAGATAGGCCCCGCCGAGCAGTTCGCCCGACGGCATCTCCACCGGGATGTCGGAGGGTCGCAGCAGCACCCGGTCGTACTCGCCGCCTGCGGTGAAGATCCCCTCACTGTGATCGACGATCTCCAGCTGGGCGGCGTCCAGCCAGGTGACGAAGAGATCCGCGATGTGCCCGGGCGCGTGGAACGGCGACGCGGACACGTAGCCCATCGGGCTGACGTACGCCGAGGCCCCGACCCGGATGCCGGTGACCCGCACCCTCACCATCGGCACCGTGGACGAGACGCCGACGCCGTCCATCTTGTGCCGCAACTGCGCGGGACACGCGTTGGAGCCGATCGACAGGACCGGGTAACGCTCCCCGATCTGCGGCTCGTTGGCGCACATCAGCGCGTAGTTGAGCGGTACGGGACCCATCCGGCTGCTGGTGCCGCGGAAGCCGCCCGGGGGCTGCTCCACGAGCCACTTGGCGAGCCGCCGGTCCTGCTTGGGGCGCAGGCGCAGATAGCGGTTCTGATAGAGCAGGCCCGACTCCACCGGCCAGGCTCCGGGGTAGATCAGCGGGTTTTCACGGGGGGCTTCGGCGAGCCCCAGGTTCTCCAGAGTGCGCGCGTCGTCCACCGGTCCGATGCCTCCCGACAGGGAGCCCCGGCGGGGCTCCTCGTTCGGCAGCCATCGTAGAGAACGTGAAGGGCCGCTGACAGAGGGTCACCTCACGCGGGCGGTATCTCTCCGGAGCCGCGCGGGATCAGAGTGGGGGTCAGTTCGATGCGGGCCGTGGGCTCGTCCGCGCCGTCGAGGCGGCGGAAGAGGCGCTCGGCGGCGGTGCGGCCGAGGGCGGCGGCGTCCTGGGCGACGACCGTGATGCCGAGGAGGTCGGCGAGCTCGATCTCGTCGAAGCCGACCAGGGCCACCGGCGTGGCGTGGCCCGCGAGGACGCGGACGGCGGTGACGGTCACGCGGTTGTTGCCGGCGAAGAGGGCGGTCACCGGCTCCGGGCCGGCCAGCATGGCGGTGACGGCGGCGCGGACCCGGTCCGGGTCGGTGGGGCCGAGCGAGACCCACGCGTCGTCGACGGCGAGTCCCGCCTCCTCCATCGCCGCGCGGTAGCCCCGCAGCCGCTCGGCCGCGGTGTGGATGCGCGGGCGGTCGCCGACGAAGCCGATGCGGCGGTGGCCGTGCGCGATCAGATGGGCGACGCCCTCGCGCGCGCCGCCGAAGCTGTCCGACAGCACGGTGTCCGCGTCGATGCCGCCCGCCGGGCGGTCCACGAAGACGGTGGCCACGCCGGCCCGGATCTCCGGTTCCAGGTAGCGGTGGTCGGTCCCGGCCGGGATCACGATCAGGCCGTCCACCCGCCGCGCGCACAGCGCGAGGGCCAACTCCTGCTCCCGGTCCGGGTCCTCGGCGCTCGAGCCGTTGATCAGCAGCGCGCCGTGCGTCCGGGCGACCTCCTCCACGGCGCGGCTGAGCGGGCCGTAGAAGGGGTCCGCCAGGTCCTCCAGGACCAGGCCGACGGAGGCGGTGCGGCCCTTGCGGAGGACGCGCGCGCTGTCGTTGCGGCGGAAGCCCAGCGAGTCGATGGCCTCCTGCACCCGGCGCTCGGTGTCGGGGGTCACCCCCGGCTCCCCGTTGACCACCCGGGAGACCGTCTTGAGCCCGACCCCGGCCCGCGCGGCCACGTCCTTCATGGTGGGCCGGATGCCGTAGCGGTGGCTGGGGCGGCGGGCGGAGTCGGCCACGGTGCGCGGTTCCTCTGTTAGCGGGAGGGGGGAGCGGGAGCGGGAGCGGGGATGCGGCGGTGGGGAGTGCGGAAGAGGGGTACGACGGGAGATGTTGTCGAGCATAGAGCCTGGACAACGTTGTCAAGGCCAGGGAGACTGGACTCGGCAGCCAATCCGTCCACCTTTCCGTCCACCTTCTGGAGAATCCGCGCCCATGCATACCGAGCTCGTTGCCGCTCTCGACATCGGCGGCACCAAGATCGCCGGCGCGCTGGTGGACGGAAGCGGCGGGATCCTCGTACGGGCGCAGCGGCCCACGCCGGCGCGGGAGGACGGCGAGACGGTGATGCGCGCGGTCGAGGAGGTCCTCGCGGAGCTCGCCGCCGGGCCGCTCTGGGCGGCCGCCGGAGCGGTCGGCATCGGCAGCGCGGGGCCCGTGGACGCGGCGCGCGGGGTCGTCAGCCCCGTCAACATCCCCGGCTGGCGCGACTATCCGCTCGTCGAGCGGGTGGAGCGGGCCGTCGGGGCCCGTCCCGTCACCCTGGTCGGCGACGGCGTCGCCATGACCGCGGCCGAGCACTGGCAGGGCGCCGCCCGCGGTCACGACAACGCGCTGTGCCTGGTCGTCTCCACGGGCGTCGGTGGCGGCCTCGTGCTCGGCGGTCGGCTCCACACCGGCCCCACCGGGAACGCCGGCCACATCGGGCACATCAGCGTCGACCTGGACGGCGACCCCTGCGCCTGCGGGTCCCGTGGCTGCGTCGAGCGCATCGCCAGCGGACCGAACATCGCCCGCCGCGCCCTGGACAACGGCTGGCGGCCGGGCCCCGACGGAGACTCCTCTGCCGCCGCGGTCGCCGCCGCGGCCCGGGCGGGCGATCCGATCGCCCAGGCCTCCTTCGCACGCGCCGCGCGGGCCCTCGCCGCCGGGATCGCCGCGACGGCCACCCTCGTGGAGCTCGACATCGCGGTCGTCGGCGGGGGAGTGGCGGGGGCGGGCGAGGTGCTTTTCGCGCCGCTGCGGCGCAGCCTGCGCGAGTACGCCACGCTGTCGTTCGTCCGGGACCTGACCGTCGTCCCGGCTCGCACCGGCACCGACGCGGGCCTCCTGGGCGCGGCGGCCGCCGCCTCCGGCCCGCTGACCCGGGAGCCTTCGGCCCCGGCCGCGTGAGGGTGCGGCAGCGTCGACGGTTCGGCCCACCGCGGGCCGAGTCGATGGCTCGTACGCGGGCGCGGTGGCGTCGACGGTTCGTACGCGCCCGGCCTACGCGCCCCCCGACGCCCCGTCAGGCCGCCGTCGCCGTGTAGTCCGTGTGCCCCGTGCCGCCCGAGGCGCGTTCCCCCGTCGGCTGGGCCACGATCACCAGGAACGCGTCCGACTCCAGGTCCATCACCACCTCCGCCGGCAGCCCCTCTTCGCGTCGTGCCCGCGCGAACTCCTCGGCCGGCCAGCTGCCCCGAGGGCCTCCCGCGGGAAAACGTTCCAACACCGTGCGCATGCTCGTACCCCCTTGTCATATGCCCGTTCCAACGAGGCTCCGCTTCGAAGTGTCACGCCCCCGCGGGCCCCGTTGTTCGGACCGTGAGACGTCTCACACCCGGGCGTCCGCCGTGGCAGGGTGGGGGTGGCAACCCACCAAGGGGCTACGGCAGAGGGGGCACTGTGATCGTCTGGATCAACGGAACGTTCAGCGCCGGAAAGACAAGCGCCGCGCGCGAACTGCTCGAGCTGATCCCGCACAGCACCTTGTACGACCCCGAACTCACCGGATTCGGCCTGCGGTACCTGCTGCCGCCGAAGCGCCTCGCCGAGGTCGACGACTTCCAGGACCTGCCGATCTGGCGGCGCATGGTCGTGGAGACCGCCGCCGCGCTGCTCGCCGAGGTCGGCGGCGTGCTGGTGGTACCGATGACGCTGCTCCGCCAGGAGTACCGGGACGAGATCTTCGGCGGCCTCGCGGCCCGCCGCATCGAGGTGCGGCACGTGGTGCTCGCCCCCGACGAAACGATCCTGCGGGAACGAATAGCCGGCCGGGAGGAGTCCGCGGACGACCCCGAGGGCAACGAGCGCGTACGGCAATGGGCGTACGACCACATCGACACGTACCAGACCGCGCTCGGCGGCTGGCTGGGCGAGGACGCGCATGTCGTCGACAACTCCGCCCTCACCCCCGCCGCCACCGCCGAGGCCCTCGCCGAGGCGCTCCGGAACGGCGCCGCCCGCCCCTGCGGGATCGTGCAGACCCCCGAACCCACCGGCGAGACCGTGGCCGCCGGGGTGCTGCTCTTCGACGAGCAGGACCGCGTCCTGCTCGTCGACCCCACCTACAAGGCCGGTTGGGAGTTCCCCGGCGGTGTCGTCGAGGCCGGCGAGTCCCCCGTCCGCGCAGGAGTCCGGGAGGTCGCGGAGGAGCTCGGACTGCGGCTCGACGCCCCGCCGGGGCTCCTCGTGATCGACTGGGAGCCGCCCCGGCCGCCGGGGTACGGCGGGCTCCGCTTCCTGTTCGACGGCGGGACGCTCCCCGCCGCCGCGGCCGGCGACCTCCTGCTGCCCGGCGCCGAACTGCGCGGTTGGCGCTTCGTCACCGAGGCGGAGGCCGCCGAGCTGCTGCCGCCGGTCCGCTACCGACGGCTCCGCTGGGCCCTGCGCGCCCGCGAACGCGGCAGCGTCCTCAACCTGGAGGCAGGCGTCCCGGTCGGCTGAGCCCGGCTACGCCGCCTCCGCCGCGGCCGACAGAACGGCCGCGGCGTCCTGTGTCAGCGGGACGCCGTGGCCGAAGCACACCATCGACGGGCTCAGCTTCGCGAGCCGGCGCATCGACTCCCTGGCCTGCTCCCGGTCCACATGGAAGACGCCCAGCGTCACCCCCTGCACCGCGGCCACCGTGTCGCCGGTGAACAGCACTCCGTGGCGGGGCAGATGGACGGCGATCGAGCCGTCCGTGTGCCCCGGTGTGTGCACCACGACCGCCCCGTCGCCGAAGCCCAGCTCGTCGCCGTCCTCCAGCTCGCGGTCCACGCGGGTCGGCGGCGCGACGGGGACGGTGAGCCCGTGCTCGTACAGCGGGACCTCCCAGTCGAGCAGGATCGGGTCGGGGACGGGCGCCTCACCCCGTACGACCGGGGCGTCAAGGCGGTGGGCGAGGATCTCCGCGCCGTGCCGGTCCGCCAGTTCCTGGGCGCAGCCCACGTGGTCGCGGTGGGCGTGGGTGAGCACGATCCGCCGCAGCCGGGCGGGGTCCAGGCCGGCGGAGCGCACCGCCGCGTCGACCTCGTCGGCCGCGCCCGCCCAGCCGGCGTCGATCAGCGTCAACTCCTGGTCGTCGCGCCACAGATAGGCCTGGCCGATGGAGAAGTGCAGCTGGTGGAGCCGGGGAGTGATCTCGGTGAAGGTGAGGTCCAAGGAGTTCATGCGGCGAACGTACGGCTGTCCGCGCGTCCGCCGCACGTCTCTCTGCTCTCGGCCGATCCGCATACGGCGGACCGGCCATGAGCGTGCGTCAGTTCTGCTTCGAGCGGGCGTAGTTGAGAAGGAAGTGCGCCTCGGCGACGGACAGTCGCTCCAGCTCCTCCGGCGAGACCGACTCGTTCACCGCGTGGATCTGCGCCTCCGGCTCGCTCAGGCCGATCAGCAGGATCTCCGCCTCCGGGTAGAGCGCGGCGAGCGTGTTGCACAGCGGGATCGAGCCGCCCATGCCGGACGACTGCATCTCCTCGCCCGGGTACGCGATCCGCATCGCCTCGGCCATCGAGGTGTACGCGGGGCTGGTCACGTCCGCGCGGAACGGCTGGCCCTGGCCGACCTGCTCGAAGCTGACCCGCGCGTTCCACGGCACGCGCTTCTCGATGTGCGCGTACAGCAGCTGGGTCGCTTCGGCGGCGTCCTGGCCCGGCGGCACCCGCAGGCTGATCTGCGCGCGGGCGGTCGACGGGATCGACGGCGTCGCGCCGGCCACCGGGTGGCAGTCGATGCCGATGACGGTGACTGCCGGGCGGGCCCAGATGCGGTCCGCCACGGTGCCGTTGCCCGGCAGGCCCACGCCGTCCAGGACGCGGACGTCCTTGCGGAAGTCCTCCTCCGGGTACTGCAGGCCGTCCCAGACCCCGTCCGAGGGCAGCCCGTCGATGACCGTGGAGCCGTCCTCGGTGCGCAGCGTGTCCAGGACGCGGATCAGCGCGGCCAGCGCGTCGGGCGCGGCGCCGCCGTACTGACCGGAGTGCAGGTTGCCCTCCAGGGTGTCGATCTGGACGCGGATCATCGTCATGCCGCGCAGGGTGGCGGTGACGGTCGGCAGGCCCACGCGGAAGTTGCCGGTGTCGCCGATCACGATGGCGTCCGCCGTCAGCAGATCCGGGTGCGTCTCGGCGTACCGCTCAAGGCCGCCCGTGCCCTGCTCCTCCGAGCCCTCGACGATCACCTTCACCGTCACCGGGACGCCGCCGTTGGCCTTGAGGGCGCGCAGCGCGAGCAGGTGCATGATGAAGCCGCCCTTGCAGTCGGCCGCGCCGCGGCCGTACCAGCGGCCGTCGCGCTCCGTCAGCTCGAACGGCGGGGAGATCCACGCCGACTCGTCCAGCTTCGGCTGCACGTCGTAGTGGGCGTAGAGCAGGACCGTCGGCGCGTCGGCCGGGCCGGGCAGCACGCCGTACACCGACTGCGAGCCGTCGGGGGTGTCGAGCAGCGCCACGTCCTGGAAGTCCTCGGCGCGCAGCGCGTCGGCCACCCAGCCGGCGGCGGCCTCGCATTCGCTGCGGGGGGCCACCGCCTCGTCCGCCACCGACTGGAAGGCCACCAGTTCCGCGAGCTCCGTCTTGGCACGGGGCATCAGGGTCGCGACGGTCTCGGCGATCGGATGGGCGGTCATGGGCACGCTCCTGGTGGGTGCGACGTTGTATAGGACGTTCGTCGTGTCGGTTGTACGGCGAACGCACGGCCGATCCTACGGCGCGGGGCTTTCGGGGCCGCGCCGTAGGATGCCGAGAAGTGCAGGGACGACTGGTCGGATCAGGAGCAGAAGCACATCGTGAGCAGCGAGAACGCAGACGCCGGAGCGGCAGAGGCGGGCGCGGAGCAGTCCGCGGCGGACGGCACCCGGGCGGGTCGGGCGGGGGAGACCGGGGCGGAGGACACCCGTGCGGCGGAGTCGGGCGCGGCGCAGTCGGACGCGGCGGAGTCGGGCGCCGCGGAGGAGACCGCCCCCGAACTCGCGGAAGCGCCCGAGGGCGTGTGGGACGTGGTCGTGGTCGGGGCAGGGCCCGCGGGCGCGTCGGCCGCGTATGCGGCGGCGGTCGCCGGCCGGCGCGTGCTGCTCCTGGAGAAGGCGGAGCTGCCCCGTTACAAGACCTGCGGCGGCGGCATCATCGGCCCGTCCCGGGACGCGCTGCCGCCCGGCTTCGAACTGCCCCTGCAGGACCGGGTGCACGCGGTCACGTTCTCGATGAACGGCCGCTTCGCGCGCACTCGCCGGTCCCGCCGGATGCTCTTCGGACTCATCAACCGGCCGGAGTTCGACGCCGGTCTGGTCGAGGAGGCGCAGAAGGCCGGCGCGGAGCTGCGTACCGGCGTGGCCGTCGCCCGGGTCGAGCAGCACGGTCCGGCGGTGCCGGACCGGCGCACGGTCGCGGTCGTGCTCGGCGACGGCGAGACGATCCTGGCGCGCGCGGTGGTCGGCGCGGACGGCAGCGCGGGCCGGATAGGGGCGCACGTCGGGGTGAAGCTCGACCAGGTCGACCTGGGCCTGGAGGCGGAGATCCCGGTTCCGGCATCGGTGGCGGAGGACTGGAAGGGCCGGGTGCTCATCGACTGGGGCCCGATGCCCGGCAGTTACGGCTGGGTGTTCCCGAAGGGGGACACGCTGACGGTGGGCGTCATCTCGGCGCGCGGCGAGGGCGCCGCCACCAAGCGGTACCTGGAGGACTTCATCGCCCGGCTCGGGCTCGCGGGCTTCGAGCCGGCCGTCTCGTCCGGTCATCTGACGCGCTGCCGGAGCGACGACTCGCCGCTGTCCCGGGGCCGCGTCCTGGTCTGCGGCGACGCGGCGGGCCTGCTTGAGCCGTGGACCCGCGAGGGCATCTCGTTCGCGCTGCGCTCGGGGCGGCTGGCGGGGGAGTGGGCGGTCCGGATCGCGGAGGCGAACGACGCGGTGGACGCCCGTCGGCAGGCGCTGAACTACGCGTTCGCGATCAAGGCCGGCCTTGGCGTGGAGATGGCCGTGGGCCGCCGGATGCTCGCGCTCTTCGAGCGCAAGCCCGGCCTGCTGCACGCGGCGATCACCGGCCTGCGCCCGGTCTGGAACGCCTTCACGGACATCACGCGCGGCGCGACCTCCCTCGCCGGCCTGGTCCGCACGCACGCGGTGGCGCGGCGTGCGCTGGACCTGCTGGACCGGAGGATGGCGACGGAGGACCGGCGGAGCCGGGGTGCGACGACGGTCGCCGACGAGCCCGGGACGGTCGCGTCCGACGGGCGGGACGCGGACCGGGCGGGCGCTCCTGAGGCGTCGTGACCGGTTGACCTCGTGACATCGGGGTGGTGGGCCGGTCCGGGCGGTGTGCCCGGACCGGCCCACCACGCGATTCCGCGCCCGCTCGTGCGCCGCCGGGCAGTCACCGGGTGACCGTGATGCGGAAGACAGGGTGGTCGGGGGCGGCGGCGATGATCTCCTCGTCGGTGGACTGCGCGGTCACGCCCTTGAAGTACTGGTTGACCTCCCAGCCCCACTTCTCCAGGTAGGTGCGGAGCACCTGGAGCTTCTCGGCGTCGGGGACCTCGACGGCGGAGAAGGTGCGGACCTTGCGGCCGACCCGCAGCTCGCCGACGCCAGCGACGCGCATGTTGCGCACCCACTGCGAGTGGCCGCGGGCGGAGACCAGGTACTGGTCGCCGTCGTGGGTGTGCGGGTTGACGGGGATGCGCTGCATCTGTCCGCTCTTGCGGCCGCGCACGGACAGTTCGGCCGAGCCGAGCAGGCTGATGCCGTGCCGGGCGAGCCAACCGACGACGTTGTTGAGGCGGATGGCCATCGGGCTGCCCTGGAGGTAGTACGGCGTGGCGCTCATCGGGGGCTCCTCGGTGCGATCGGTGATTCATTTCGAGAGCGGTGTTCTCGCTTGAGATCAGTGTGCACGGGTCGACGTTCCGATGCAAGAGCACTGCTCTCATTTGTGTGCAGTGCTCTGAATCGTGGCACACTGCTCTCATGACCAGCGTTCAAGGAGCCCGCGCCCGCGCCCGCGTCGAGATCACCGCGACCATCAAGGACGAGGCCCGCAGACAACTCGCCGCCGAGGGCGCGGCCAAGCTCTCGCTGCGGGCCGTCGCCCGAGAGGTCGGCATGGTCTCCTCCGCGCTCTACCGCTACTTCCCCAGCCGCGACGACCTCCTCACCGCCCTCATCGTCGACGCCTACGACGCGATCGGCGCCGCCGCCGAGTCCGCCCTCGCCACCGCCACCGCCACCGACCACCCCGCCCGCTGGACCGCCGTCTGCCGCGCCGTCCGAGCCTGGGCCCTCGCCCACCCCCACGAGTACGCGCTGATCTACGGCTCCCCGGTACCCGGCTACTCCGCGCCCCAGGACACCGTCGGCCCCGCCTCGCGCGTCGGCCTGGTCCTGATCTCCGTCGCCCGCGGCGCCTACGTCTCCGACGGCGTCGCGCTGCCCCGGCTCGGCGAGCGGCTGCGCCCCGAGGCCGAGCGGATGGCCGCCGACTTCGCGCCCGACCTGCCGCCCGAGCTCGCCATCACCCTCGTCGGCGCATGGGCACAGCTCTTCGGCCTGGTCTCCTTCGAGGTGTTCGGACAGTTCAACCGGATCGTCGAGGACCGCGACGGGTTCTTCGACGACGCAGCCGCCCGCCTGGGCCGCGAGGTGGGCCTGCTGCCCCGCCGCTGAGCCGCCGCCGAGCCGCCCGGAGGGCGGGGCGCGTACTCCACCGGGAGTACGCGTGATCACCACGCGAGGCTGACGCCGCCGCCCGCCCGCCGCGTCTAGCGTGGCCGTATGGACGCACACCGAACCGGCGGCCCCCCGTGGCTGCGGCACTGGGCCGACGTGGAGCCCGGGAAGGGACTGCCCTGGCGGTCCACGCTGCTGATCGCCGTGTTCGTCCTCGTCGGCACCGGGTTCGCCGCGCGCAACCAGGTCGACCGGGAGTCGCTCGACGCGTACGCGCGGATCCTGCTGCTCGCCGGTCCCGCGATGCTGCTGCTCCGTCACCGCCACCCCGTCCCGGTGGTCTTCGGGGTGGCGGCGACGGCCCTCGCGTACCTCGCCGGGGGCTACCCGTACGGCCCCGTCTTCGTCGTCGTCGGCGTCGCCTGTTATGCGGCGATCGTGCACGGCCACCGGCGGTCCGCCTGGTGGGCGCTCGGCCTGCTGTGGCTCGGCCATGTGCTCGTCGGCCACTGGCTCTACCGCTATCTGCCGCCCGCCGGCGACGGCCCGGCCCCCTGGGGCCAGGAACTCCCGGTCGCGGGCTTCGTCGTGGCGATCCTGGCCGCCTCCGAACTCGTCCGGGTCCGCCGGGAGCAGTGGGCGCAGGAGCGGGCCGAGCGCGCCGAGGCCGAGCGCCGCCGCGCCGACGAGGAGCGGCTGCGCATCGCCCGCGAACTCCACGACGTACTCGCCCACTCCCTCTCCGTCATCAACGTCCAGGCGGGCGTCGGCCTCGCGCTGCTCGACGGCGACCCGGAGCAGGCCCGCACCGCCCTCACCACCATCAAGGCCGCCAGCAAGGAGGCCCTGGGCGAGGTCCGGCAGGTGCTGGACTCCCTGCGCACCCCCGGCGACGCCCCGCGCACCCCCGCCCCCGGGCTCGACCGGCTGCCCGAACTCGTCGAGCAGGCCGCTGCGGCCGGGCTCACCGTCGAGGTCACCCGGCGCGGCACGCCCGCCCCCGTCCCGCCCGGCACCGACCTGGCCGCCTTCCGGATCGTCCAGGAGGCGCTCACCAACGTCGTCCGCCACTCCGGCTCGCGCACCGCACGCGTCCGGATCGACCAGGCCCCCGATGCCCTGGAGCTCCAGGTCGACGACGACGGCCCGGCCACCGGCGACGACGCGGGCGGCAGCGGCAACGGCCTGGCCGGAATGCGGGAGCGGGCGGCCGCCCTCGGTGGCACGATCGACGCGGGCGCCCGGCCCGACGGCGGGTTCCGGGTGCGCGCCAGGCTCCCCCTGCGGCAGAAGGAGACACCGTGATCCGCGTACTGCTCGCCGACGACCAGTCACTGGTCCGGGCGGGGTTCCGGGCGCTGCTCGACGCCCAGCCCGACATCGAGGTGGTGGGGGAGGCCGCGGACGGCGAGGAGGCGGTGGCGCTAGTCCGCGAACTGCGGCCGGACGCCGTCCTGATGGACATCCGGATGCCGCGGCTCGACGGCCTGGCCGCCACCCGCACGATCACCGGCGACGCCGAACTCGGCGCGGTCAAGGTGGTCATGCTGACCACGTTCGAGCTCGACGAGTACGTCTTCGAGGCGATCCGCGCCGGCGCGTCCGGCTTCCTGGTCAAGGACACCGAGCCCGAGGAGCTGCTGCGGGCGGTGCGCGCCGTCGTCCACGGCGACGCGCTGCTCTCGCCCGGCGTCACCCGTCGCCTCATCGAGGAGTTCGCGGCCCGCTCCAAGGGCCCCGCCGACCCGCACGGCCTCGACGAACTCACCGAGCGGGAGCGGGAGGTGATGGCACTGGTCGGCATCGGGCTGTCCAACGAGGAGATCGCCCGCCGGCTGGTCGTCAGCCCGCTGACCGCCAAGACGCACGTGAGCCGGACGATGGTGAAACTCGGCGCACGGGACCGCGCGCAACTGGTCGTGCGCGCTTACGAGTCGGGGCTGGTGAGGCCAGGGTGGCTCGGCTGAGGGGCTGAGGGGGCTCGGCTGCGGGGCGGCCGTACGCGTAACGAGGCGGGGGCGACCGCATGCGGCGGCCGCCCCCGGTTCCGTACCCCCCCGTACAGGTACGGAGTCCTCCGTGCCCGTGCGTCAGTCGCGCAGTCCGACCGGCTCGGCCGCCTTCTGCGTGGGCGTCGCGGTCTCGGCGACGCCCCCGGACGACTTGGCGACGACCAGCGATCCCTGCGCGGACCCGCCGCGCCGCTTCCGCAGCCCCGGCAGCGTGATCAGCAGGCCGGCGAGGGAGATGACGGTCACCACGGCCAGGCCGGGCCGGAAGCTGTCCAGGACCGCCTGCGGGGAGCCGGTGCCGGTTCCGTCCGCCGTGATCACGGCGGTGACGACGGCCAGGACGAGCGCGCCGCCGACCTGGATCGAGGTGTTCAGGAGCCCGGAGACCATGCCCTGCTCCTCGTCCGCCACGCCGCTGGTGGCCTGGATGTTGAGCGAGGGGAAGACCAGGGCGCAGGCCGCGCCGAGCAGCAGCATCGACGGCAGGATCACCGCCGCGTACTGCGGGGTGAGCGAGATCCGCAGGAAGAGCGCGTACCCGACGGTCAGGAGCGTGAAGCCGGTCGCGATGACCCGGGGCGTGCCGAACCGGTCGACGATCCCGCCGATCTTCGTCGAGGACAGCGCCACCAGCAGGCCGGCCGGCAGGAAGGCGAGAGCGGTCTGCAGCGCGGACCAGTGGAGCAGCGACTGCATGTACTGGGTCACGATGAACTGGAAGGCGACGTACGAGCCGAAGAACGCGGCCGCGCCGAGCTGCGCCCGGACCTGCGAGCCGGACCGCAGCACCCCGAGCCGGACCAGCGGGCTCGCGCTGCGCCGCTCGATCGCCACGAAGGCGGCGAGGAGCGCGGCGGTGGCCGCGAAGGACAGCAGCGTGCGGGCGGAGCCCCAGCCGACCTCGGGGGCCTGGACGACGGTGAAGACGAGCAGCAGCATCGCGGCCGTGCCGGTGACGGCGCCCGGCAGGTCGTAGCCGCCGCGGCCCTCTTCGCGGGCGCTGTGCGGGATCAGCTTGAGGGCGAAGACCAGCGCGATCAGGGCGACGGGCGCCGGCAGCAGCATCGTCCAGCGCCAGCTCAGCTCGGTGAGCAGGCCGGAGAGCACCAGGCCCATGGAGAAGCCGGTGGCGGCGCAGGTGGTGTAGATGGAGAGGGCACGGTTGCGCTGCGGGCCCTCCTTGAAGGTCGTGGTGATGATCGAGAGGCCGGCGGGGGCGGTGAACGCGGCGCTCAGGCCCTTGATGAAGCGGCTGGCGATCAGCAGCGGACCGGAGTCGACCAGGCCGCCGAGCAGGGACGCGAGGGCGAAGACGGCGAGGGCGATCAGGAAGACCCGGCGGCGGCCGAGCAGGTCGGCCGCGCGGCCGCCGAGAAGCAGCAGGCCGCCGTAGCCGAGGATGTAGCCGCTGACGATCCACTGCAGGGTGGCCGTGGACAGGCCGAGGTCGGTGGCGATGGACGGCAGGGCGACGCCGACCATCGAGACGTCGAGGGCGTCGAGGAACATCGCGGCGCACAGCACGAGCAGGGTGCCCCAGAGGCGGGGGCTCCATCGTTCTTGTGAGGCAGGGGAGTTGAGCGGAGTGGTCATGCACGGCACAGTACATGCACATGCATTGAATGCGTGCGCATTTAATTCCGAAGCAACAAAGAGCGGCTTCTCTGCTAACGTGCGGCCATGGCAGCGATGAAGTCCGAGCGTGCGCTCGTGGAGGAGTGGCGGGACGTCCTCGCACTGCACCGCCGGACGACCTGCGAGCTGGACCGCGCTCTGCACGCGTACGGGATCGGCGCCAGCGACTTCGACGTGCTCGACGTGCTCGCCGAGGAGGCCCCGGCGGACGGCGGCAGCGCGTACCGGGTCCAGGAACTGGCGGACCGCGTCCATCTGAGCCAGAGCGCGCTCTCGCGCCTGGTGGCCCGCCTGGAGAAGAGCGGCCTGGTCGTGCGAGGGATGTGCGGCGAGGACCGGCGCGGGGTGCGGGTGGCGCTCACGGACGCGGGTCGCGCGCGGTACGCGGAGGCGCTGCCGCGGCAACGGGCGGTGTTGAAGCGGATGTTGGGCGAGGACGGGGCGGATTCCCGGGACGGCTGAGGCGGTCCGGGGGCCCGTGGCCTCGGGAGCAAGCGTGCGTGGCCTCCCCGGTGCCTGTGCGCTCGGTTCGGCCCCGCCGCGTGCGTGTCGCCGCTCGGTTACGACCAGGTGATTCCGGAGTGCTCACGCCACAGGGCGGCGAGCGAGGCGTCGCCGGTGAGCTCCACCGCGTCGGCGGGCAGTCGGTTCCACAGCGTCAGAAAGAGCCGCCAGGCGGGGCCGGACAGCGTGCAGTCGGCGGGACCGTCGCTGTCGTCCGACCGCGTCGTACGCGTCGTGCTCGGCGCGTCCGGCGACAGCCGTACGGTCCACACGTCGCCGGTGTCCGTGGCCTCCACCCGCAGCACGCGCGGCGTCTCGGTACGGACCCGGCTGCGGTCGCGGCCGTGGAAGGCATACAGCAGTTCGTCGATGCCGTCGACCGCCAGGGTCGCGTCCACCGGGCGCGGACCGGACGGCAGCGCCGACTCGGCGTCCGCGCGGTGCACTCCGGTCTCGTGCGCCTGCCGGCGGGCCCAGAAGGCCAGCGGCGACGGAGCCGGCAGGAAGGTCCAGCACTCCAGGTCCGCGGGCGCCTTCGTCAGCGCCTCGACCAGCGCCGCGTGACCCTCGCGGAAGTATCCGAGCAGCTCCTCGCCGTCGAGCTGCGGCTCGCCGCCGTCGGGGTGGTACGAGGTGTGCCCCTCGGTCACGAACGCGGCGGCCCAGCGGTGCACCATGGCGGTGTGCCGCAGCAGGTCGCGGACCTGCCAGCCCGGGCAGGTCGGCACCGGCGCGTCCAGCCCCGCCTCGTCGGCCGCGTCGGCCAGCGCGCGGCCCGACTCGTCGAGAGCCGCGACGAGTTCAGCGACGTTCATGATCGGTTCCATGCGGGGGATTCTCCCAGGCCGCGCCCGGCCCCGGCACGGTACGGGCGCGCGCAGCACGATTGCGGAACCAGCGGTACACGACGCCGATGACGAAGGCCTGGAAGACGTACGAGAAGACCAGCGCGGCCGGGATGAAGACGTTCTCGTCGAACAGGTCGCGCAGCATGAACACCACGGCCCCGGTCGGCAAGGCCAGCGCGAGAGCCAGCAGCCCCGGAATGATCGAGGCGTCGCTGTGCGCCGAGGCCGTCGACGTCCGGTCGAGCAGCACGAGCACACCGACGATGCCGAGGTACGCGAGGGAGAGCGGATTGCCGAAGGTGAGCCGTGCGAGGGCGCCCAGGCGCTGCATTGTCGTCATGATCCGCTCTTGTGTCCGCTCTCTGTGCCGTTTCGATCCCGGGTGCGGTCAGGCCGCCCCGCCGTGACGATTCTGCACGCGGCGGCGGGACGGGGCCTGAGTAGGGCTACTCAAGGGGCGCCGGTCAGCCGTACTCACCGGCTGCATTCAGGCGGACGTATCGTCAAGCTGTCGTGGGCGCCGAGGCGTTGCGCGTCGCGTAGCCGATCAGTGCCGCGCCGGCGGCGAGGACGGCGACCGTGGTCAGGGCCAGCGGCAGGGAGAACCAGTCGGCCAGGAAGCCGATCGACGGGGGGCCGAGGAGCATGCCGCCGTACCCGAGCGTGGAGGCGGCCGCGACGCCGCCGGGGCCGGCGATCGCACCGGCGCGGGCCACCGCGACCGGGAAGATGTTGGCCAGCCCCAGGCCCGTGATCGCGAACCCGAGCAGCGCGGCCCAGACGCTCGGGGCGAGCGCGCCCAGCAGCATGCCCGCCGCGGCCGTCGCGCCGCCCGCCACCAAGGTGCGGGTCTGGCCGAGGCGTTCGAGGAGCGCCGTACCGGAGAGGCGTCCGGCGGTCATGGTCAGCGCGAAGACCGAGTAGCCGGCGGCGGCGATGCCCGGGTGGGCGTGCAGGTCCTGTTCCAGGTGGAGCGCGCCCCAGTCGGCCAGCGCACCCTCGCCGTACGCCGTGCACAGCGCGAT
The DNA here is from genome assembly GCF_036566765.1 of Streptomyces sp. GTDB lineage: Bacteria > Actinomycetota > Actinomycetes > Streptomycetales > Streptomycetaceae > Streptomyces. The sequence goes on from NZ_DATCVQ010000197.1 coordinate 17,548, forward strand.
CACGCCGAAGACGAGGACGGCCCGGCGCGCCTTGGGCCCGGTGGCGGGCCGCGCGCCCTGCTTCGGCGCGGCCTCGGGCGGCGCGGGGGAGGGGTGGCGCAGCAGGGTGGGACCGGCGAGCGCGGTCAGGAGGAGGCCGGCGAGCGTCAGGCCGAGCAGGTGCGCGGCGGGGGCCACGGAACCGGCGACAAGCCCGCCGAGTCCCGCGCCGAGCATGCCGCCGAGGCTGAACGCGGCGTGGAAGCTGGGCATCACGGGCCGGCGCAGCGCGGCGACGAGGTCGACCGCGGCGCTGTTCATCGCCACGTTGATGCCGCCGTACGCGGCGCCGAACACCAGCAGGACCAGGCCCAGGGCGAGCGGGGAACGGGTGAGCGCGGGCAGCGCGATGCTCAGCGAGAGCAGTACGGCGGTGGCGACGGTGACGGCATGACTGCCGAACCGCCGGCACAGCCGCCCGGTCAGCGTCATCGTGACGACCGCACCGGCCGACACACCGAGCAGCGCGAGGCCCAGATCGCCCGCGGACGCGCCGGTCTGCGCCTTGATGGCCGGAATCCGCACCACCCAGCCGGCGAAGAGGAACCCGTCGAGCGCGAAGAAGAGGGTGAGGGCGAGGCGGAGGCGGGAGAGGGAGGCGGTGTCTCCGCCGAGGCTCCCAGGGATGGTCGTCGTTACTTTGTTTAGTAGCGGCACAAACTCAGGATAGGGGGCGGGGGCGGTTCGTATCAAGCTGGTGGGAGGTGGGAGCGGGCGGTCGCGGGGCGGTCGTCGGGACGGGGGCGGGGTGGGGTGGTGCGGGACGGGGGCGGTGGTGCGGGGGCGTCCGGCGGGTTGCGGCGTGGCGTCGTCGTGGGGCGGGGCGCGGCGCGGCCCCGGTATCGGGCATGTCGCGGGGTGCGGGACCGTGTTCGTCAGCAAGCGGCGCCAGGCACTGTGTCGGTGACGGATCGTGGCCCGGCTTCGCATCGGGTGACTGGACGAGGTCCGGCGGTGGCGTCGGTCACGCGGCGTGGACCGACTCGGTGCCGTCCTCCGGCGCGTGGGGGTCGAGGGCGACCCGGACGAGCGCTGCGGCCAGCGCGGGCAGGCGGTCGCGGGGTACCAGTGCCGCGAGTGCCGTCGGCTCCGGCGGCAGCCCCAGGCGGCGCGCGCCGTCGAGCGCGCGACCGTCCAGGCGGGGCGCGAACTCCGGCCAGACGTCCTGGACCTCGCGCAGGAAGATGTCCGCGCCCGCGGGCCCGATCCCAGGCGACTCGCGCAGCGCGGCGATCAGGGCGTCCGGGTCCCCGCCGGCCGCCTCCCGCATCCGGCGCAGGTCGCCGCCGTACGCGTCCAGGACCAGCTCGGCCTCCCGGCCCAGCTGCGTCGCCGTGCTCTCGTCGTAACGGCGGTACCCGCCCTCGCCCAGCGCGTCGACCCGCTCCTGCCAGGTCGCGTCCCGCATCCGCTGCGGGGTGCGCATCCCCGCCGCGAACAGGGCGCGCGCGGCGGCCACAGCGGTCGACGCCCGGATCCGCGCGCTGAGCAGATGCGTCAGGACGAGCAGCTGGTAAAGCGGCTGCGGCGTGTCCCGGAGCCGGATCCCGGCCTCCTCGGCGTACGTGACTCCACGCTCGGCCAGCAGCGCCTCGACGGTCGCCTTCGTGCGGGTGCGGGTGTCGGTGCCTGGCATGTCGCCTCCCCGGGGGAGCCCCTGCCTTCACACGGCGCGGTACCCGACCTGGTGTCCGCGAAACGACCGCCCGACCGTCTCGGCGCGGGCGGTCCGCCCGGGGCAGGGGCGGCCGCATGCGCACGGCTGCGCTCCGGGCCGGCTGTCCTGCCGGCGGCCGCCCGCCTGCTGCCTCGCACCTGTGGTCCTGCCCGTGCGGCCCGCCCGGCAGGACAACCGCAGGTCGCCCGCCCCGCGCCGCGCCGGCCGCCCGCGTACGGCTGCGCTCCCGCGCCCGCCGTCCGGCAGGACAGCCGAAGTCCGCCTGCCCCGCGCCGACCGCCCGGCAGCGCAGCTCGCCGACCTCCCCCGCCCCTGACAAGCCCCCCGCCCGATTCGTACCCCCGCCGGGGGAACCGGGGTGGCCGATCATGGGAGACTCGCCCTCATGAACGGCAAGGCGACCACGACCCGGACACGGCTGGACAGGGGGCGCAGCGCACTCGGGCCCGCGCTGGAACTCGTGCATACCGGACGCGCGCCCACCCGCGCCGTGCTCACCGCCGAGCTGGGTGTCACCCGTGCCACCGCCGGGGCCGTGGCCGCCGAGCTGGAGGCGCTCGGGCTGATCCGCGTCGACTCCAACCCGGGGGCCGCCGCCGGGTCCCAGGGTCGGCCCTCGCACCGACTCGCCGTCGACGACAACGGGCCCGTCGCGCTCGCCGCCCAGGTCCACGCGGACGGGTTCCGCGCCGCACTCGTCGGGCTCGGCGGGGGGATCGTCGCGACCGCGCCCGGTTGCGTCACCGTCTCGGAGGACCCGGCGCAGGTGCTCGGCGAGGTCGTCGAGGCCGGAGCGGCCCTGCTCCGCGCGAGCGGCCGCCGCTGCGTCGGCGCGGGTCTCGCCGCGCCGTCCGCCGTCGCGGAGCCCGAGGGCACCGCCCTCAATCCGCTGCACCTGGCCTGGCCCGCGGGCGCGCCGGTGCGCGAGATCTTCGCCGAGCAGGTACGCGCCGCCGGCATCGAGGGCCCCGCCTTCACCGGCAACGACGTGAACCTCGCCGCCCTGGCCGAGCACCGCCACGGCGCGGGCCGCGGCGCACAGCACCTGCTCTGCGTCGCCACCGGTCACCGCGGCGTGGGCGGCGCGCTCGTCCTGGACGGCCGCCTGCACACCGGGAGTTCGGGCCTGGCGCTGGAGGTCGGGCACCTCACGGTGAACCCCGAGGGCCGGGCCTGCTACTGCGGCAGCCGGGGCTGCCTCGACGTCGAGACGGACCCGCTCGCCTTCCTCATCGCGGCCGGCCGAGACCCCGGCCCCGAGGTCTCGTTGCTCGCGCAGTCCCGCGACCTGCTGCGCACCCGGCGGGACGACCCGGGCGTGCGGGCGGCCACCGAGGAGCTGATCGACCGGCTCGGCCTCGGCCTCGCGGGCCTGGTCAACATCCTCAACCCTGACCGGATCATCCTCGGCGGCCTGCACCGCGAACTGCTCGACGCCGACCCGGAGCGGCTGCGCGCGGTGGTCGCGGACCGCAGCCTGTGGGGCCGCAGCGGCGGCGTACCGATCCTCCCCTGCACCCTGGACCACAACAGCCTCGTCGGCGCGGCCGAACTGGCTTGGCAGCCCGTCCTCGACGACCCACTCGCAGCCCTCGCCCACAAGGAGCGCTGAGGGGCGCAGGACACCAGGCCCCGCCCGTACCCCGCGCCGGAACCCCTGCCGGACCGAGGACCCCGCCAAGTGCTGGCCAGAACCTCACGGGGGAGCTACGGTCACGCCTCATGACCGACAATGATCTTCCCCCGCGTCTCGGCAGTCTCGACTTTCACGGGCCCCTCTCCGATTCCCGGGCCACCCGCATGATTCAGCGGCTCGCCGCCGGCTCGCCCGCCACCGTCCTCGACATCGGTTGCGGCTGGGGCGAGTTGCTGCTGCGCGTCCTTGAGGCTGCACCCGGGGCTACCGGCGTCGGGCTCGACATCGAGGCCGAGGATCTGGACCGCGGCCGGGGCCTCGCCAAGGAGCGCGGGCTCGCCGAGCGCGTCGAGTTCGTCGAGGAGTCGGCGCTCGGCACCACGCGCGGGCCGGTCGACTCGATCCTCTGCCTGGGCTCCAGCCAGGCCCTCTTGGACCCCGAGCTGCCGCACGACCTGGCGGCCGCGCTGCGCGAGCTGCGCCGGCTTGTCCGCCCGGGCGGCCGGGTCGTGCTCGGCGAGTGCTTCTGGGAGCGCACCCCGACCGAGGCCGAACTGGCCGGCATGTGGCCCGGTGCCACCGTCGCGGACCACTTCCTCCTCCCCGAGCTCGTGGACCTGGCGATCGAGGCCGGGTTCCGGCCCGCCTGGATCGAGACGGCGGGCCGGGAGGAGTGGGAGGAGTTCGAGTCCGGCTACCGGTACGACACCGAACTCTGGCTCGCCGCCCACCCCGACCACCCGCTTGCCGCCGAGACCCGCGCACGCGTCGACCGTCAGCGGGCCGGCTGGCTCGGCTACCGGAACATCCTCGGCATGGCCTATCTGACCCTCGTACCGGTCGGCTGACGCACCCCGCCCACCGACCTGCCGAAACTCACCACTGTCGGCCCTGGGGCAGCGACTTCCGCTCCGGGGCCGACAGATGCAGCACCCGGAACCGCTCCCCGGCCTCCCCCGGAACCTCCGCCCCCGCCGCCCACAACGTGAACGTCAGCAGCTCCCAGCCGCGCGGGTCGACCGCGAGCGCGCTCGCGACCACGCCGTCGGCCCGCGACTCCGCCTCGTGGCGCGCCAGCGCCTCCTCGACGGCAGCCCCCGGGGCCTTTGCCGACGCGACCGGCCCGCGACGGCGCGTCGCCGTGGCCGGTGCGGCGTGGTTCGCCGGTCCCTCCGCGTACGCGAGGCCCATCCAGTGCTGCACCACCGGCCGGCCGAAGTCGTTCACGATGCCCTGGAAACCGGGGCCCCAGAGAAAGGAGTTCATGCCCTCCGGCGCGGCCCACAGGTAGAACGGCGCGTACTGGTTCACCGGCGAGCCGTCCGCCCGTTCCCGGATCAGGTACGCCTTGAGGCCGAGCCCCGCGAAGTCGTCGAGCAGACGGCCCCGGGTCGCGACCCGCTCGCGGATGATCCTCATGTCGTAGTCGGCGGGCAGGGTGATCTCGTACTGCATCGCATGCACTGGCGTGAACTCCCTTATGAGACTGGTCCCTTGTGGGACCCCAGCAGCATGAGCAGTCCGTCGACCGCTGCCTCGAAGGCCGCCGGCGCACCCGAGGAACGGGCCAGCACATAGCCGCCCTGCACAGTGGCCACGATCGTGGCCGCAAGCGCGCCGGGATCGAGTGGACCTGTCAACTCTCCGCGGTCCAGGCCCTCCTGGACGATCCCGGCGAGCCGTTCGCGCAGCCGGTCGAGCGTCTCGTCGACAGGCGCCCGCAGTTCCGCGTTCGCCATCACGTCCGGGTCCATGGTCAGACGGCCGACCGGGCAGCCGCGCAGGACATTGCGCTCACGCCGCAGGTACGCCTCGATCCGCGCGTACGCGGACCCCTCGCCGCCGAGCGCGGCCTCGGCCGCCGCCCGCGTCTCCTCGCACGTGCGCCGGATCGCGGCGAGCGCCAGGTCCGGCTTCCCGGCGAAGTGGTGGTACATGCTGCCCTGGCCCGCACCGGCGGCGTGCTGGATCGCCTTGGGGCTGGTGCCCACGTACCCGCGCTCCCACAGCAGCTCGCGGGTGGCCTCGATCAGTCGCTCCGGAGTGCTCATGATCACGAGTGTACATACCAGTAGGTACAGCCGGAAAGGACGCGTGGGAGCAGGGCGACAGGCGGCCCCCTACTCCCCCCGTCGTACACGCGAAGCCGCTGGTCGTACGACGACTTCGGCCTCCTCCGCGCGGGAGTCTCGGGAGTAACGAACCGCAAGGAGCTGACCGACATGAACACCCTCGCCCATGCAGGTCCCGGACCGTGGGTTCTCCTGTTCCCGCTGATCTGGGCCGCCGTGATCGTCACCGTCGTCACCGTCCTGCGCCGCACCGTGTGGCGCGGCCGTCGCGGACCCGGCGGTCACCGTCCCGCGTACGACGAGCAGTCGCCGATCGCTCTCCTCGGGCACCGCTTCGCGGCCGGGGAGATCGACGAGGACGAGTACTGGCGTCGCCTCACCGTCCTGGAGGAGCAGTTCGGGCGGGTCGCGCGGCCCAAGGGCGGTGCGGGATGACCACCACCGCCGTGCGTACCGACACCGCCGCCCGGGTCGTCGACGCCGTGAAGGTCTACGGCGGCGGCGACACCGAGGTGAGGGCCCTGGACGGGGTGAGCGTCGACTTCCCGGCCGGGCGCTTCACCGCGATCATGGGGCCCTCGGGCTCCGGCAAGTCCACCCTCATGCACTGCGCCGCCGGACTCGACACCCTCACCTCCGGCGCCGCGCTGATCGGCGACACCGACCTGTCGACCCTCGACGACCGGCGGCTGACGCTGCTGCGCCGCGAACGCGTCGGCTTCGTCTTCCAGGCATTCAACCTGCTGCCCACGCTCAACGTCGCCGAGAACATCACCCTGCCGCTCGACCTCGCCGGCGCCGCCCCCGACCGGGCCTGGCTCGACACCCTGATCGACACCGTCGGCCTGCGCGACCGCCTGCACCACCGGCCCGCGGAGCTGTCCGGCGGACAGCAGCAGCGCGTCGCGGTCGCCCGCGCCTTCGCCGGGAGCCCCGACGTCGTCTTCGCCGACGAACCGACCGGCAACCTCGACTCGCGTTCCGGCGAGGAGGTGCTGAGGCTGCTCGGCGACACCGTCCGGCGGACCGGCCGTACGGTCGTCATGGTCACCCACGACCCGGTCGCCGCGGCCCACGCCGACGAAGTCGTCTTCCTCGCGGACGGACGGCTCGTCGACCGGATGCCCGCGCCCACCGCGGAACGCGTCCTGGACCGCCTGAAGGCCTTCGACGGCAGGGGAGGCGGCCGGTCATGAGCACGCCACGGCCTGCCGGCAAGCGCTTCCCCGTCCTCCGCCTCAGCCTCTCCTCCCTCCGCGCCCACAAGCGGCGCTTCGCCGGGACCTTCACCGCCGTGCTGCTCGGCGTCGCCTTCCTCGCCGGGACGCTCGTCATGGGCGACACGCTCCGGGCGAGCTTCGACTCGCTCTTCGGCGGCGCCGCCGCCGGTACCGACGCCGTCGTGCGCAGTACGAGCGTGGTCACCGTCGCCGGCGAGGGGCAGGGCACGCGGCGGCCGGTCGACGCCTCCCTCGCCGACACCCTGCGCAGGACCCCGGGCGTCGCCGCCGCCGAGCCCCAGATCCAGGGCGCCGGCCAGCTCGTCGGCGCGGACGGCGAGGCCATCGGCGGCCAGGGGCCGCCCACTCTGGTCGGCAACTGGATCGAGGACACCGCGCTCAACCCGTACCGGCTCGCCGAGGGCCGGGTCCCGGAGAAGTCCGGCGAGGTCGTCGTCAACCGCGGGGCCGCCGAGACCGGCGGCCTGAAGATCGGCGCCACCACCACGCTGCGCACGCCCGACCCCGTGAAGGTCACCGTCGTCGGGCTCGCCACCTTCGGCGGCGGGGACGGCATGGGCCAGGCGACGTACACCGGCATGACCCGCGCCGACGCGGAGAAGTACGTCACTCCCAAGCCCGGCGACGCGGCGAGCATCCTCGTACGGGCCGGACCCGGCACTTCCCAACAGGAGCTGGTCGACGCGCTGACCCCCGTACTCCCGGCGGGCGTCGAGGCCATCACCGGGCAGCAGTCCGCCCAGGAGAACCTCGACAGGATCTCCGGGCAGTTCCTGACCCTGTTCACCGTCTTCCTGCTGGTCTTCAGCGGGGTCGCGCTGCTCGTCTCCGTCTTCTCGATCCACAACACCTTCGCGATCGTCGTCGCCCAGCGCACCCGCGAGAACGCGCTGCTGCGGGCGCTCGGCGCGGCCCGCCGCCAGGTCGTCGGCGCGACGCTCGCCGAGGCGGCGGTCGTCGCCGTGCTCGCCTCCGCCGTCGGACTCCTCGGCGGGATCGGGGTGGCGGCCGGTCTGCAGGCGCTGTTCCCGGCCGTCGGATTCCCGTTCCCCGAGGGCGATCTGGTCGTCAGCGGCCTCTCGCTGGCGCTGCCGTTCGCCGTCGGGCTTCTCGTCTGCCTGGGCTCGGCGCTGCTCCCTGCCGTCAAGGCGGGCCGGACCGCGCCGCTCGCGGCGTTGCGCGAGACGGCCGTCGACGACTCCGGGGCCTCGCACCGCCGCGCCCTGACCGGTGCCGGGCTGCTGGCCGTCGCCCTCGCCGTCACGCTCACCGGCGTGCTCGTCGCCCCCTCGATCTGGCTCGCCGGTACGGGCGCGGTGCTCGTGCTCGCCGCGTTCGTCGTCCTGGGGCCGGTGGCCTCCTCGGTCGCGGTACGGGTCCTCGGCGGGCCGCTGCGGGGCGTCACCCGCGGTCTCGCGCGCCGCAACGCGCTCCGCAGCCCCCGGCGCACCGCCGCAACGGCGACCGCGCTGATGATCGGCGTGGCCGTCGTGTCGCTCTTCACCGTCTTCGGGGCGTCCCTGAAGGCCACCATGGACCAGACCGTGTCGCGCTCCTTCGCGGGCGACCTCGCCGTGTCCACGCCCGCGTTCGGCGCGGGCGGCAGCGGACTCAGCCCCCGGCTCGCCCCGGCGATCGCCGCGCTGCCCGAGGTGGAGACCGCTGTCGGGCTCGGAAAGGGCGTCGCCGAGGTCGACGGCGAGGGGCGGGCGCTGACCGTCACCGACCCGGCCGCGCTGGTCCGCTCCTTCGACCTCGGCGACGTACGAGGCTCCCTGGACGGCCTCGGCGCGAACGGCATCGCGGTCGCCGACGCGGCGGCCGACAAGGCCGGCCTGTCGCCCGGCGACACGACCGAACTCGCCTTCACCGACGGGACCCGGCGGACCTTCACCGTCCGCGCCGTCTACCAGCAGTCCGAGCTCGCCGGCTCGTACGTCGTCACCCGCGAGGCCTGGGCCCCGCACCGCACGCAGGACTCCGACACCCTCGTCTCCATCACCCTGAAGGACGGCGTCGCCGCGGACGACGGCCGGGCGGCGGTCGAGGACGTCGCGCGGCAGTACGGCAACCCCGAGGTGCAGACCCGGGACGAGTACGCCGAGGCGTCGGCGGGCGGCATCGACATGATGCTCACCCTCGTCTACGCGCTCCTCGCGCTGGCCGTGGTGATCGCGCTGCTCGGCATCGCGAACACGCTCACCCTCGCGGTGCACGAACGCACCCGTGAACTCGGCCTGCTGCGCGCCGTCGGCCAGACCCGCGCCCAGCTGAGGGCCATGGTCCGCTGGGAGTCCGTCCTGGTCGCCGCCTTCGGCACGGTGGGCGGCCTGGTGCTCGGCGGCTTCCTCGGCTGGGTGCTCGTCGAGGCGTCCGAGGGCGCGGGGGACACCCCGTTCGCCTTCGCGCTGCCGCCGTTCTCGCTCGCGGTCGTCGCCCTGGTCGGCCTCACCGCCGGCGCGCTCGCCGCCTGGCGACCGGCCCGCCGCGCGGCCCGCATGGACGTACTGCGGGCGATCGCGACGGAGTGAGGGAAGGGAGCTGACGATCTCGGCACCGGCAGTCCGGTTGTTCGGCGAAGATGGTGGGGTCACCCGTCCTCATCACGCGAGGAGCGTTCGCGCAGATGCCCACTTCCGGTGCCGGTCCGAGGCCGCCCACGATCGCCGACGTCGCGCGGGTCGCCGGGGTGTCGCGTACGACGGTCTCGCACGCCCTCAACGGGATCGGCAAGGTCGACCCCCGCACCCGGGAGCGCATCAAGCAGGTTGCCACCGACCTCGGTTACCGGCCCAACCTGCGGGCGCAGCGGCTCAGGCGCGGGCAGGCGAAGGCCATCGCGCTCGCCTCGTCCATGCCGTTCGCGGTGGCCGGAGGCCCGTCCCGGCTCGGCTTCTACATGGAGGTCGCGGCGGCCGCCGCGGAGAGCGCCCTCGTGCACGACTACGCGCTGGTGCTGGTGCCTCCCGTGCAGTCCGGGTCCGCCCTGTACTCCGTCGACATCGACGGGGCCATCGTGGTGGAGCCCGATGCGGACGACGTGGCCGTGGCCACGTTGAAGGAGCGCGGACTGCCGTACGTGGCGCTCGGCAGGCCCGTGTCCGCGGAGCAGGACGTGCCGTACGTCGATCTGCGCGGCGGGCTGGTCGCCGAGCTGCTCCTGGCCCATCTGCGCGAGCAGGGGGCGCGACAGCCGGCCCTGATCGTCGGCTCCGGTTCACGGCACTCGTCGGTCGACGCCCGCGCCGCCTTCGCGCGGGTCGCCGAGGCGGAGGGCTGGGCGCCGATCGTGGCGACCGCCGCCGAGTCCGGCGGCGAACAGGCCGGGTACGAGAGTTGTGCGGCCCTGCTCGCCGAGCACCCCGGGATCGACGCGGTCTGCGCGCTGGTGGACGTCTTCGCGGTGGGCGCGGTCCGGGCGGTCCGGGACAGCGGGCGCGTCATCCCGGACGACGTCATGGTCGTCACCCGGTACGACGGTCTGCGCGCCCGCACCTGCGAACCGCCGCTGACCGCCGTCGACCTGCATCTGGACCGGGCCGCGGCCGGGGCCGTGGAGATGCTCCTCGCCCGGCTGCGCGGCGAACCCGCCGCCGCGGGGGCAGCGGCGGCGCCCGAGCCGCGGGTGATCGCCCGCGCCTCGTCGCTGCGGGACGCCGCCGGCCGCTGAGTACCGGACGGCTCAGATGCCGAGCATGAGGACCACCCCCGAGACCAGGGCGAAGACCAGCACGAACAGGCGCATCCGCCGCGCGTCGAGACGGTGATGCACGAGCCTGCTCAGCCACGCGCCCGCCGCGATCGCGGGAAGCAGGGCGGCAGCCCACCCGAGGTCCGCGGGGTCTCCCTCACCCGTCGCGAACAGCAGTGGCAGCGAGGCGACTTCACCCACGAGGAAGCACGCGGCGACGGTGGAACGCAGCTCGGCGGGCGGCCGATGCTGGTAGACCAGCGCCAGCGGCGGACCGCCGACCCCGGTCGCCGTCTCCGTCAGACCGGTCACCGCACCCGCGCCCACATAGGCGGCCCGGCCGGGCGTGAACGCGGGCGCGGCCAGGCTCACCACGGCGGCGAGCACGGTGGCGAGGCCCACGAACAGGCCGATGCTCCGGTCCGGTATGAGCCAGAGCAGCGCCAGACCGCCGGGGGTGGCGGCGAGCCGCGCCGCCGTGATCCAGCTCGCGCCGCGCAGATCGAGCGAGGCCCGCTCACGCCAGACGACGTACGCGTTGAGCGGGATCATCGACGCCAGGACGAACACCGGGAGCAGCCCGGGATCGAGGATGCCGGCCACGGGAGCGACGATCAGGGCGAAGCCCAGTCCGCTGCTGCCCTGGACGAACGCGGCGACGGCGAGGGTGACGGCGAGCACCGCCAGTGTCTCGGTGGTCACCGCGCCGTGCTCCGTTCCCGTGCCGTCGTGGAGGTGGGGTGTACGCGGGTGACGGCGGCCCTTCCCACGGCCGCGCGGGCCAGTTCGGCCGCCCGGCTCACCAGCGCGGGGCCGTCCCAGCCGACGGGCCGGCCGCACCACAGACGCAGGCGGCCCGCGACGAACACCGCGGAGATCTGGTCGCGGTTGCCGCGCCGTACCAGCTCCCAGGGCAGGTCCCAGGAGAGCGCGAGTTCGGGGTTGGTGACGTCGACGAGGAGGAAGTCGGCGGCCAGCCCCTCGGCGATCGTGCCGGTCCGCGCGCCGAGCCCGACGGCGTCGGCGCCGCCGCGGGTGGCGTGCTCCAGCCAGGTCCAGCCGGCGCCGCAGGACGAGTCGCCGGTGACCAGGCCGTACGCGAGCCGTTGGGCGAACTCCGCCGCCTCGGCGAGGCGGAAACCGTCGCCGCGGGTGCCGTCGGTACCGAGTCCGAAGCGGACGCCGCGTTCGGCCATGGCGGTGGCGGGGGCGACGGCGTTGCCCTTCCATGCGCTCGCGACGGGGTTGTAGCTGACCGCCGTCCCGGTGTCGGCGAGCAGGGTGAGCTCGTGCGGGGTGAGGAGGGTGGCGTGCGCGGCGAGCAACTGGGGTCCGAGCGCACCGATGCCGTGCAGGTGTTCAAGGGGGCGCAGCCCGTGGCGTACGAGGGAGCGCTCGACGCCGGCGAGGTGCTCGTTGACGTGGATCTGGACGACGGCCCCGGACTCGGCCGCGAGGCGGGCGGTGTGACGGAGGGTCGCCTCGGTGGCGGCCTCGGGGACGGAGACGGCGAGGGAGGGGTGGACCAGCGGGTCGCCGTCGTAGCGCGCGAGGTGCTTCTCGGCGCTGTCCAGGACGGACGGGTTCGCGTTCTCGGCGTCGTTGCAGACGAGCCCGAGCACGCAGCGGATGCCGGCGTCGCGGGCGGCGGACGCGATCACGTCGACGTCCACGTCGGCGCGGGTTCCGGCGTCGGCGACGGTGGTGAAGCCGCCGCGCAGGGCCTCGTAGGCAGCCAACTTGGCTGCTGTGTAGGCCGATTCCTCGTCGAGCGAGCCCTCGAGCGGTACCCACACCCTGCGGAAGATCTCCGACGGCTCGCCGAAGGCGAGCGCGGACCCGAAGCTCTGGGTGAGGTGGTGGTGGGCGTCGACGAAACCGGGCATCAGGAGGTGACCGGGCAGCCGGACGGGGTCGAGGTGCGGATGCGTACGCTCCAGCTCCTCGGCGGGTCCCACGGCGCGGAAGACACCGTCGACGACGAGGGCCGCATGGCCGTCGGCGGGGCCTTCGGGCAGCAGGACGGCGTCCGGTACGAGGAGGAGCGGGCCGGGGCCGTCGAGGAGGTCGCGGGTGAGCGGGTTCATCGGTCGCTTTCGGTACGGGGGGTGGCGCTGGGGAGGGCGGTGGTCGCCTGGCCGGCGGCGGCCAGGCGGGCCGTGATGCTCGGCCGCACGTGGTGGAAGAGGATGTTGAGCACGGCGGCGACGAACGCGCCGACGGCGACGCCGCTTTCGAGGAGGATGCGGACGTTCGGCGGGAAGCCGCCGTACACGCCGGGAACGAGGATCGGCAGCAGGCCGAGCGCCAGGGCGACGGCGCAGATGAAGGTGCTCGTGTGCTTGTCGAGGTCGGAGCGGCCGAGCATCTGCACGCCGAGCACGGTGATCACGGCGAAGACGACCATCGCGGTGCCCCCGACGACCGCCGAGGGGATGACGCTGATCGCGCGGGTCACGGGCGCCAGGAACCCGATGACGATCAGGACGACGCCGGCCGCGGCGGTCACGAAGCGGCTGCGCACGCCGGTGACGCGGACGATCCCGATGTTCTCGCCGCTGGTGACCATGAGCGGGAGCCCGAAGAACCCGCCGAAGAGCGAGGTGAGCGCGTCGCCGCGGACGGTCTTGGGGACGTCGGTGCGCTTGTCGATCTCCTTGCCGACGGCCTCGGCGTTGATGACGGTCTGGCCGGTGGCCTCCGCCATGGAGGCGAGGCTGTAGAGCATCAGCGGCAGGGCGGCGACCAGGTTGAACTGCGGTGAGCCGAACGGCATCAGCTGCGGCACGGTGAACAGGCCCCCGTCGGCGGCCCGGCCGAGGTCGACGCTGCCGAGGAACGCGGCGAGAGCGGTGCCGGCGAGGAGGCCGAGCATGACGGCGAGTTGGCGCAGGATGCCGCTGAAGAGCAGGTAGAAGGCGACGGTGAAGCCGATGGTGGCCATGCCGAGACCGAGGTTGAGGGGGTCGGCGAAGCCGGGCTGGCCGGGGCGTCCGGTGACGAGGACCGCGCCGACCTTCACCAGGTTGACGCCGACGATCACGATCATCGTGCCGATGACCAGGGCCGGGAAGAAGGCCAGCAGCCGCGAGAAGACCGGCAGTACGACGAAGTAGAAGGCTGCGGTGAGGATCACCGCGCCGGTGGCCGTGCGCAGTCCGTGCTGTTCGGCGATCGCGATGAAGAGGATGAGCGGCGCGCCGCCCGGAAGCATCACGAACGGCAGCCGGGGCCCGAACTTCCACGGGCCGAGCGACTGGATCAGGGATCCGACTCCGGAGAGGACGAAGGCCGCGGAGAGCAGGTTGACGGTCAGGCCGGGGTCGAGGTGGAGGGTCGCGCTCATCAGGAAGATCGCCGAGATGGGGGTGGCGGCCATGACGAGGACGTGCTGGATCCCGAAGAGGAGGATCCGGCCGAGGGGGCGGGACTCGTCGACGGGGTGGGGCTGCGACGTGGGGGCGGGGGCGGACCCCGGTGGTACGGGTGCGGGTGCTGGGGATTCTTGTTCCGTGCCGGGCTGGGTCTGGCGGGGACTGGACACGTTGGGGCTCCGTTCGGGCGTACGTGCACGCTCGGATTTCAGCCGCGATCCGGCCCTGGACGGAGAGCCAAATCGATTTGGCCAAATCGATTTGGCCGCCAGTATCGAAGGGCGGTGGGGGAGCGTCAAGGGGTACGGCCGGGTAACGCGACGAAGCGGCGCCCGCCCTGAGCTCCAGGGCGGGCGTCCAGTCGTGCCGGATGTCGGCGGCTGTGCCGGATGTCGGCGGCTGTGTCAGATGCCGGCGGCGCGGACCGACTCGGCGGGTGCGCCGAAGGGGACGTCGTCGGGGGCGAAGGCGGCCGGGGCGAACGGGCCGTCCGTCGTCGCGCCGTGCACGGCGTGCGGGCGCGGCGGCGCGGTGAGCGCCAGGGCCGGGGCGTGGAGAGTGAACCAGACGGCCTTCCCGGCCCCCTGCGGCCGGACGCCCCAGCTCTCGCTGACCGCCTCCACGATCGCGAGGCCGCGCCCGGACGTGGCGTACGGGTCGGCCTCCGCGTCGCCGTCGTCGGCCTTGTGGATCCCCGGGAGCCTCGGGTCGTGGTCGTGGACCGAGACCGTGAGGCGGTCGAGCAGCAGCTCGACCTCGACGGTGCACCGCTTGTCCGGATGGGCGTGCCGGTGGACGTTCGTCAGCAGCTCGGTGACGCCGAGCGCCGCATGGTCTATCAACGCGTCCAGGTGCCAGTAGCGCAGATGCGCCGACACGATGCGGCGGACCTGACCGATCCGCGACGGCAGAGCCTGGACCTCTACCGTGCAGTGCCTGCTCGGTTCGCTGATCACGGCTGCGACTCCCCGAAATAGGTCCGGAAGAAGACGAAGGATCGGATCCAGCAGTCAGCTGCCTGCTGTTCGTGCGGAGCGGCGCCTGGGTCAAAGCGTCACCGCTCGTGAACCCTGAGTGATGTCACCCAGCCTGAACGCTCATGAACCCTGAGTGATGTCACCCAGCCTGAACCAGCCGTCACGACCGCGCAACTCGCGGCGACACTCCGCTGGTCAGAGACAGTCAAGCCGGCCGGCGTCGCTCAGCGCCCGCCGCTCGCCCGCTTCAGCGCCTCCAGGAACCCGCCCGAGCGCGCGGACTCCATCGTCAGCCGGTAGCGCGTGCCGTTGACCGTGGCCACGGCCGCGTCCGGGCCCGCGAACCAGGGCCGCCCGGCGCGTACCGCCTTCACCGGAGCGCTGTCGATCTCCCGGCCGTAACTGGTGAGCAGGGCCAGCCGCCCGTCCTCGATCCGCACCTCGCCGGCCCGGGTCAACGACCGCGGCCAGCGCTCGATGCGCACCCCCGTCGCACTGAACTCGGGCTCCGCCATGGCACACCGCCCCCTTCTCGCCTTCGCCGGTTCCTCCGCCAGTCTGCCGAACGCCTGCCCCATGCACCAGACCGCGCGCACCCCCTCCGCACTCCCTCCGCAGTCCCTCGGCGGGCCTCCCAAGGGACTCCTATGGATCCCCAAAGCGAACGTTTGTGCAGGTGAGGGAGTTATCGTCGGCATGGGGAACACGACGAGGAGAAGCACGTATGAGCACCACACAGAGCACCGGCCCGGCCACGGCGCCCGCCACCGTCGACGTGGACCGCAGCGACCCCGCGTACCGCGCCTGGCTGAAGGAGGCCGTGCGCAAGGTGCAGGCCGACGCCAACCGTTCGGCCGACACGCACCTGCTGCGCTTCCCGCTGCCCGACGAGTGGGGCATCGACCTCTACCTGAAGGACGAGTCGACCCACCCCACCGGCAGCCTCAAGCACCGCCTTGCCCGGTCGCTGTTCCTGTACGGCCTGTGCAACGGCTGGATCCGGCCCGGCAAGCCGGTCATCGAGGCGTCCAGCGGCTCCACCGCCGTCTCCGAGGCGTACTTCGCCAAGCTGATCGGCGTTCCGTTCGTCGCCGTGATGCCGCGCACCACCAGCCCGGAGAAGTGCCGGCTCATCGAATTCCACGGCGGGCAGTGCCACTTCGTCGACGACTCGCGCACCATGTACGAGGAGTCCGCCGCGCTCGCCGAGCGCACCGGCGGGCACTACATGGACCAGTTCACCTACGCCGAGCGGGCCACCGACTGGCGCGGCAACAACAACATCGCCGAGTCGATCTACCAGCAGCTGCGTCTTGAGCGGTACCCGGAGCCGACCTGGATCGTCGCCACCGCCGGGACCGGCGGCACCTCGGCGACCATCGCCCGGTACGTGCACTACATGCAGCACGACACCCGGATCTGCGTCGCCGACCCGGAGAACTCCTGCTTCTTCGACGGCTGGACGAACAACGACCCCGACGCCACGTCGGACTGCGGCTCGCGCATCGAGGGCATCGGCCGCCCGCGCATGGAGCCCAGCTTCGTGCCCGGCGCGATCGACCGGATGATGAAGGTGCCCGACGCGGCGAGCGTCGCCGCGGTGCGCGCGCTGGAGGACGCGATAGGCCGCAAGGCGGGCGGCTCGACCGGCACCGGCCTGTGGAGCGCGCTCAAGATAGTCGCCGAGATGGTCGCCGAGGGCCGCACCGGCAGCGTGGTGACGCTGATCTGCGACCCGGGCGAGCGCTATCTCGACAAGTACTACTCCGACGCCTGGCTCGCCGAACAGGGCCTGGACATCGCCCCGTACGCCGCCGCCGTCGACCGCTTCCTGGCTACGGGCGCCTGGCCGGAGTGAGCCGCCGGTCCAGGTTGCGCATCGCGTCCTTGAACGACTTGCCCACCCCCGGGCGGGCCAGCCGGAACGCGAGCCGGCACGCGGCCGGGCCGTCGACCGCCATCGTCCAGCGGACCTGAGTGCCCTGCCCGGCGGGGGAGAGGACCCAGTCCTCCAGCATCGCCCGCACGCCGGGCGCGTTGGTCTCGTCGATCCGGTACGCGTAGCGGGCGCCCGGCTCGGCGGCCATGATCGTCTCCTGGAAGCGGACCCCGCCGCGCAGCCGCACCGTCCGGCTCGCGCCGCCGTCGGTCGGCGTCGCGGAGGCCACCGCGCTGAACCAGGTGGGCATGTCGGCGAGTTCCTCCGCCAGCGACCGGTACACGGCGGCCGGCGGGGCCGCCAGATCGGCCGTGAACACCAGGCGCACGGGCGCGGACGAGGCGAAGTCGAGCTCCACGAGCCGGAGTCGGCGGGGCATGGGACCGTACCTCCCGAGGGCGGGGCCGAAGGTCCGCACACCATAGCTGGCGACCCGTCAGATTCCCACTGTCGGCCGGCCCGGATTCCCACTGCCGGCTGACTCCGTTTCCCACTGCCGGCCGACCCCGTTTCCCACTGCCGGCCGACTCAGGTCCGCAGCAGCCCGTCCATCGCCCGCCCGAACAGCATCCGCCCCGCCGTGTTCAGCAACGGGTCGGCCGCGCGCGGCAGTCCGCGCAGCCGCAGCTCCTCCACCCACACCACGCGGCTGCCGCCGCCCGGGGCCGGGTGCACCTCGATCAGCGCCCAGCCGAGCACCGTACGGCCCCGCTTCTCAAGCCGGCACACGCCCGGCCGATCCGCCGACGGGGGCTCCCAGCGGACCACCTCCATCGGGTCGTCGAAGCCCGCCCGCCCGATCCCGGTGCGCGCCGAGAAGCGCGTGCCCACGCTCGTACCGCCGGGCGTCAGGACCCGGGTCCGGGTGAGCGGCACGCACGACCCGTGGGCCGGCCAGTCCGTCAGCCGCGCCCAGGCCTCCGCAGGCGCGAGCGTCGTGCCGCGCTCGATCCGGAAGACGGTCACACTCCGGCCCCGGGACCGGCCTGGGACTCGTCCATCGCTCGGTCCATCCCGCCGTCCACCGCCCCGCCCGCTCCCACGACCACCAACCCCGGCACGTGCTCCGCCATCTCCGCGCGGACCCGCGGCGACACCCCCCGGTCCGTCACCAGCGTGTCCACCTCGTCCAGAGTCGCGAACGAACTCAGCCCCACCGTGCCCCACTTGGTGTGGTCGGCGACCACCACCACCCGGCGCGCCGACCGCATCAGCCGCCGGTTCGTCTCCGCCTCGGCCAGATTCGGCGTCGACAGACCCGCCTCGACCGAGATGCCGTGCACGCCCAGGAACAGCACGTCGAAGTGGAGCGAGGCGATCGCCCGGTCCGCGACCGGACCCACCAGCGCGTCCGACGGCGTCCGCACCCCGCCGGTGAGCACCACCGTCGCCGCGCCCGGCCGTGCCGCGCCCGAGGGCCCCGGCGGCTGCGCCGTGTGGAACACGTCCGCGACCCGCACCGAGTTGGTCACCACCGTCAGGTCCGGCACCTCGAGGAGCTGCTGCGCCAGGGTGTACGTCGTCGTGCCACCCGACAGCGCGATCGCGCTGCCCGGCGCGGCCATCGCCGCGGCCGCCCGCGCGATGTCCTCCTTCGCGCCGGGCTCCAGCGTCGACTTGGCCTCGAAGCCCGGCTCGTGGGTGGCCGGCTCGGCCACCGGCACCGCGCCGCCGTGCACCTTCTCCACCAGGCCCTGCCGAGCCAGCGCGTCCAGATCCCGGCGCACGGTCATGTCCGAGACATTGAGCCGCCGGGTCAGTTCGTTGACCCGGACGCCTCCCCGCCGCCGTACCTCGTCCAGAATCAGAGCGCGTCGCTGCTCCGCGAGGAGGTTCTGATTGTCGCTCACCGCCGGGGCCGGTCCTTCCAGAGGGGATCAGGGGCGGATTCTGTGCGACCTCTGCCCTGGGGCCGCACCGATCCGTGATTCTGTACGTGCCGTCGAATCCTCCCACTCAGAGAGTGAGTCACCGAAGTGTCCCCTGCCACACCGGCCCCGCAGACCGGGGGCGCGGCACTCGAACTGCTCGTCCACGGCGTCGGCGGAGCAACCCCGCAGGACATGCTCGACGAGCCGCGCACCGTACGGGTCACCGGCGACGCCACCGCGGCCATGCACCGCCGCGGCGCCGACCTCGACGCCGAGGACCACCCCGAGCGCTACGCCGAACGGCCGGTACCGGAGGCGTACTGCTGGTCCAACCTCACCTCCGGCAACGGCACCCGGGCCCTGTGGCTGCTGCTCCTGCCGTTCATGGTCGCCAACCTCGCGCACTGGATGCGGCCGCCCACCGAGGGCCGGCGCGGCAGCGTCCGGCTGTACGGGGTCCTGGTGCGGCTGCTGGCCCTCACTCTCACCGTGCTGCTCACCGCCGCCGTCTGCGAGGTCGCCCTCGACCTGACGGCCTGGCAGTGCGCCGGCTCCGCCGCCTGCGTCGCCGACCGCCCCTGGCTGGGCTTCCTCGCCGCCGACCGCGGCGGCTGGTGGTCCCAGCCCGGCCGCCGGCTCGCGCTCGCCGCGCTCGTCCCCGCGGCGCTCGTCGGCCTTCTCTGGTACCTGTCCAACCGCACCTGGACCGCGTACGAGGCCCAGCGCCCGCCCACCGGGTACGACGACCTCGCCGCGCCCCCGCCCGGCGCCCCGGCCCCCGAGCGGCCCTCTCCGGTCCGCCCGGCCCTGGGCCGCCCGGGATTCTGGTACGGCCGCCGGCTCGTCGCCCGGCTGCGCGCCGCGCACACGGCCG
>NZ_DATCVQ010000198.1:0-29933 GCF_036566765.1 Streptomyces sp.
GCAGACGTACGAGGTCTTTCCGTGAGACATGATCACCGGTCCAGGAGTCGGCGGAGCCAGCGGGTACGGGCCTCCAGCGCGTCCCGGCTGACGGTGGCGTTCGGGGCGATGGTGTCGTAGCCGTGGAAGGCGCCCGGCCAGACGTGGAGTTCGGCGTCGCGGCCCGTTCGCCAGAGGGTGTCGGCGTAGGCGACTGCGTCGTCGCGGAAGTTTTCGGCCGAGCCGACGTCGATGTACGTCGGGGGCAGGGCGGACAGGTCGTTGGCGCGGCCGGCCGCCGCGTAGGCCGGCACGTCCGCGGTGCCGTACCGGTCGCCCAGGTACGCCTGCCAGAACGTCGCCTTTGACGTGCCGTCCACGGTGTCGACAGCGGCCATCTGGCGGGTGGAGAACCTCTCGTCGCGGTCGTCGAGCATGGGGCTCATGAGGAGCTGGCCGATCGGGGCGGGGCCGCCGCGGTCGCGGGTGAGCAAGGTGAGGGCGGCGGCGAGTCCGGCGCCGGCGCTCTTGCCGCCGATGAGGATGCGGTCGGGGTCGAGGCCCAGGGCGGCCGACTGCTCGGCGGCCCAGGTCAGTCCGGCGTAGCAGTCCTCCAGGGGCGCCGGGTACTGGGCCTGCGGCGCGAGGCGGTACTCGACGGAGAGGACGGCGAGGCCGAGGGGGGCCGTCCAGTCGCGGAGCACGCGTGGCAGGACGGACCAGGCGTTGCCCATGACCATGCCCCCGCCGTGCATGTAGTACAGGACGGGGAGGGGGCCGGTCGCGCCGGCGGGACGCCCGTGCACGAGCGTGACGTCGGGCGCGCCGGGCGGGCCGGGGGCCTTGAGCTCGGTCACCTCGAAACGGCCGCCGTCGCCCAGCTCTTCGGCGGTCGGCCGGGGGCGGGCGGCGATGTCCCGGGCCTGCACGTCCGCGAGGTTCTCGGGCGTGACGACGCTCCGCTCACCGCTCGCCGCGCGGACGGCCGTCAGCTCCGCGTCGAGCGGGACCGGCCCGGACACGTACCCCTCGCCCGGCCCGCCGCGCTCCCCGCGCATTCCATCCGCATCCATGCGGCAGAACGGTACAGGCGGCTAGTGCCGCATCAGGCAACGTTCGCTCTGTTGACGAGGAGGCGTAGGCGTCGGTCATCGGCGTGGCGGTTCCGCCGGACGACTCGGGCCACGCGGAACTGGCCGCCCGGCTCATGCACGAGCTGGGCGGCCAGGAGGCGTCGACGAGACGGTACGGGTCCTGGAACGGCTCTCCAGGGCGCTGGACGCGCTCGACGGCGCGCTGGAGTGACGGACTACCAGCCGGTGCTGGGGTAGGAGCCCCAGAGCTGGTTGGCCCTCCCGTTGAACGGATAGGCGATCATCTGGGTGCCCCAGACGTCCGTGCCCCCGGGCACGTCGACGGCGTGACCGGTCGTCGGGTTGACGTAGGCCAGGTTCTGCTCCGTCCAGACCTGGTTCCAGCCGTTGTTGCAGTGCCAGAGGATCAGCCGGGCGCCCGCGCTCTTGCTGGCGCCGGAGATGTCCAGGCAGAGGCCGCTGTACGAGTTGATCAGGATCGGCTGGCCGTAAGCGTTGTGCGAGGCGTACCAGAGCTGGTGCAGGGAGCCCGATTCGCAGCGCCACTGGGTGACGGCGGTGCCGGCGGTCGTGCCCTCGCCGCTGGCCTCCAGGCACAGGCCGGTCTGGTGGTTCGGGAGCTTGTAGCCCGGGTAGGTCACTTCCGCCGAAGCGGAAGTGGCGCCGACGAGGCTGGTGGCGGCGACGGCGAGCGTCGCGGCACCGGCGGCGGCCAGGCGGCGGATCTTGCTGGTAAGGGTCATCGATGTCTTCCTGTGACGGCGCCGGGGAACCGGCCGGCACCGGTGCGCACACAGGCCACCGCGCCGCCGCAGGCTCCCCCGATGCCTTCGGTCGTTGATCGACTCGAACGCTAAAGACCGCCCGTGGACATGTCACACCGGCGCGCCCTGCGTGTCGCGGATCGCGCCGTCACATTCCCGCCAGGAGCTCGGTCACGACGCTCCGCAGGAGCAACGGATGCGGGCGGTCGGGCCCGCCGGGAGGAGGAAGTAGACGCCTGCCGCCCGTTCGGCGCGTCACATCACGACAGGGCAAACGTTGCCTGACGCGGCACTAACGCGCCGCGCGGTAACGGAGGTAGACGACCTTCGAGTTGAAGGTGCGGGTCTCGACGAGTTCGAGATCCACCTGTTGCTCGGCCTTGGGGAAGTACGAAATGCCGCCCCCGACCAGTACCGGGTAGACCATGACCCGGTACTCGTCGATCAGGCCCGCCGCGGCCGCCTCGGCGGCGAGCGTCGCGCCGCCGATCGCGATCTCGCCCTCGCCGGGCTCGGCCCGCAGCCGCTCGATCTCCTCCGCCACACTGCCGGTGGCGAGGCGGGCATGACCCTGCACCTCCGACAGGGTGGTGGAGAACACCACCTTCGGGAGCGGGTTCCAGAGCGCGGCCCACTCGCGATTCGCGTCGTCGAGCGAGGGGTCCTGGTCGGCGGTCTCCCAGTACAGCATCGTCTCGTACAGCCGCCGTCCCAGCAGGTGCACGTCGACGTTCCGGATCTCGTCGATCCAGAAGCGGAAGACGTCGTCGTCGGGTGCGGTCCACTCGAAGCTGCCGTCCGGCCCGACGATGTAGCCGTCGAGCGAAACGCCCATGGAATAGGTCACGCTGCGCATCGGAAGTCCTCCTGGGCTGGTTCACCTCACGACATCATTTCGTCGAGAGAGCCTCAGTCGAAGGATTCGCCTCCGGCGAGCCCGCCGGGTTGATGGGGAAAGTTGGTTCTCCCGCCGGGACGAGGCTCATGCCGCGGGCCGGGCCACAAGGTGACGCGGGGCCGGCGGTCGTGGTCAGGCGCGGCGGACGCGCCAGAGCCAGGCTGACGTTCCGGCCATCAGGGCGAGCATCGCCAGGTTGGACAGGAGGGCGGGGGTACCGGCCTCCGGGCCGCCGGTGGACAGGTTCCAGGTGGCGATGACGACGCTCGGCAGGACGGCGGCGAGCAGGACGCCGGTGGTCTTCTGGACGGCGGTCCAGTGCACCGAGGTGCAGATGAGTACCGCGCCGGTGATGCGGGCAAGGACGCCGAAGAGCTGGTCGGAGGCTGCGGTGAAGACCATCAGGAAGGGCATCGAGAGGGTGATCGTCAGGAGCGGGACCAGGGGGTGCACCTTGCCGCGCCGGGCGGGTGCACCGACATCGCCCCGGGCCGGGGCCCCGGCGACCCCGCTTCCCGCCCCGGCGGTCCCGCTTCCCGCCTCGGACAGCGCCGTCGCCGCGATCGTGCGGGGGTCCCCCAGTTCCGTCAGGACGTCGCCGATCGCGGCATCGGGGCGTTCGGCGCGCGTCACCTCGATGTGTTCGGCGAGGTCGGCGAGGAGTTCCTGGCGACGGTCGGCGGGGAGCGCGGAGGCCTCGCGTTCGACGGCGGAGAGGTAGTCGCGTATCGGGTCGGCAGAGGTCTTCATGCGAGGTCTCCGGTCGTGGGGTGCGGGTTGGTCAGGAAGGCGTCGACGGCGTTGCGGAAGTCGGGCCAGACGCGGGTGAACTCGTCGAGCGCGGCCCGGCCGCTGTCGGTGAGCGCGTAGTAGCGGCGGGGTGGTCCGGAGGCGGACTCCTGCCAGGTGGTGGTGACCAGGTCGTCGCGGCGGAGCCGGGAGAGCAGCGGGTAGACCGTGCCCTGGCTGGTGGCCAGGGCGCCGGACTCCTCCAGGGCCTGGAGGAGTTCCACGCCGTAGCGGGGGCGGTCCCGCATCAGGGCGAGTACGCAGTACTCCAGGACGCCCTTGCGTAGCTGGGCGGCTGCCCGGGCCTGCTTGGTCGAATCACCTGGTTCCATGTCATGCAAGATACCCGGTGAGGCAAGTGCGTGGGAAGGGGAGTGTGGATGCCCTTGGCCTCGAGACCTGTCCAGCCCGGCGAATGTACACTTTGACTGCGTGTGAGGGCTGATTCTGTACATCCGAGGAGGTAGGGATGTCGCTGACGCACATCGACATCGATGACGAGGCGCTGGAGACGGCCAAGCGTCTCGGTGGCCATCGGACGAAGACCGCTGCGGTCGCGAAGGCGTTGGAGGAGTACAACAAGCGCCTGGCTCGGGGCGTTGCCTACGACCGGTTCGTGGAGCTCGGCCGCGACTGGGACGTCGAAGGCGCCGAAGCCGCGCACCGCGCCGACAAGGAGTCCCACCGGTCGTGACCCGCTACCTGGTGGACAGCTCGGCCCTCTGGCGGATCCTGCGCGACGCAGGGCTCGCCGCGGCGTGGCGAGAGACCACGATGGACGGCGACATCAGGGCCTGCTACCCGCAGCGGGCCGAGTTCCTGCGGTCCGCGCGTGATCTGAAGGAGTACGACGCCTACAGCGTCCTGTTGGACGAGCTGTACGAGGACGTCTCCGTTCCGAAGAGCGCCGCGCAGTGGATCGGAGGGCTGCAGCGGCGCGCTGCCGAGCGTGGCGCGCACCAGGCGCTGTCAGCCGTCGACCTCCAGGTCTGCGCGACGGCCGCGCACCATGACCTCGTCGTCCTGCACGACGACAGGGACTTCGTCACCGCGGCCCGTCTCGCCGTCGAGCTGCGTCAGCACAACGTCCTCGACGGGCCGATCTGACCGGCCGGTTTCCGTCGGCACGTTCCACTCCGCCAGCATCTGGCTGCCGAAGCCGAAGAAGTACGTCGCGGCGAAGCCCACTGCGTAGCCGACCAGCAGGCCGCCCGCGTAGATCGCGACCGTCTCCGCGAGGCCCCGGTTGCCCTGCAGCAGGGGGAAGAGGGCCCAGCCCGACGGGCCGATGGCCGTGGAGCCGACCTGGACGCCGAGCATGTTGAACAGGCCGATGAACCCGCCGCCGAACGCGCCGCCCA
The DNA here is from genome assembly GCF_036566765.1 of Streptomyces sp. GTDB lineage: Bacteria > Actinomycetota > Actinomycetes > Streptomycetales > Streptomycetaceae > Streptomyces. The sequence continues at coordinate 4,886 of NZ_DATCVQ010000198.1, forward strand.
CGCAGGCCGTGACGAACGGGCGGCCCAGGGGGAGCGAGACGCCGTAGATCAGGGGCTCGCCGACGCCCAGCAGGCCGGCCGGCAGGGCCGACCTCACCGTGCGGCGGATCGAGCCGTTGCGGGAGAGCCGTACGTACACCGCCGCCGCCGCGCCGACCTGGCCCGCGCCGGCCATTGCCAGGATCGGCAGCAGCACCGTGTGGCCCTGCTGCTCGATCAGCGTCGTGTGGATCGGGATCAGCGCCTGGTGCAGGCCCAGCATCACCAGGGGCAGGAACAGGCCGCCCAGCACGAAGCCCGCGAACGCGCCCGCGTGGCCCAGGAGCCACGTCGCCGCCTCGCCGATCGCCTCGGACACCTCGCCCGCCACGTACATCAGGCCGAAGACCGTCACCAGGCCGGAGACCAGGACCGTCAGCGTGGGGGTGACCAGGACGTCCAGGGACTCCGGGACCCACCTGCGGCACCACTTCTCCACGTACACCGCCAGCACCGCCGCGCCCAGCGCGCCGAGCACCCCACCCTGCCCCGGCGACAGCGACTGCCCGAACGCGTCGATCTTCGCGACGCCCGGGAACACGATGATCGCGGCCACCGCCCCGCCCAGGATCGGCGTGCCGCCGAACTCCTTCGCCGTGTTGAAGCCGACGAACACCGCGATCAGCGCCATGAAGCCGGAGGCGAGTGCGGCCAGGGCCGGGGTGATCGACGGCAGCCAACCCAGGTTGATCAACAGGCCGTTCAGGCCCGCGATGATGCCGCAGCCGATCAGCGCCGGGATCAGCGGGACGAAGATGTTCGCGATGCGGCGGAGGAGTCGCTTGACGGGGGTGGCGTTCGCCGCTTTTCGCGCCTGCCTGATCCTTGCGCCCTGCGCCGCCAGCTCGTCCGCCGTGTGCCCTCCCGCCGTCACCAGTGCGTCGAACTCCGGGGTCACCCGCGCGACCGTGCCCGGGCCGAGCACGATCTGGTACGTGTCGTCCTCCACCACGCCCAGCACGCCCGGCAGCGCCCGCAGTTCCTCGTCCCGCACGAGCGCGCGGTCCCGCAGGCCCAGGCGCAGCCGGGTCATGCAGTGCGCGACGGACGTGACGTTCCCCGCGCCCCCGACCAGGGGGAGGAGCCTCGCGGCGAGGGCGCGGTTCTTGTCGTCTGCTGCTGAACTCATGTGCGGGGCCTTGCCGTGCGGGGGAGGGTGCTGGGGCGCGCCCCTACTGTCCCGCGGTCAACGCCGCCCGCAGGTGACCGCGGCTCTCGGCGAGTCGGCGTTCCGCGCTCGCCGCGTCCACGCCCGCGAGGATCATCAGGATCGCCGTCTTGACCTCGCCGTCCGCCGCCGTGAGCGCGCGCTCGATCTCCGCGTCCGGCGCGTCCGTCGCCAGCGAGACGATGCGGCGCGAGCGGGCCTGGAGCTTGTCGTTGGAGGCGCGGACGTCGACCATCAGGTTCCCGTACGTCTTGCCGAGACGGATCATCGTGATCGTCGAGATCATGTTGAGCACCATCTTCTGCGCGGTGCCCGCCTTCAAACGCGTCGAGCCGGTGAGAAGCTCGGGGCCGGTGACGATCTCGATTCCGTGCTCGGCGGCGGCCGCGAGCGGGCTGTCCGCGTTGCAGGACAGGCCGATGGTGAGCGCCCCCGCGGCACGCGCGTGCTCGACCGCGCCGATGGCGTAGGGGGTGCGGCCGGAGGCGGAGACGCCGACGACGGTGTCGTCCGCCGTCAGGCCGAGCTTCTCCAGATCCGCGGCGGCCAGTTCGGCGGAGTCCTCCGCGCCCTCGACCGCCTCCACCATCGCGGACGGGCCGCCGGCGATCAGGCCGAGGACCTCGGACGGGTCGGTGTTGAAGGTCGGCGGGCACTCGCTGGCGTCGAGTACGCCGAGCCGGCCGGCGGTACCGGCGCCCGCGTAGATCAGCCGGCCGCCGCGGGCCATCCGCGCGGCGGTCGCGTCGATCGCGGCGGCGATGAGGGGCAGGCGGGCCCCGACCGCGCCGGGAACGGTGGCGTCCTCGCCGTTCATGATCCGGGCGATGTCGAGGGTGGGCAGCTGGTCGATCTCGGCGAGCTCGGGCCGGAACGCCTCCGTGGTGAGGGCGGCGAGCTCGGCCTTGAGGGTGGAGTAGTCCTGGGTGGTCATGGGGGTGGCGGCTCTCTCGGGGTGCGGTGCGCGTGCGGGCGCGGTGCGGGTGCGGGGGTGCGTTTCCGGGTGCGGGCCGGTGGGGGTGCAGGTGGGGCGGGGCGGTCATGTTCCGTTGTGCCCGCCCGTTCCGCCCTGCGGAACGATTGCCCACAACAGAAGCGGCGCACTCTGCCCGCAACCTGGCTAGCGGGATCTTGGTGCGTGGCGGTGGGCCAGGGCCTCGTACGAGGCCGCCAGGGCCGGCGCGGCCGTTTCGTACGTGCGCTGCGTCACCCCGGTGAACAGGCAGTCCACGACCAGGAGTTGGCTGGTCCGGGAGGACATCGCGGCGGGCCGCAGCTCGCTCTCGCGGGCCGTGGACGTGGTGAGTATGTGGTCCGCGTACTGCGACACCGGGCCGGTGGGTCTGCCGGTGATCGCGACCGTGGTGGCCCCGTGGTCGAAGGCGACCCGCAGCGGTTCGATGACGTCGCCCGTGGAACCGGAATGGGTGATCGCGATGGCGACGTCGCCCGAACGGAGCTGGACGGCGTTGGTGACCGCGAGGTGCGGGTCGCTGTGCGCGTGCGCGAGCAGGCCGATGCGAAGCAGCTTCTGTACGAGGTCCTGGGCGACCAGGCCGGACGCGCCGACCCCGTACACGTCGATGCGGCGGGCCCCGGCCAGCGCGGCGACGGCCGCGCCGAGCTGCACGGTGTCCAGGTTGGCGGCGGTGTCGGCCAGGGTCTGCTGCTCGTCGTACGCCAGCTTGGCGACGACGTCGGCGATCGGGTCGTCGACCGCGATGTCGGCGGTGACCGACGGCGCCCGGCCGGACTGCTGCTGGGCGGCCAGCCCGGCGAGGGCGAGCCGCAGGTCGCGGTAGCCCGGGTAGCCGAGGAGGCGGGCGGTGCGCACGACGGTCGCCTCGCTGGTGCCGGTGAGCTCGGCCAGACCGGTGACGGTGAGGGCCGCGCAGCCCGCAGGGTCGCCGGCGACGGCTTCGGCGACCCGCTGCATGGAGCGGGTCATGGACGGCGCGAGGGTACGGACCTTGGCCGCGAGGGCGGCGGGCGCGGGCGGGGCGTCGCCGCCCGCCGCGGAGGGGCCGGGCGGACCGGTGTGACCGGGCGCCGACACCGCGGCACCCGCCGCACCGCGCGCCGCACCGGCGCCGGCCGCCGCACCGGAACCCGGGCCGGTGAAAATTTCCTTCACGTGATTGGTCACCTTTGAAAGATATTTTCGGCCTGCCGGGACCGTCAACCCCTCGTCCGGCAGAGGTGGACAATGGCTGCATGGACGACATAGACCCCGTCGAGCAGGCACTGCACGCCGCCCGCGCGCTGGTGCTGGCCGACCTCGTGGCGCGCGAAGTGGCCCAGGCCGAGGTGGTCTCGGTGGTCGAGGACGCGGTGACACACCGCCGCTGGTGGGTGGAACAGTGGCCGGAGGGCGTCGCGTACGTCGCCGGCCTGGTCGCCCAGGACGTACAGGACGCGCTTCTGGAACGGTACGGGCGCTGGCCCCTCTGTCCGGTCTGCGCCTCGGGCGACCCGCATGCGCTCGACGTCGAGCCGGAGCTCGGACCGGACCCGCACTGGGTGTGCGGGAAGCAGGGTGTGGTGGTCGCTCCGGTCGGCGGTCTGACGTGACCTGTGGTCGGCTGAGCGCATGACTCTCTACATCGACCCGCCCGAGTGGCCGGGCCACGGGCGCATGTGGTCGCACCTGGTCAGCGACGTGTCGTTCGAGGAACTGCACGCCTTCGCGGAGAAGATCGGCGCGCCCGCCCGGGCCTTCGACGGCGATCACTACGACCTTCCGGCCGAGCGCTACGCGGACGCGGTGGCGGCGGGCGCGGTGGAGGTCCGCTCGAAGGAGCTGGTCCGCCGGATCACTGCGGCTGGGCTCCGCCGGCCGAAGCGCCGCCCGGCTGAGCACCCGACCGTGCACCCGACCGTGCACCCGACCGGCTGAGGCCCGCGTCCGCCTTCTCGTCCGCCGTCGCGCCCATCACGACTCGGGACCCGCTTGAGCGCTGGAGGCGCAGCGACACGGCGACGGCCGCGAGGCCGACGGCCGCCATGGCCGCGCCCGCCCAGGCCGGGGAGACGAAGCCGAAGCCGGCGTCGATGACGCTGCCGCCGAGCCAGGGGCCGCCGGTGTTGCCGATGTTGAACGCGGCGGTCGCCGTGGCCCCGGCGAGGGTCGGGGCGGCGCCCGCGACGTTGAAGATGCGGGCGTTGAGGGCGGGTGCGGTGTAGAAGCACGAGACGCCGAGCAGGAAGCTCAGCACGATCGCGGCGACCGGGCTCGACGCCAGCAGAGCCAGGGCGACCATGATCAGGGTCGAGGCGGTGATGCCGCTGAGCAGCACGCCGAACGGGTGCGCGTCGGCGACGCGGCCGCCGACGTACGTGCCGATCAGCGCGCCGATGCCGAAGAGGCCGAGGACGCCGGAGACCCAGCCGGCGTCGAGGCCGGCCACGTCGGTGAGCAGCGGGGCCATGTACGAGAAGGCGCAGAAGACGCCGCCCGCGGAGAGGGCGACGATCGCCATCGCGAGCAGCACCTGGCGGTCGCGGTAGATCACCAGCTCGTCGCGGAGCCGGGGGCGGGTCTCGGGCAGCGGGATGCGCGGGATGCGGGTGAGCACGCCGACGAGGGCGATCGCGGAGGCCGCGCCGACCGCCCAGAAGGCCGAACGCCAGCCGAGGTGCTCGCCGAGGAACGCGCCTGCCGGGACGCCGACCACGTTGGCGATCGACAGCCCGCCGATCATGACCGCCATCGCCCGGGCCCGGGCGCCGACCGGCACCATCGCGATGGCGACGCCGGCCCCGACCGCCCAGAAGCCCGCGCAGGCGAGGGCGCTCACGACACGGGAGGCGAAGAGCACCTCGTACGTCGGCGCCAGCGCACCCGCGACCTGGCCGAGGCCGAACACGGAGATCAGCGCGACGAGCGTCGTCTTGCGGGGCAGCCGCAGCGTCGCGGCGGCCAGCAGCGGCGCACCGACGACCATGCCGATCGCGAAGGCCGATATGAGCAGGCCGGCGCGGGGGATCGAGACGTCCATGTCGTCGGCGATCGGCGGCAGCAGCCCCGCGAGCATGAATTCGCTCGTGCCGAGCGCGAAGACGGAGAGGCCGAGGATGTAGACGGCCAGCGGCATGCGAGTCGTGCTTGTCTCGCGTTCGGCAGAGGAAGACGGCATGACATGCGTCAACCTGGTGATCGTTCCTGTCATTCCCCGGCCGTCCCGCGTCTCGCGATGCGGACGTCGTGTGCGCTCGGGTGAATCCGGGGTGTCTCGGCGGTGCGGCACTCACGTACGGTGACTATTCATCACACATGGTGACTTGTATGTCCCCGAACAGTGATGCAGGGCGGCCGCAGAGCCGACAATACGTGAGCCGGGGGGTGGAGGTCCGGATCGCGGAGGCGGAGCGCGGCGGCGTCGATCTCCGCCTGGACGGCCTGTCCGTACCCGTCAGCTATATCGACGGCGAGTACCACAGCCAGATCGCCAACATGTTCACCGGATTCCCCACCCTCGACGACCTCGTGGAGTCGCTCCTGGAGACGCAGGGGAGGACGTGGGTCCTGCGCGGCGGAACCTGCGGTGGCCATGGGGGTGGCCATGGGGGCGGCCATGGCGGTGGTCACGGTGGTGGCCATGGCGGTGGTCACGGCGGTGGTCACGGTGGTGGCCATGGTGGTGGTCACGGTGGTGGCCACCACCACGGCGATCACGAGCACGATCACGATCACGGGGGTGGCCACTGATGAACATCCGCAAGAACATCTACCGCCTGACCCCGCAGGAGCTCGCCGACTTCCAGGACGCGCTCAACGCGATCAAGGCCGACGGCAGTTACGACGATTTCATCGCCCGCCACCACCACGCGATGATGGACGCCACCCCGATGCCGGGCGAGGATGCGGACACGAACGTCCGCAACGCCGCGCACCGCGGGCCCGCGTTCCTGCCCTGGCACCGGTACTTCTGCCGCGAACTGGAACTCCTGCTCCAGACCAAGAAGAAGAACGTCACCTTGCCCTACTGGGACTGGTCGGCCGACGCCGCCGCTCCCCGGACGGCGCCGCTGTGGAACACCGACCCGGCCGCCGGTCCGGTGTACGTGGGCGGCGACGGAGACGGGCCGAACGGCGAGGTGACCACGGGTCCGTTCAAGCACTGGATCGCTCTGATCGAGGATCTGGAGACCGGCGGACACGTCTCCCGGCCGGGCATCGTCCGGGCGCTGGGCGCCGCCCCCGCGTTTCCCACGGCGGCCCAGGTGGAGGACATGGTCCTCAACTGGGACACGTACGACAAGGAGCCATGGGCGAAGACGAGCCCGGACGGCCTGCGCGCCCGACTCGAAGGCTGGCTCCGCGTGCCCGGAGAGACCGGCTCCCAGCTGCACAATCGCGTCCACATCTGGGTCGGCGGCGACATGGGCCCCGGCACCTCCCCGAACGACCCCGTCTTCTTCCTGCACCACTGCAACGTCGACCGCCTGTGGGCCCGCTGGCAGCACGCCCACCCGACGGTCCCGTACGTTCCGGCGGGCGAAGGTCCCGCCGGGCACAACCTCGCCGACGCGATGGCGCACCTCGTCACGACGGATCCGACGCCCGCGCGCTCCCTCGACTACCGCCGGACCCTCGGCTTCATCTACGACACCGACCCGCCGCTGGTGGAGTTGGCGAACCCCACGGTCAGCTTCCTCGAGGTCCCCTCGGGGAAGACCGTCTGGCGGGCGGCGGAGTTCCGGGTCCGGGCCGCCGCGCCCGTGCATCTGGAGGTCGTGGCGGGCAGCGGGCCGGCCGCGCCGTACGCGCTCACCGCCCTGGGCGGGACGGTGACCCACACGCCGACGGCGGACAACGCCCCGTTCGACACGGTGCGGTTCTGGTTCGCCTTCACCGGCGAGGCGGCGGAGGGCCCGGCGGCCCGCGGCCCGGTGAAGATCCGCTGCGTGGAGACCGGGCAGGTCTTCGACGTCGTCCTCAAGGCCAACACGGTCGAGCGGCAGATCACCGGCGTGGTGTTCGCCCTGGACAAGTCGCTCAGCATGGCCCAGCCGGTGCGCACCGGCGCCAGCCGGATGCAGCTGCTGCGCGAGGCGGTCGCGCAGGGCGTCGAGCTCGTCCGGGACGGGAACGGCGTCGGGATGGTGTCGTTCGACCAGGACGCGCACCCCGAGGTGAAGCTGGCGGCCTTCGGTCCGGGCGCGAGTCAGCGCGAGGACGTCCTGGCGGCGGTCGGCGCGCTGGAGCCGGGCGGTGACACCTCCGTCGGAGACGGCCTGGCGGTCGCTCAGGAGACGGTGGTGCCGGTCCTTCAGGAGTTCCCGGAGCGCGCATTGGTCGTGGTCACCGACGGTACGGAGAACCAGCCGGAGTTCCTGGACCAGGTCGGCCCGACGATCGGTCTGCGGACCTTCGCCGTCGGCCTCGGCCGCGCGCAGCCGACCAGCTCCCCCGTGCTGGCCAGGGTGACCCAGGTGACCGACGGAGGTCTGCTGCTCACCGACACCCTCGACGCCGACCCGGACAGCCGCTTCCGGGTGTCCTCGTACGTCCTGCAGGCTCTCGCCCTGGCCGGGGACGACGACGTGGTGAGCGTCGGGTCGGGGGTCGTCGACACCTCGAAGGAGGTCCGGATCCCCTTCCGGCTGACCGAGGCGGACATCGAGGCGACGGTGATCCTGCTGGTGGACCCGGCGGCGACGGTGCGCCTCACGCTGGAGACGCCGGCGGGGAAGGTCTTCACGGAGTCGGATCTCGCCACGCTCGGCGCGCCCGTCCAGCACGGCACTGCCATGTCGTACTGCCGCTTCCGGCTGCCGCTCGCCGCCGGCGCGGGCGCGCACGCCGGGACCTGGCATGTGCGCCTGACGGCCGACGAGGACGCGCTCCGCAGGGGGACCGACGAGCGCAGAGGGGCGGCGGAAGGAGACCGGGCACGCCGGGTGGACCTGGACGGCCTGGTGGCCCACGGTCCGCGGTACGGCCTGCTCGTCCACTCCTTCAGCAATCTGCGGTTCAACGCCCGGCTCACCCAGCCGAGTCTGGAACCGGGCACGACCCTGCGGATCGACGCCTCCCTGACCGAGTTCGGCCGCCGGGTCGAGGACCGGGCCGAGGTGGTGGCGGAGGTGTCGCGGCCCGACGGCGTCCACATGCTCGTACCGCTCGACGAGCAGCTGCCGGGGGCGTTCCGGGGCGTGTTCGAGGCGAGCATGGCGGGGGTCTGGCGGATCCGGGTCACCGCCACGGGCCATACGTACGGCCTGACGCCGTTCACCCGGGAACAGCAGCTCACCGCCGCCGTGCTGGCGGGCGGGGACGGGCCGCCGGTCCATGCGGTGGGGACGGACGAGGACGGCAACTCGCGGCGGAGGTGAGCCGCCGAACTCCCGTACGGCACATACCTGAACCGCGGCCGGGCGACCGGCCGCGGTTCGGCGTCATGCGAGCTCGCCGAGCTCCCGCTCCAGGTTCCGCCGCGCCGCCCCCTCCCAGTGCTCCGTCCCGTACGACGTGCGGAACAGTCGTGGCAGGTCGAGCAGTTGGCGCAGGACCGCCGCCCGGCCGGCGCGGAAGGCGTCGTCGGGGACGAAGGCGTACTCCTCGCGGACCGCCGCCGCATACCCCCGGTAGGCATCCTCGTCCGACGCCAGGATCGCCAGGTCCGCGTCGCACAGCAGCTCGCCGTTGGCGTCGCCGGGGGCAGGGTCGTGGGTGACGGTCAGGCGTACGAGCCGGGCCACTTCGGCGGTGGCAGCGGGCGTCAGCCCGGCCTCCGGGAGGGCGCGTTCGGCCAGGGTCGCGCTGCGTTCCTCGTTCTCCGAGCGGTCCGGGCGGTAGACGGCGTCGTGGAACCAGGCCCCGAGGCGCACCAGCTCCAGGTCGGCCGACTCCGGTGCGTACGGGGCGAGTTCGTCGATGCGCCGCAGGACCGCCCGCAGGTGCTCGGTGGTGTGGTAGCGGCGCTGCGGCTCGGCCCAGCGGTCCAGCAGGTTCGCCGCGTACGGGGCGGGGTCCGGGCCCTCGCGGCCGGCCCGGGCGGCCAGGAGGGTGCGCGTCCAGCGCTCGACGAGGTCCTGGGGGAGTTCTGCTTCGGCTGCCATGGCGTCCATGGGGTGCATTGTGCCGCCCCCGCTCCGAAGCTCTTCACAATCCTCTGGGTGCATACCCCCCATGGGTATGTTACGGTGCTCCGCGAAGTACCCCCTGGGGGTATGCCTCGGGGTGGGTCGAGCGAGTGAAGGGGTCAGGGCAATGGCAACCGTCAATCCCCGGCGCTGGTGGGCACTTGTCGTGCTCGCCGCCGCCCAGTTCATGGTCATCATGGACACGTCGATCATCGGGGTCGCGCTCCCCGAGATGCAGAAGGACCTGGGCTTCTCGCAGGGTGAGCTGCAGTGGGTCTTCAACGCGTACGTCATCGTCTTCGGCGGCCTGCTGCTCCTCGGCGGCCGGCTCTCCGACCTCGTCGGGGCCCGCAAGATCTTCGTCTCCGGCTGGACGATCATGATCGTCGGCTCGGTGCTCGCCGCGGCCGCGCAGAGCGCCGTCGTCGAGATCGCAGGCCGCGCCGTCCAGGGCGTCGGCGGCGCGCTGATCGCGCCCTCCGCGATGACCCTTCTGATGATGCTCTTCATGCACGACCCGAAGGAGCTCGGCAAGGCGATGGCGCTCTACGGCGCGGCCGCCCCGGCCGGCGGCACCGCGGGCGTCTTCCTCGGCGGCGTGTTCACCCAGTGGATGAGCTGGCCGTGGGTCTTCGTCGTCTACGTGCCGATCGGCCTGGCGACCCTCGCCGCCACCAAGCTGCTTCCAGAGGTCGCTCCCCGTCGCGGCGCCGTCGACGTCCTCGGCGCGGCCGCCGTCACCGCCGGTCTCGCGCTCGCCGTGTTCGCCGTGGTCCGGGCCCCCGAGGTCGGTTGGGGCGCCACCGCCACGGTGCTTGAGCTGATCGGCGCCGCCGCGCTGCTGATCCTGTTCTTCGTGATCCAGAAGTCCGTCCGTGAGCCGCTGATGCCGCTCAGCGTGTGGCGGGTCCCGCGCCTCGGATCGGCCAACCTGTCCATGGCGCTGCTCGGCGCGGCCTGGATCCCGATGTGGTACTTCCTCAACCTCTACCTCCAGCAGGTCCTCGGCTACGGGGCCTTCGCCTCCGGCGCCGCGCTGCTCCCGATGACCGTGCTGCTGATGATCTTCATGACGGCCATCACCGCGAGGCTGATGGCGAAGGTCGGCGCGAAGCCGCTGATCGGCGGCGGTCTGCTGCTCCTCGCGGCCGGTCTGGTCTGGCTCTCCGCCGTCGAGCCGACCGGGTCCTTCCTGGTCGACGTGCTGCCCGCCTCGCTGGTCGCCGCGCTCGGCATGTCCCTGGCCTACATCCCGGCGATGATCGCCGCGATGTCCGGTGCCCCGCAGGAGCAGGCCGGTCTCGCCTCCGGCATCGTCAACACCACGTACAACGTGGGCTCCGCGCTCGGTCTGGCCGCGCTGACCGCCCTCGCCATGTCGCAGGGCGCGGACCGGCTGGGCGACCTGCCGGCGCTCACGGACGGGTTCTCGGCGGCGTTCGTGGGGGCGGCGGTGATCGCCGCGATCGGGGGAGTCGTGACGCTGGCGGTGATGAGGAGCGACAAGGCTGCGGCCGGCGCCGCCGCCGGTGCCGCCGCCGCTCAGGGCTCGCAGGGCTCGCAGGGCGAGAAGGCCGGCGTGTGAGGGACGGGGGTGTGTGTCCCCCGTACGTGCCGGGTCCAGGGGCCGCACTTCGGTGCGGCCCCTTTCGGCTGTCGCCGCCGTGCGGAGCCGGGTTCGTGCTGCTCGACTGGAAGGGTTCCCCCCACGACAGAGAGCGGGCACGACCATGGCAGTACTCGTCGTCGTCAACATCCCCGGCGGCACCAAGGAGCAGTACCAGGCGAACCACCGGCAGATCACCAGCGCGCCCTGGTTCCCGCCCAAGGGCTTCGTGTCGCACGTCGGGGCCCCGTCCGACGGCGGCTGGCTCATCGTCGACGTCTTCGAGACCGTGGACGACTACCGGGCGTTCGTGGAGAAGGCGATGCCGATCTTCCAGGAGAGCGGTACGCCCCCGATCGAGGCGACGTTCCACGAGCCGGCGAACATGATCACTGTCTGACCAGACTCTGAACAGGCGTCAGGCGCGGCCGACCAGGCCCGCCTCGTACGCGATGATCACCAAGTGGACCCGGTCGCGGGCGTCGAGCTTCGCCAGCAGCCGGGTCACGTACGTCTTCGCGGTGGCGACGCTGATCACCAGACGCGAGGCGATCTCGGTGTTGTTCAGACCGCTGCCGACGAGGGCCAGCACCTCGCGCTCCCGCTCCGTGATGGCCGTCAGCGGGCGGGCGGGTGCGGGGTTCGCGGGGCGGTCCGCGAACTCCTTGATGAGGCGGCGGGTGACGCCGGGCGCGATCAGCCCGTCGCCGGCGGCGACCACCCGGACCGCGCCGAGGATCTCGTCCATCCCCATGTCCTTGACGAGGAAGCCGGACGCGCCGGCGCGCAGCGCCCCGTAGACGTACTCGTCCTCGTCGAAGGTCGTCAGGACGAGGACGCGGGCGGCTTCGTCGGCCGCGGTGATCCGGCGGGTCGCCTCGATGCCGTCCATGCCGGGCATGCGGATGTCCATCACGGCCACGTCGGGTCGGGTCTCGGCGGCCAGCCGCACCGCCTCCTCGCCGGACCCGGCCTCGCCGACGACCTCCAGGTCCGGCAGCTCCTCGATGACCAGGCGCAGCGCGGTACGGATCAGGGGCTGGTCGTCGACGAGCAGGACGCGGGTGGTCACAGGGCCTCCTGGGGCACGGGCAGACGGGCGGACACCCGGAACCCGCCCTCGGGGCGGGGTCCGGCCTCGAACTCCCCGCGTAGCAGCGCCACACGCTCGCGCATGCCGGCGATCCCGAAGCCGGGGGAGTGGGCGCCGGGGGCGGCGGCACCGCGGTCGGTGACGGTGACGCGTACGTCTCCGTCCCCGAAGTCGACCAGCACCTCGCAGGCCGCGGCCCCGGAGTGCCGGACCACATTGGTGACCGACTCCTGCACGATACGGAACGCGGACAGATCGAGGTCGGCCGGCAACGACCGCCGCTCTCCCTGCCACCGCACGTCGACCCGCACCCCGGCCGCCGTGGTCGCGGCGGCCAGCCGATCAAGGTCGGCGAGGCCGGGGGCGGGGGCCAAGTCGGGGTGGTGGGGGGCGAGAGCGGGTGCGGAGGCGGGTTCCGACGAGGTTCCGGCGGCAGGGCCGGACGCGGCTCCGGCGCCGGGCCCGGAGGCCGCTCCACCGGCAGCTCGGGCGGCCGCTCCACCGGCCGGTCCGGAGCCGGGCTCCGCGGGGCGTCCGGACGGGCCGTCGGCGTCGGCCCCCGACTCCTCCCGCACCCGCCCTTCCCCCGCATCGCTCTCCCGCAGCGCCCCCAGCATCCGGCGCAGGCCCGACAGGGCCTCGCGGCCCGCGGTCTCCACGGCCAGCATCGCCTCGCGGGCGCGGTCCGGGCGGGTGTCGACGATGCGGGCGGCCGCGCCAGCCTGAAGGGCGACGATGCCGATGGTGTGGGCGACCACGTCGTGCATCTCCCGGGCGATCCGCAGGCGTTCGGCGGTGACCGCCTGCCGCTCGGCCTGCGCGCGGGCCCGTTCCGCGTGCTCCCGAGCCTGGTGCGACGAGCGGCCGAGGAGCCAGGCGACCACCGCGACCAGGGCCACCGCCAGCTCCGCCGACACCCCGACCGGCCAGTGCATCAGCCAGCGGAAGGCCAGATAGCCGACGAGGAGGCCGAGCGCCAGGGCGAGGGCGACGAGGGCGGTGCGGCGAGCGTGCGCGGCGGCGATCGCGTACAGGGCGACGTCGACCGCGACGTACTGCGCCATCGGGATCCCCATGACGCTCAGCGACGTCGTCGCGCACACCGTCGCGAAGAGCATCAGCCCGAGGGCCGCCAGCGGACGGCGGCGGAGCAGGGCGCAGCCGGCCAGCGTCAGCACGGTGCCGAAGAGGAGGAACGCGGGGCCGTCCCACCGGTACAACTGGCTGCCGGGCACGTGCTCCGGCTCGCTCTCGCCGGGCAGCCGCAGCCGCGTCAGCAGCGTGACGACCAGGCCGCCGCACCAGGCCAACGCCGCCCACGCGCCCGGCGACAGGCGCTTGATCAGGGGGTGGGGAGGCGAAGATGCAGGCATGGCCCCGATCGTAGGCGGGTGACCGTTCCGGCTCATCGGGCCACGGGTGTACACCCCCGGTCGACACCTGCCGGCGACAGTGCCGACGGCGGTGCGCCCGCGACAGTGCCGACGGCGGTGCGCCGGCGACAGTGCCGACGGCGGTGCGATGCGGCGGGCGTGGGCCGGGCGCGGCGGGCGCGGTCCTGGCTGAGCGTGGAGGGCCGGTCGGTGGACGTCGCGCTGACGGACGTCGCGCTGACGGACGTCGCGAGTCTGTCCCCCGGCTGAGAGCTGCTCCTGACGGTGCGTTCGGCCAAGGTCCCTTCCCCCGGCATGCCACGGGGCCGGTTCCGCGCGCCGCCCGCTTTCGCGGGCTGCGGGGAACCGGCCCCGGGTTCGACGGTCTGCCGGAGTCACGTCCGGATCAGCCGGGCGATGGCCTTCGACGCCTCGCTCACCTTCTCCTTCGCCTCGTCGCCGCCCTGGGCGACCGCCTCGGTGAAGCAGGAGCTGAGGTGTTCGTCGAGGAGGGCGAGGGCGCAGGACTGGAGGGCCGCGTTGACGGCGGAGACCTGGGTCAGCACGTCGATGCAGTACGCGTCCTCGTCCACCATCCGCTGCACCCCCCGGACCTGCCCCTCGATGCGCCGCAGGCGCCTGATGATGTCTTCCTTGTGGTGCGTGTACCCGGCCACGGCGGCCTCCTGTCGGATGGGGCTTACTTGTCGGCGGCCTGGAAGCCGCGCAGCCGGAGGCTGTTGCCGACGACGAAGACCGAGGAGAAGGCCATCGCGGCCCCCGCGATCATCGGGTTGAGCAGTCCGGCCGCGGCGAGCGGCAGGGCGGCGACGTTGTAGGCGAAGGCCCAGAACAGGTTCGAGCGGATGGTGCCGAGGGTCTTGCGGGAGAGCCGGATCGCGTCCGCCGCCGCCCGCAGGTCGCCTCGTACGAGGGTCAGGTCGCCGGCCTCGATGGCGGCGTCGGTGCCGGTGCCCATGGCCAGGCCGAGGTCGGCCTGGGCGAGCGCGGCGGCGTCGTTGACGCCGTCGCCGACCATGGCGACCGAACGCCCCTCACCCTGAAGGCGCTTGACCACGTCGACCTTGTCCTGCGGCATGACCTCGGCGATGACCTCGTCGATGCCGACCTCGGCGGCGACGGCCTCCGCGACGGCCTTGTTGTCGCCGGTCAGCAGGATCGGGGTCAGACCGAGGGCGCGCAGCCGGCGGACGGCCTCGGGGCTGGTCTCCTTGACGGCGTCGGCGACCTCCAGGACCGCCCGGGCCTCCCCGTCCCAGGCGACCGCGATAGCGGTCCTGCCGGCCTTCTCGGCCTCGTCCTTGGCGGACTTGAGGCTCGCGGGCAGCTCCATGGCCCACTCCTCCAGGAGCTTCTCCCGGCCGACGAGGACGGCGTGGCTGTCGACGACGCCCTGGACGCCGAGTCCGGGGACGTTGGCGAAGTCCTCGGGGGTGGGGAGCGTGCCGACCTTCGCGGCGGCGCCGGTGGCGACGGCCTGGGCGATGGGGTGCTCGGAGGAGTGCTCCAGGGCGCCGGCGAGGCGCAGTACGTCGGTCTCTTCCACGCCGTCGGCGGTGTGGGTCTTGATGAGGGTCATCCGACCGGTGGTGACGGTGCCGGTCTTGTCCAGGACGATGGTGTCGACCTTGCGGGTGGTCTCCAGAACTTCCGGCCCCTTGATCAGGATGCCGAGCTGCGCGCCGCGGCCGGTGCCGACCATGAGTGCGGTCGGGGTGGCCAGACCCAGGGCGCAGGGGCAGGCGATGATCAGGACGGCGACGGCGGCGGTGAACGCGGCGGTCAGACCCTGTCCGGTGCCGAGCCAGAAGCCGAGGGTGCCGAGCGCGAGCGCGATGACGATCGGTACGAAGACCGCGGAGATCTTGTCGGCGAGGCGCTGGGCGGCGGCCTTGCCGTTCTGAGCGTCCTCGACGAGTTTGGCCATCCTGGCGAGTTGGGTGTCGGCGCCGACGCGGGCAGCCTCGACGACCAGGCGGCCGCCGGCGTTCAGGGTCGCGCCGGTGACGGAGTCGCCGACGGAGACCTCGACCGGTACGGACTCACCGGTGAGCATGGAGGCGTCGACGGCGGAGGAGCCCTCGACGACGGTGCCGTCGGTGGCGATCTTCTCGCCGGGACGGACCAGGAAGCGGTCCCCGACCTGGAGTTCGGCGGTGGGGACGGTGACCTCGCGGCTGTCCTTGAGTACGGTCACCTCCTTCGCGCCCAGCTGCATCAGCGCCTTGAGCGCCGCGCCCGCCTTGCGCTTGGAGCGGGCCTCGAAGTACCGGCCGGCCAGGATGAACGCGGTGACGCCGGCCGCGGCCTCCAGATAGATGTTCCCCGCGCCGTCGGTGCGGGCGATGGTGAACTCGAAGGGGTGCGTCATGCCGGGCGTCCCGGCCGTACCGAAGAACAGCGCCCACAGCGACCACAGGAACGCGGCGATCGTGCCGACCGAGATCAGCGTGTCCATGGTGGCCGCGCCGTGCTTGGCGTTGGTCCAGGCGGCCCTGTGGAACGGCCAGGCGGCGTAGACGACGACGGGCGCGGCCAGGGTGAGGCTCAGCCACTGCCAGTACTCGATCTGCAGCGCCGGGACCATCGCCATCGCGATGACGGGGACGGCGAGCGTGACGGCGGTGATCAGCCGCTGCTTGAGGGGACGGAGCTCCTCGTCGGCGTCGGCGTCGGCGTCGGCGTCGGCGTCTGGGGCGGACTCCGCCTTGGGGGGAGTGGGTTCCTGGGCGGTGTACCCGGTGGCCTCGACGGTCGCGATCAGGTCGGCGACGGAGACCTCGGCGTCGAAGGTGACCTTCGCCTTCTCGGTCGCGTAGTTGACGGTGGCCTCGACCCCGTCCATGCGGTTCAGCTTCTTCTCGATGCGGGCCGCGCACGAGGCGCAGGTCATGCCGCCGATGGCGAGCTCGACCTGGGCGGCGGCGCCGGGAGTGGTGGTGGTCATGAGATCTGCTCCTCGTGGTGACGAGAGGGAAGGGGCCGGGGCCCAGTCGGGGAAGGAACGGGCCCCGGCGGCCTGGGTGGTGCGGGTGGTGCGGGTGGTGCAGGCGGTGGTGCGGTGCCCGCGTCAGGCGCGGCCGGTGACCTCGTAGCCCGCGTCGTCGATCGCGTCGGCGATCTTCGCGTCGTCGGGCTCGCCGCCGGTGGTGACGGTGGCCAGGCCGCCGGCGATGTCGACCTCGACGGAGATCACGCCGTCGAGCGCGCCGACCGCGTTCGTGATCGCGGTCCGGCAGTGACCGCAGCTCATGCCGGAGACGCGGTACGTGGTGACGGTGCTCTCGGCGACGGCGGTCGCGACCGTGGCGGCGTTCGTGGAGCAGCTTCCGTCGGGGGTGCAGCAGGACGACGGCATGGTGTCTCTCCTTGTATGGATCGGCTGTGGATACCGGTCGGTGAATTTCGATCGCCAATACCCTAGGGGGGTATCGACTTCGGATCTATGTATACCCCCCTCCCGTACCGCCCGCAACCCCTTCCGTGACTTGACTTGATACCCCCTAGGGGTATGGTGAGGTGCATTGAATGCCATGGGAGGCCATGCGAGGCCACCGGAACGGGAGAGCTGCCATGAATACCGGAGTGAAGATCACCGCCTTCGCCGCCGCGCTCGCCGCGACGTTCGGGACCGCGTACGGGGTGGGCAAGGGCGTCGGCCCCGTGGGCGAGCCGAGGAAGGCGGAGCACGCGCAGGCGACCGGGCATGCGGGGCACGGGAAAGCGGGCGCCGCGGAGGAAGGGGCCGCCGCACCCGCCGCGGGCGGGCTGCAGGTCTCGGAGAACGGCTACACGTTGGCCCTGGAGACGCCGAGGCCGGCGGCGGGGGGCGGGGTGCTCACGTTCTCGATCAAGGATGCGAGCGGCAAGAAGGTCACCGCGTACAAGACGGAGCACGGCAAGGAGCTGCACTTCATCGTCGCCTCCCGCGATCTGACCGTCTTCCGTCACCTGCACCCGGTGCGGGCGGCGGACGGGACGTGGTCGACGCCGGCGGACCTGCCGGCGGCCGGCGCGTACAAGGCCTTCGCGGACTTCACGCCGGCGGCGAAGGGGGCGAAGGCGGTCACGCTCGGGGCGGACGTCTCGGTGCCGGGCGCGTACGCGCCGCAGCCGCTGCCGGCCGCCGCTCCGACGGCCACGGTGGACGGCTACCAGGTGCGGCTCGGCGGCACGCTGGACCCGGGGAAGCCCGGCGAGTTGAGGCTCACCGTCACCAAGGGCGGGAAGCCGGTGACGGACCTGGAGCCGTACCTCGGGGCGTACGGGCACCTCGTCGCGCTCCGCGAGGGCGACCTCGCGTATCTGCACGTCCACCCGAACGAGGGCGGGCCCGGCCCGGACGTCTCGTTCACGGCGACCGCGCCGAGCGCGGGGGCGTACCGGCTCTTCCTGGACTTCCAGCACGAAGGGAAGGTGCGGACGGCGGCGTTCACGGTGCGGGCGGGAAGCGGCTCCGCCGGAACGGGTGAGGCCGGGCACGATGCGGGAGGGCACGCGCACGGCTAGTCTGGTCGCGGACATTGGACTAGACCTGTAGCCGCATTCTGGGAGGAACGGGCTCGTGAGCGACCGTGCAGTGCTGGAGGTGATCGCCCTCGACGAGGAGGACGCGGTCGCGGCCCAGGCCGGTGGGGCGGACCGCCTCGAACTGGTCACGGACATGGCGGCGGACGGGCTGACCCCCTCCAAGGAGCGCTTCGCGGCCGTCCGCGCGGCGGTGGACATCCCGCTGCGCGTGATGCTCAGGCTGAGGGACGGCTTCGCGGCCGGGGGCCCCCGGGAGATCGACGCGCTGGTGGGCCGGGCGGAGGAGCTGCGGGAAGCGGGCGCGGAGGAGTTCGTCCTCGGCTTCCTGACGGAGGACGGCCAGCCGGACCTGGTGACGGTGGAACGCCTGCTGACCGTGATCGACGGCTGCCGCTGGACCTTCCACAGGGCGATCGACCGAGCGGCGGACCGAGACGGCGCGCGCAAACTCCTCGCCGACTTGCCGGGCCTCGACACGTACCTGACGGCAGGCGCACCGACGGGCGTCGACGACGGCCTGCGTACCCTCGTCGCGGAGGCGTCCCACACCGGCGAACCCGGCTACGAGCCCCAGATCCTGGTAGGCGGCGGCCTCCGCCTGGACCACCTCCCCACCCTCCGCACCGCCACCCTGACGGCCTTCCACATCGGCGGCGCAGCCCGCCCCCGAGGCTGGACGGCCCCGGTCTCGACGGAGGCGGTACGGACTTGGCGGGAGGCGGTGGACGCGTAACCGGGGCGGTGGCCGCCGCGCTGTGCCGGACGGCGGTGCCGCCTCGCCGAATTCCGTGGCGGCGTGATCGCCGGGCTCGCTATCCTCCCCGCCATGCAGTCATCCCCCGACGAGGCCCTCGTACGCCGTCTGATCGCCGCCCAGTTCCCGCAGTGGGCGGAGCTTTCCGTCACGCCCGTGCGGTCGGCGGGTACGGACAACGACATGTACCGGCTCGGCGACAGCCTCGCGGTCCGGCTGCCCAAGACCGCCGACACCGCCCGCTCCATCGGCAAGGAGCAGCGCTGGCTGCCGCATATCGCGCCGCATCTGCCGATGCCCGTGCCGGTTCCGGTGGGGAAGGGGACTCCCGGGGAGGGCTTCGACCTGCCTTGGTCGGTCTACCGGTGGCTCGACGGGGGCAATGCCTTTGATGAGCCGATCGCCGATCTCGGGCACGCCGCCGTGGAGTTGGGGCGGTTCGGCGCCGCCCTGCGGCGCGTCGACGCGAGCGGCGGGCCGAAGTCCTTCCGGGGCGGGCACGTCACCGAGTGGGGCGGGGAGCACATGGCGGGCGCCGTCCACGCCCTTGCCGCCGAGGGGTCGCTCGACGGCGAACTCGCCACCTCCGCCTGGGAGTCCGTGCTGCGACTTCCGCAGTGGGAACGCCCACCCGTCTGGGTACACGGTGACCTGCTGCCCGGAAACCTGCTCACCCGCGCGGGGCGGCTCAGTGCCGTCATCGACTTCGGTGGGATCGGTACGGGCGATCCGGCCTGCGACATGATGGCCGCCTGGACCCTGCTCACGCCCGAGACGCGGCCCCTGTTCCGGGAGGCCGCCGAGGTCGACGACGCGACCTGGGACCGCGGGCGGGGGTGGGCGCTGTGCTGGGGTGTGGTGACCGATCACTACTACCGCGTGGTGAACCCGGTGAACCCCGTTCTCGCCTCCATCGCCCGCCGCACCTTCGCCCAGGCCCTCGCCGAGTACGCGTAAGAGGCCTGTGTGTGCATCCGTGCACGGGGGTGGTCTTTCCTCGCCCCCAGCCCCATCATGCCTCTGACTACTCGTGCGTAACACCTGTCAGGGGGAAGCGTGTTGAGGTTCAGTGGCGTCGTTCGGATCGCTCCGCTGCTTGCCGTCCTCGTGGCCCTGCTTCTCCCCGCCCCGGCCGCCCAGGCCGCGCCCGCCCGTACCCCCGTCGTCTTCGTGCACGGCTACAACGCCGACCCCGGCGTGTGGGGCGCCCTCCGCGCGGACCTCTTGGCCGACGGGTACAGCGACGCCGAGCTGTTCTCCTTCGGGTACGACACCCACCGGTCCGTCAACGAGGTCCTCTCCGGCCGGCTCGCCGCGTACGTCGAGGACGTCAAGCGGCGGACCGGGGCGAGCCGGGTCGACCTCGTCGCGCATTCCTTCGGCAGCCTGGTCACGCGCTGGTACGTGAAGTTCGACGGCGCCGGTCAGTCGTCCGTCGCCCACTGGGTCTCGCTGGCCGGTCCCAACCACGGCACCACCACCGCCTGGGCCTGCGCCCTGTGGGACCAGGCCTGCCGGGACATGTCCCCTGACTCCTACGTCCAGAAGAAGCTCGCCGAGGGCGACGAGACGCCCGGGGCCGTCCGGTACGCCACCTGGTGGTCGAACTGCGACGAGGTCATCAACCCCGACAGCAGCGTGCCCCTGACCGGCGCCGCCAACAACGCCGCCGGCTGCATCGAGCACAACGACTTCCTCGGCGACGACTCGGTCTCCCAGGGCGTGCGGAACTTCCTTCGCTCCTAGAGTCCAGGACCGTCCAACTGCTCCGGCAGCGGGGCCGAATGAATCACCGTCAGGCCCGATACCGCACGCGTCAGCGCCACATACAGCCGTCGCAGGCCCGTGCGCTCGTCCGGCTCGCCGTCCACCACCGCCGCCGGCTCGTCCAGGACCACGTAGTCGTACTCCAGGCCCTTGGCCAGGGACGCCGGGACCAGGGTCAGGCGGGATTCCGTCGTCGTCTCCTCGCCGGGGGAGAGGTACGGCAGGCCCGCCGCCTCCAGTGCCTCCGCCAGCGGGGCGATCCGCGCGTCCGCCGCGATCAGGCCGATCGAGCCCTCGCGCTCCAGCGACTCCACGCACGCCGCCACCACGTCCTCGTCCGGGGAAGAGGAACTGCGGATCGTGAGGGAGCCCGGGTTCTCGCGGACCGAGCTCACCGCCGCCAGGCCCGGCGACATGTGCGGGAGCAGCCTCGACGCGTACGCGATCACCTCGCGCGGCACGCGGAAGCCCGCCGTCAGCTCCTCCACCACCGCGTCCGACTTCCCCAGGTGCCCCAGCGCCTGCGCCCAGCTCTCCGTCGCCCACGGCGTCGTGCCCTGCGCCAGGTCGCCGAGCACCGTCGCCGAGCCCGTCGTGCAGCGTCGCCCCACCGCCCGGTACTGCATCGGCGACAGGTCCTGCGCCTCGTCGAGGACCACGTGGCCGAGCGAGTGCGTGCGCTCCACCAGGTCCTTCGCCTCGTCGATCAGCACCGCGTCCGCCGCCGACCACTTCGCCGACTTCACGCTCCGGTACGGCTTCGTCCACAGCAGCAGCTTCTGCTCGTCCTCCGTCAGGAGCCCCGCCGCGTGCTCCGCCAGGAACTCCGCGTCGCCGAGCAGCCGCAGCACCAGCTTCGCCGGATCGACCAGCGGCCAGACCTCCTTGACGACCGCCTTCACCGCCGCGTTGCGCGCCACCGAGTCCTGCACCCGGTCGTCCGGAGCCTCGCCCGCCTGCTCCATCCGCACCAGCACGGCGTGCGCGATGCGCTGTGGGAGGGCGTCGCGGGCCGCCCCGTACCGGATGTCCCGGTCCAGCAACTCCCGGACGATCTCCTCCAGTTCGTACGCCGGGACCCGCCACCGCCGTGAGCCGCGCACCACCATCAGCGGCTCCGTGGGCAGCGTGACGTGCGCGCGGACCGCGCGGCGCAGCACCTGCGCCATCCGCGCGTCGCCCTTCACCACGGCCGTCGCCGCCGCGTCCTCGCCGCGCACCTCGACATGCCCGACCAGGTCGTCCACCGTCGCCTGCTGGACCTCCAACTCGCCGAGCGCGGGCAGCACTTGCTCGATGTAGTGGAGGAAGGACCGGTTCGGGCCGATCACCAGCGTCCCGGTCCGCGCCAGCCGCTCCCGGTGCGCGTACAGCAGGTACGCGACGCGGTGCAGGCCCACCGCCGTCTTCCCGGTGCCCGGCCCGCCCTGCACGCACACCGTGCCGGACAGGTCGGACCGCACGATCTCGTCCTGCTCGGGCTGGATCGTCGCGACGATGTCCCGCATCGGGCCGACGCGCGGCCGCTCGATCTCCGCCTGGAGCAGCTTCGACGTCGTCTCTGCCTCGGCCGGGTCGGAGAGGTGCTCGTCCTCGTACGCGGTGAGTTCGCCGCCCGTGTAGCCGAAGCGCCGCCGCAGCCCCACGTCCTGCGGGTCCTTCTTCGACGCCCGGTAGAACGGCTGCGAGACCGGCGCGCGCCAGTCGATCACCATCGGATCGCCGGCGGCGTCGTGGACGTGCCGGCGGCCGATGTAGAAACTCTGCCCCTCCTGCGTGGTGTGCAGGTAGTCGAGGCGGCCGAAGAACAGGGGGGTGTGGGACAGGTCGGCCAGCGCCTTGATCCGCTCCTCGATCTGCCGTCCCAGGACGACGGAGTTGACCCAGTTCGCGGTGACGTCCTTGATGTCGAGCGCCTCCACGTCCTCGCGCATCGCGCGCAGCGCGGCGCGGGACGAGGACAGGTGGGCGCGCTCGCGCGCGAGCGGGTCGGGTGCGGACACGGTGAAGCCTCCGGGTCGGGTACGCGGACACGTCGAGGTGGCCGCCGGTTTCCGACCGGACGGCGGCGCTCCACGGAGGGAGGCGGGGAAGCGGACGAGTGTAGCCGGGGGGTGGGGGTGGCGGCGAACGGGTTTTCAGGCGTACGACCCGTAGGGGACCGCACCCCTCCCAGGTCGTACGTGCGACGGACCACGGCTCCGACCCCAGGGCGATGTGCTCGATATGTCCGAAATCCATCATGGAAACATGACCGCAGCGACCTTCACCCCCGCGACCGGCACCATCCCCCGTTCCCGCCGTCTCGGCCTCGCCCTGCGTGCGATACGCGCGTACGGCGGCGCGGCCGTCGGCGTCGCGCTGCTCGGCGAGTACGGGCCTCCCGAGGCCGGCGTGCGCGACCCGCGTCCCGCGTACGCGGCCCGGGTGCGCTGATCCCCGGCGGCTGATCCCCGGCGGCGTACAACCCCCGCCCGCCCTCATCGGTCTCTTGTTCGCACCGCCCTTCCCCCCGGAGTAGTAGAGGAACACAAGAGATCATGAGAAAGCCCTCCGCCGGCCGCGTCGCACGGCTCGCCGCGTGCGTCACCGCGGCCGGTCTGGTCACGGTCGGCATGGCCGCCGTGCCCGCCGCCGCGGACAGCGACCAGCTGTGGATCGTGTCGCCCTGGGAGCTCGTACTGCCCAAGGCCGTCGACGGCGGCCAGGCCCCGGTCAGCACCGTCGCCCTCGGCCTGTACCACGACAACGCCAACTACCGCGTGACCGACGGCAAGCTCACCGTCGACGTCTCCGGGCTGACCGGCGTCGCTGAGGTCACCTGGCCGGAGAACTGCGCCCCGGCCGGGACCACCGCCGTCTGCTCGTTCCCCGAGGTGCCGCTGAACGGCGAGACCCCGGTGGAGCTGAAGGTCCGCGCGGCGGCCGGCGCCGAGACCGGCGCCGGCGGCCAGATCACGTACACGGGGCAGGCCGAGACCAGCGCCGGCGGCGCCCTCACCGCGTACGAGAGCCAGACCACGGTCCGGGTCGCCTCCGGCCCCGACCTCGTGATGACCCAGGTCGCGCCGGTGACCGGCGTCGCGCCGGGCAGCACCGTGCCGGTGCCGGTCTCCGTCGTGAACAACGGCAACGAGCCGGCGAACGGCGTCGACGTCACCATGTACGTCACCCGCGGCCTCGACATCGGCGCCGTCGCCCCGCAGTGCACCAGCACGCCGCTGGGCGAGGGCGCGATCAAGGCGCTCACCAAGGTGGACTGCGCGTTCGCCGACGTCGTCGAGCCGGGCGGCTCGTTCGCCCTGCCGTCGGCGCTGCAGGCGAAGGTCGCCTCGTACGCGCTCGCCGAGCGGATCGACATCGGCGCCCGCGCCGGCGGCGGCGCCGAGGAGCTGGACCAGGGGAACAACGGCACCGTCGCCTCGATCGGCGTCACGAACACCGCGGACTTCGCGATCCGCGGCGCCCGGCTCACCGCCGAGGCCGGTGCCACCGTGCAGGCCCCGGTGACCTTCCGCAACCGCGGCCCGGCCTGGGTCGCCAACCTCGGCTCCGGCGACCCGGTCGGCTCGGTCGACGTGACGATCCCGCGGGGCGCCACCGCCACGACCGTGCCGGACGCCTGCGAGCCGCGCACCGCGGACGGCGGCTGGTGGGAGAACGAGGTGCGCACCGGCGCGCCGCGCTACCTGTGCCAGCTCCCGATCTGGGTGGCCGAGAAGCAGACCGTGACGTTCCCGTTCGAGCTGCGGATCGACACCGTGATCACCGGCGCGAAGGGCGCGATCACGCTGAAGCCGCCGTACGGCACCGCCTTCCCGTTCGACCCGAACCCCGCGAACCACCAGGCGAAGCTGGTCCTGAACCCGGCCGTCTGACGGCCGGGTCCGGCCTTCGGGCTGGACCGCTGGGTAGCTGAGTACGGGATGGGCCCGGGTTGAGTACCCGGGCCCATCCCGCTGTCCGCCCCGAGTGATGTGATCGGGGCATGACGACGAACGACCAGAACGCGACGCCCGCCCACGACCACGACGGCCCCGAGCCCACCTCGCCCTCCAGTCGTGCGCTGCGCGTCCTCGCGCTCGTCGGCCTCCTGGCGCTCCTCGTTTCCTTCGTCCTCACCGTCGTCGCGATTCTGAACGACTCCATCGGCGGCGACGGCGTGGCCGGCTCCGCGTCCGCGGCGGGTCTCTGGGCGGTCGGCATCGGCGGCGTGATCGGCCTGGCCGCCGCCGCGGCGCCGCGCGCGGCCCTCGCCTACAGTGCGCGCAAGTACGCGGTGGCGCTCCAGTACACGATGGCCGTGATCGCCCCGGTGCTCGCGCTGATGGACTGACCTCCTCCTAGGGCGGGGTCAGGCGGCGTACCAGGGCCACGGCCTCGTCCGTGCGCCCTGCGCCGCAGGTGCGCAGGATCTCGGCGAGACCGGGGTGGCGGGCCTCGACCAGGGCGGCCGCGTCGAGGATGTCGACCGCGCCCGCCGTCGAGGTGAGCAGGTCCCGCAGCCGGCTGACGAAGCGCAGCTCGGCGTCGGGCTCGGCGGGGGCGGACGGGGGCGAGGCGGCCGCGCCCATCGAGTCCTGGCCCGGCGTCCGGCTGACCCGCACCT
>NZ_DATCVQ010000199.1:0-5482 GCF_036566765.1 Streptomyces sp.
CCACTGGCCGCGCCCGGTGCGCGGCGCCCGGCCGACGGCGATGGCCTCGACCGTACGCAGCCGGCCGGCGCGCAGCGCGGGAACGAGCGCCGCGATCCCGACGACGAGCAGCGCGGCGGCCGGCACCACGAGGTCCACCCACCAGGCCACGGACAGCGAGGCGGTGCCGTACACCGACTCGGTGTCCTGGAGCAGCGGCAGCGCCAGGACGTTGCCGAGGACGACGCCCAGCGCGATGCCGACGCCGGCCGGGATGAGCGCCTGCGCGACGTAGGCCCGTACGACCTCGCGCGGGGTGAAGCCGATGGCCTTGAGGACGCCGATCCTGCGCAGACTCGTGCCGACCGCGCCGCTGATCACACTCCCGACGATGATCACGGACATGACGATGCCGAGCACGCCGAACGCGAGGAGGAACGGGATGGTCGGCGCCGCGCCCTTGTCGGCGGCGCGCTTGACGTCCAGCCAGGACTCGCTGCCGAGCAGCGCTCCGGAGGGTACGGCGGCGGCGAGCTTCTTCCGCTGGTCGGTGATCTGCGCCGTGGTCTCCGCGGAGTCGAGGCGGTAGAGCATCTGGCTGGTGACGGGGGTGCTCTTCGACGCCAGCGCGTCGACCTGCGCGACGGTGGCCCAGGCCTGGGCGGACCGGCCGGCCGACACCGCGAAGCCGACGACCGTCAGGGTCTGCCCGTCCGCGGCGTCCGAGGACTTCAGGGTGGAGCCGAGCTGGAGGAACGGGCCGCTGAACGTCGCGGAGAGCACGATCTCGCCGTTCTTCGCCGGCCACCGGCCGGACTTCAGGTCCAGATCGTCCACGTCGCCGTGCGGCTCGGCCCGGCCGACCACGGTGACCCCCGGCATGTGCCCGCCGTTCACGTCCACCGGGTTGATGGTCGCGGTCGGGAACGGACCCGCGCTCGCGGTGACTCCGGTCAGCCTGCCGGTGGCTTCGAGCTGCGCCGTGCTCGCCTTCGCCGGGTCGTACTGCGCGGTGACGTGCGCGCCGCGCTGCGCCGCGAAGGCGTGGTCGAACGGCGCGTCCGCGGCGACCATGAGCGAGCCGGCGACCACGGCCGCGGCGACGGCCATCATCGTGGCCAGGGCGACGACCACCGTCTGCACCCGCCGTCGGCCCACGCCGGAGCGGACGACCCGGCCGAGCGCGCCGGTGCCCCAGCGGCTCATCGGACGGCCTGCGCGCGGGTGTCGCGGGCGAGGTGGCCGTCGACCAGATGGATCGCGCGGCTCGCGCACGCCTCGGCAAGGGCCAGGTCGTGCGTGACGAGGACGACGGTCTGCCCGCCGCGGTGCAGGTCGATCAGCAGCTCCCGTACGTCGTGGCCGGAGGCGGTGTCGAGCGCGCCGGTCGGCTCGTCGGCGAGCAGCAGCGCGGGCCGGTTGACCAGCGCGCGGGCCACCGCGACGCGCTGGCGCTCGCCGCCGGACAGCCGGCCCGGGTAGGCGCGGGCGTGCTTGCCGATGCCGAGCAGATCCATGAGTTCACCGGCGCGGGACGCCGCCTTGCGCCGCGGGACGCCGGTCAGCTGGGCGGGGAGCTGGATGTTGTCGGCGACGGTGAGGTCGTCGAGCAGGTTGAAGAACTGGAAGACCATGCCGATCTGTTCGCGGCGGAACCGGGCCCCCTCGTGCTCGTTCAGCCGGTCGATCCGCCGCCCGGCGACGGTCACGGCGCCCTCGGTCGGCTTGTCGAGGCCGGCGACGAGGTTCAGCAGCGTGGACTTGCCGCTGCCGGACGGGCCGGTCACGGCGAGCGCCTCGCCCTCCTCGACGGCGAGGGTGAGCGGTCCGAGCGCGGGCGCACCGGCGCTGTCGTAGCGCTTGGCGACGCCCTCCAGTTGGATCACCTGGGTCATGGGAGTGTCCGTCCTTCGGTTCGGGATGGTCTCTGGCGGCTCCGGCGAAGGTAGGAGCGGACGGGCGGCGGGCGCGTCGGCCACGGCACCGACATCGGGCCCTCCCCGCGGAGGATCCGGCCGCGGGGTCATCCCTGCGACGTACTCCTCACGGGCAGGCCACTGCGCGCGCAGGCTGATGCGGTCCTGAGCGGACGGATCGCACAATGAGCCGGTGAACACGGACGGATGGCGCGGATGGCGCCGGTACCTGCCCGAAGCACTGCGCCCGGAGGCGAGGCCCGCACCGCTGTCGCGCCGGGCGTTCCGCTTCGACGTGGTGCTGGCGGTCGTGCTGACCGTCGTCTCGCTGGTCGTCGCGGTGCGCTACCCCGACAGCGGGCCCGTCCGCATCAAGGGGGACGTGCCGTTCCCGGCCCCTCCTGAGCCGCCGCCGGTCGTCCCGCTGCGGGAGGGCGAGCCCTCGCCGCAGATCTGGCCGCTCGTCGTGCTGTCGGCGCTGCCGCTGGCGTACCGGCGCCGGTTTCCGCTCACCGTGTTCGCGGTGGTGATGGGCGCGACGCTGGTCATGGTCGACGACGCCACCTGGATGAACGTGCTGACCTGCGTCATCGGCGCCTTCAGCGCCGTCGTCCACAGCCGCCACCGGATGGGGGCGATGGCCGGACTGGTCGCCGCCGCCGTGCTCGCGGGCTTCGCCTTCCGGGAGACGGAGCCCATCCTTCCGGGCTGGACGAGCCCGGCGGTCGTCCTGCTGATCGCCGGACTGCTGGCCGGTCTCGTCCGGTTCTGGCAGCGGCAGCTGGCGACGAGCAAGGACCGGTACGCGCGGCTGCAGGAGGCCCAGGACGAGGCCACGCGCCGGGCCGTCGAGGAGGAGAGATCCCGGATCGCCGCCGAACTGCACGACGTGGTGACCCACAATGTGAGCGTGATGGTCATCCAGGCGGGCGCGGCGCGCAAGGTGATGGACGCGGCGCCCGAGCGGTCGAAGCAGGCACTGCTCGCGGTGGAGGCGGGGGGACGGGCCGCCATGGCCGAACTGCGCCATGTGATGGGCCTGCTGGCCGCCCCGGACCACGAGCGCCCGGACGGCTTCGAACCCCAGCCGGGGCTCGGCCGGCTCGACGCCCTGGTCGACCGGGTCCGCACGGCGGGTACGCCGGTGCGGGTCGAGGTGTCGCTGCCGCCGGACCCGCTGCCGCCCGGGGTGGACCTCGCGGCGTACCGGGTCGTCCAGGAGGCGCTGACGAACGCCATCAAACACGCGCCGGGCGCCGAGGCCGCCGTCGTGATCGGCCATGAGGACCACTGGCTGGAGATCGAGGTGACGGACACCGGCGGCGTACGGGACGACACGTCGGCGGACGGCAACGGCCGGGGGCTCATCGGACTGCGGGAGCGGCTGGCGGTCTACCAGGGCGAGCTGACGTCCGGGCCGACACTCGCCGGGGGCTGGCGGATCGCGGCGCGGGTCCCGTGGAGGACCGCGTGAGCGGGGCGCCGCTGCGGGCCGTCATCGCCGACGACCAGGCCCTGGTGCGCACGGGCTTCGGCATGATCCTCGCCGCGGACGGCATCGAGGTGACGGCCGAGGCGGCCGACGGGGTCGAGGCGGTCGCCGCGGTCCGGCGGACCCGGCCCGACGTCGTCCTCATGGACATCCGGATGCCGGAGATGGACGGCATCGAGGCGACCCGGCGCATCCTCGCCGACGGCGGCCCGGACGGCGCCCGGGTCATCATCCTCACGACGTACGACCTCGACCACTACGTGTACGCCGCGATGACGGCCGGCGCCAGCGGCTTCCTGCTCAAGGACGTCAGTCCGGAGCACCTGGTGGCCGCCGTACGCATGGTGCAGTCCGGCGACGCGCTGCTCGCGCCGGCCATCACCCGCCGGCTGATCGAGCGTTTCGCGCAGCCCGACGAGGCGAAGGCCGCCTCCCTGCACCGGGACCTGTCCGGCCTGACCCCGCGCGAACTCGAGGTGCTGCGCCTGCTCGCGACGGGCCTCAGCAACGCCGAGCTGGCCGAGCGCCTCGTCCTCAGCCCGACCACGGTCAAGACGCACATCGGCCGCATCCTGTCGAAACTGGACCTGCGCGACCGCGTCCAGGCCGTGATCCTCGCGTACGAGACGGGCCTGATCGCCCCGGGAAGCGCCCCGGGCGGCGGGGCCTAGGCCGTGTCTGACAAATACCGCCGTCCGCCCGCAGGGCGGGGCGCGCGGCGTCCGGTGCGTGCAATCGCAAGGCGGTGGGGGCACCCCCGGACGAAGTCTGGGGGAGATCATCCTCGTACTGGACGTACTTGGATGACTCCGACAACGCAGCGAGTGTGCGTGCCGGGCGTCGCGCGCCAGGCGGGATTTGTCAGACACGGCCTAGCGGCGGCGGACGTCGCGCGTCGCCATAAGCAGCGCGCCCGCGACCGCGCCCGCTGCCAGGACGCCCTTCGTCGAGCGCCAGGACAGGACCGACCAGCAGGATTGCGCGGAAAGCAGCGAGCCGAGGCTCGCCCAGGAGCCCACGGACGCGCAGGACAGGGCGCTGCCGACGGAGCCTACGGAGAGGAAGGACCCGACGGAGCCGATGGAGAGCGTCGATCCCACCGAGCCGATGGACAGGACGGAGTCCCGGGACCACAGGGACAGGTGCGAGTCGGTGCGCTTGGCCATGTGTTCGATCCTAGGCTCGGGACGGCCTCAATCGCCCGCTGAAGGACCGTCCCCGTCCCGCGCCGCCCGTACCGCCGCACGGCGCGCGGACCAGCGGCCGGCCCAGGCCATCACCAGGCGCAGCAGGCAGACCAGCGTCAGCACCCAGGCCGCGGCGAACGCCCAGACCAGCGCGGTCTCCGCGGTGGCGACGGCGAGGACGAGCAGAGTGACCGTCACCGCGCCCAGCAGGACGACGCCGGCCACGGAGACGCCGAGGCCGGGGATCCGGCGTCGCCGCCCCATGGTGCGCATGCTGCGGTCGAGGGGGTCGTCGTGGCCGAGGGCCTGCTCGATCTCGGCCAGGATGCGCCGCTCGCGCTGCGAGAGCCGTGCCTCGTCCATCCCGGACACCTTCTCCCGGTCCGGCGGCGCCGCGGAACGGCGACCGCTGCCGCCTTGCGAATACCCGTTCCCACGGCGCTCAGACCCGGAAGCGAGGCTTCCGCGCGCGTAAAATCGGGAGCGCAGTCGGGGCGCGCCTTCCGCGAGGTCCGACGTCCGCACCGTGAGGTCCCCGAGGCTCCGCCCTGGGGGAGGAACGGAGGCCGTCTTGAGCAGCTCCGCCGGGCCGTCCGGCGCCCGGACGCAGTCCGCGTACGCCGACCTGGTCGCCGAGAACCGGCGGCTCCGGGCCGACTCCGCGCGCCGCCATCTGCTGGACCTGGCCACCGGCGTCCTCTCCGCCCAGCTGCGGGTGCCCCTGCCCGACGCGACCGACCATCTGGACGGCCTCGCGGAGGCGACCGGGCTCCCGGTGGCGGACATCGCCGCGGACATCGTGAACGCGGTCGCCGGCGACGCGGGCCCCGCCGTCACCGCGCCGCCGCCCGGCACCGGCACCGGTCCGGCAGACCCGGCCGTCCTGGCCGTCCCCGCCGCCCAGCGCT
>NZ_DATCVQ010000200.1:0-11490 GCF_036566765.1 Streptomyces sp.
CAGGGGTCGGCCGGGGCCTCGGCCAGCGCCCGCTCCAGGGCGGGACGGGCCTCGGCCTGCGCGGTGAGCGCGCCGGGGGCGGCGGCCGCCGGGAACCGGGGGTCGGTGAGAGCGAGCCGCAGGGCGTGCAGGTGTCCGACGAACCGCGGGTCGACGACGGCGACGCGGCGTCCGGCCGGCACGGCGGCGAGCAGCGCCGCCGTCTCCGTGGGTCCTGCGGCGACCCGCACGTCGAAGCCGAGCGACCTCAGATCGCCGTCGAGCGACGATCCGGGGACCGGCGGGCCGGTGAGGATGGCGGTCGACAGACGACTCACTCCTTGGAGCTGACAGGGCTGATGGCACGGCGGCCCGGCCCGTGACCCGGGCGGCGGCACGTCGGCTGAGGCTATCGGATGAACGAAAGCGCGAGTTCACCGAGGTTTTGCGCGGAGGCCTCCCCCGGTCCGTCGACGGGATGCCCCGCTCGCCGGTCACGCGCCGCCGCTGCGGAGATCATCATGGGCGATCGACGCCTCGGCCCACAAACCGCGGCTCCCGACCGCTTAGGGTGGCTGTCATGACGTGGCTGATCACGGGTGGAACGGGCTATATCGGGGCTCATGTGGCGGATGCCATGACGAGCGCGGGCGAGCGGGTCGTCGTGCTCGACGACATCACCTCGGGCGTCCCCGAGCGGCTGCCCACGGACATCCCCCTGGTGCGGGGGTCGATCTCCGACCGGGAACTGGTCGACCGGACCCTCGCCGAGCACGAGGTGACCGGTGTGGTGCATCTCGCGGCGAAGAAGCAGGTCGGCGAGTCCGTCGAGCGCCCGCTGCTCTACTACCGGGAGAACGTGCACGGACTGACGGTGCTCCTGGAGGCCGTGGTCGCGGCCGATGTGCCGCGGTTCCTCTTCTCCTCCTCGGCGGCCGTGTACGGCGTCCCGGACGTGGAGCTGATCACCGAGGAGACCCCGGCCGAGCCGATCAACCCGTACGGGGAGACCAAGCTGACCGGCGAGTGGCTCGTGCGGGCGACCGGGCGGGCGCACGGCCTCTCGACCGCCTGTCTGCGCTACTTCAACGTGGCGGGCGCCGCCCGGCCGGAGCTGGCGGACACCGGGGTGTTCAACATCATCCCGATGTTCTTCGACCGGATCACCCGGGGCGAGGCCCCGCGGATCTTCGGCGCGGACTACCCGACCCCGGACGGCACCTGCATCCGCGACTACATCCACGTCGCCGACCTCGCCGACGCGCATCTGGCGGTCGCGCGCCGGCTGGACGGACAGCGCGACGGCGGGGACCTGACGCTGAACATCGGGCGCGGCCGGGGCGTCTCGGTGCGCGAGCTGGCCGATCTGGTCGCCGAGGTGACCGGGTTCACGGGCGCCCCGGTGATCCAGGGACGCCGGCCGGGCGACTCGGCGCGGGCGGTCGCCTCGGTGGACCGGATCACCAAGGAACTGGGGTGGACGGCCACCCGCGGGGTACGCGAAATGGTCGAGTCGGCCTGGGAGGGCTGGCGGCTGCACCACCCGGAGGCCACGGCGGGCTGACCGGGCGGTGATCTCCCGGCGTCTGTGCACGATCTCTGACCTGCGGACATAACCGCAGGTCAGAGCATATGACAACGGTGTTCAGTACCGTGTTGCACATACCCCCCACCCGTAGTTCACTGGCCACTCGGGGCACAAGGAACGACACGACCGGGAGGCCTTGTCATGGGGGCTGGACACGACCACGGGCATAGCCACGGCGGCCCGCCGCCGACGGGCACGGCAGCCGCCGCGTACCGGGGGCGGCTGCGGATCGCGCTCGCCATCACGCTCTCCGTGATGGTCGTGGAGATCATCGGCGGCATCGTCTCGGACTCGCTGGCGCTGATCGCCGACGCGGCCCACATGGCGACCGACGCGGTCGGCCTGGCCATGGCCCTGCTCGCGATCCACTTCGCCAACCGGCCCGCTGCCGGGAACCGCACCTTCGGCTACGCCCGGGCGGAGATCCTGGCCGCCCTCGCGAACTGCCTGCTGCTGCTCGGCGTCGGCAGCTACGTGCTGTACGAGGCGATCCAGCGGTTCATCGAGCCCGCCGAGACCAGGGGCGGCCTGACGATCGCCTTCGCCCTGGTGGGCCTCGTGGCCAACATGATCTCGCTCTCGCTCCTGGTGCGCGGCCAGAAGGAGAGCCTCAACGTGCGCGGCGCCTATCTGGAGGTGCTCGCGGACGCGCTCGGCTCGGTCACGGTGCTGATCTCGGCCGGCATCATCCTGGCGACCGGCTGGCAGTACGCGGACCCGATCGCCTCGATCGCGATCGGCCTGATGATCGTGCCGCGCACGGTGAAGCTGCTGCGCGAGACCCTCGACGTGCTCCTGGAGTCGGCCCCCAAGGGCGTCGACATGGCGGAGGTGCGCGCCCACATCGTGGCGCTGCCCGGCGTGCAGGACGTGCACGACCTGCACGCCTGGACGATCACCTCCGGAATGCCGGTGCTCTCCGCGCATGTGGTGGTCGACCAGGAGGCACTGGACGCGGTGGGCCACGAGAAGATGCTGCACGACCTCCAGGGCTGCCTGGGCGACCACTTCGACGTGGAGCACTGCACCTTCCAGCTGGAGCCGGTGGGCCATGCCGCGCACGAGGCGAAGCTCTGCCACTGAGGGGCCCTGTCGCCGAGGGTCCCGTCACCGAGGGGCCCTGCGACCGAAATGCCTGCGACCGAACGCAGCCCGCTGGTAGCCTCGGCCGGTCCGCACGTGTGAGAGAGGAGCTGAGGTTGATGACCGTCGCGATGGAGGCTGCCGCCTGCGGCAGCGCCCGGTCCTCCTTCAGCTTCCGGGTCTCCGGCTGACCTGACGACGTCGGCCGGGGCCCTCTCACACAAGGGTTTCCCACGTTGTCCGACAACAACAACGCTCTGTACGAGGCCTTCTTCGCCCTGCACCACGGTCTTCCGCGGCAGGGCCCGGGCTCCGACACCACCACCCGCCGGCTGCTCTCGCTTGCCGGCCCCCTTCCCGCTCGTCCGCGCGTGCTCGACCTGGGCTGCGGCCCGGGCCGCAGCGCGCTGCTGCTCGCGGCCGAGGCGAACGCCGAGGTCACGGCCGTCGATCTGCACCGGCCGTTCCTCGACGAACTGCGCGCCACCGCCGACGCCCGCGGGCTCGGCGATGCGATCCGCGTCGTCGAGGCGGACATGGGCGCGCTCGACCTCCCGGACGGCTCCTTCGACCTGATCTGGGCGGAGAGCTCGGCCTACACGATCGGCTTCGACACCGCCCTGCGCTCCTGGCGCAGGCTGCTCGCACCGGGAGGGACGCTCGTCCTCACCGAGTGCGAGTGGACCACCGACACCCCCGGCCCGGAGGCCCGCGCCTTCTGGGCGCAGCACTACGCGCTGCGCACCACCGCCGAGAACACCGCGGCGGCGGTCGGGGCGGGCTACCACGTCCTCGGGGTCGTGCCCCAGCCGGAGAGCGACTGGGACGAGTACTACGGCCCGCTCGGAGAGCAGGCGGACGCCGCCGACCCGGCGACGCCCGGCATGACCGAGGCCCTGGCCGCCACCCGCGCTGAGATCGCGATGCGCCACGAGCACGGCGACGAGTACGGCTACACCGGCTACGTCCTGCGTCCGGCCGACCCGCGCTGGGGGTCCCCCCACGCCCCCAGGGCGTAGGGGGAGCACCCGGGAGGAGACGCCCGCGGACGTCCGCGCCGTACGGGAGATCAATAGGGCGGCCTTCGCGACCGCGGAGGAGGCCGGGCTCGTCGACGCCCTGCGGGAGGACGCGGAGGCCTGGCTTCCGGGTCTCTCGTACGTCGCGGAGGCCCCGGACGGCACGGTGGCGGGGTATGCGCTGATCACCCGGTGCACGGTCGGCGGCGAGCCGGCCGCCGCGCTGGGCCCGGTGGCCGTCGCTCCCGCGTTCCAGCGGCAGGGCGCCGGCGAGGCTGTGGTCCGGGCCGTGCTCGACGCGGCGCGGCTGCGCGGGGAGCGGCTGGTGCTGGTGCTGGGGCATCCGCCGTACTACCCGCGGTTCGGCTTCGTCCGGGCGTCGGAGTACGGGATCAGGCCAGGTTTCGAGGTTCCGGACGAAGCCCTGATGGCGCTCGCGCTGGACGATTCGGTTCCGCTTCCGCTGGGCATGATCCGCTACCCGGCGTCCTTCGGGGTCTGACGCTCCGTCCGCTCCCGTCGTACGCGTGGGTGCACTCCGTGTACTCCGGTACGGCGGGAGCTGACATGTCCGGCTGCCGATGTGGGGACAAGCCGGGTTTGTGCGGCAGACTGAACGAGCCCCACCGGGCCGAGGACCGAAGCGAAGGATGAGTATGCCGACCACACCAGCCACCGCGGCGCACCACTCGTCGAACGGCGTCCAGCCGAACGGAGTCCAGCCGTCGATCATGCTCGAACTGGTCGACGAAGAGGGCAGGACGATCGGCACCGCCGAGAAGCTCTCCGCCCATCAGGCGCCGGGCCGGCTGCACCGGGCGTTCTCCGTGTTCCTCTTCGACGAGTCGGGCCGGCTGCTGCTGCAGCGCCGGGCGCTCGGCAAGTACCACTCCCCCGGCGTCTGGTCGAACACCTGCTGCGGTCACCCCTACCCGGGCGAGGCGCCGTTCGCGGCGGCGGCCCGGCGGACGTACGAGGAGCTCGGCGTCTCGCCGTCGCTGATGGCGGAGGCGGGCACGGTCCGCTACAACCACCCGGACCCGGCGTCCGGCCTGGTGGAGCAGGAGTACAACCACCTGTTCGTCGGCCTGGTGCAGGGGCCGGTGCGGCCTGACCCCGAGGAGATCGAGGACACCGCGTTCGTGACGGCCGAGGAGCTGACCGAGCGGCACGCCTCGGCGCCGTTCTCGGCCTGGTTCATGACCGTGCTGGACGCCGCGCGTCCGGCGATCAAGGAGCTGACGGGTCCGGCAGGGGGCTGGTGACCTCGGGCGCCGCCCCTTGCCCCGGCACCTGCGGGGCGAGGGGCAGCGCCGCCCAGATGATCTTGCCGCCGCTCGCGGTGTGCTCGACGTCGCAGGTGCCGCCGGCCTCCAGGGCGATCTCCCGCACGAGGAGCAGCCCGCGGCCGCCGGTCTGCGCGTAGTCGGCCTCCAGCGCCTTCGGGCGGTACGGGTGGTTGTCCTCGACGGACACCCGGATCCACTCGGCGCCGATCGCGACCTCGACCGCGATCTCCGGGGAGAGCAGCGCGGCGTGCTTGACCGCGTTGGTGACCAGCTCGGAGACGATCAGGAGCAGGCCCTGCACGGTGTCGTCGTGGGCCGGGACGCGCTGCCGGCCGATCAGGTCGCGGACGGCGTGCCGGGCCTGCGGCACGGAGACGTCGACCGCAGGAGCGGTGAAGCGCCAGACCCCCTCGTAGGACGGTGGCCGGGCGGGGACGCTCCCGCGGCTCTCCATAGTCCGGCTCCCACCCTCGTGCTCGATTGTCGCCACGAGGGGGAGTCTCGACATCCCGCAGGTACGGACCGGCCTACTGACCAGAAGTCGACATGTATCGACCAGAATCTGATCGATTGAGTATGCCCGCGTCAGTTGTTCGACTGTGTCTGATCTTCTACTGACGGGTTCTCGGGCGAATCGCCGGGCACTCCCGGGGCGGATGCGCGTGCGGATGCGTACGCGGATGCTTGCGCAGATGCGAGTGCGGGGTGTGTCGGGCCCCCGGATAGCATCCGCCCCATGGAGCCCATGGAGCCGCAGCTCACGCACGCCGTCGCCGACGGGGTGGCCACCGTCGTGATCGCCAACCCCGCCAAGCGCAACGCCATGACGGCCGGGATGTGGCGCGCCCTGCCCGAGCTGCTGGGGCGACTCGCGGCCGACCCGGCCGTCCGGGCGCTGGTGCTCACCGGGCACGGCGACACGTTCTGCGCCGGCGCGGACATCTCCACGCTGCGCGAGCCCGGCGACGAGCAGCAGTCTCTCGCGGTTCGGGCCGAGACGGCGCTCGCCACGTTCCCGAAGCCCACGCTGGCGGCGATCCGGGGCTTCTGCGTGGGCGGCGGCAGCCAGCTGGCCGCCGCGTGCGATCTGCGGTTCGCCGAGGAGGGCGCGCGGTTCGGGGTGACCCCGGCGAAGCTCGGCATCGTCTACCCGGCCTCCTCGACCCGGCGGCTCACCGCGCTGGTGGGCCCGGCGGCCGCCAAGTACCTGCTCTTCTCGGGCGAGTTGATCGACACGGAGCGGGCGCTGCGGACGGGTCTGGTCGACGAGGTGCTGCCCGCCGGTGAACTCGACAAGCGGGTCGCCGAGTTCACCCGGGTGCTCGTCTCGCGCTCGCTGCTCACGCAGGCGGCGGCGAAGGAGTTCGCCGACGGCCGCACCGACCGGGACGCCCACTGGGCGGCCGAGGCGGGCGGCAGCGGCGACACGGCTGAGGGCGTCGCGGCCTTCCTGGAGCGCCGACCGCCGCGGTTCACGTACGGCGTCTGACCCCTCCGTTCTCCACTCAGTTCTCTACTCAGTTCTCTGCTCAGTTCTCGACGACGAGCTCCTGGCCGCGCCAGTAGGCGACGATGTCGGCCGGGGCCTTCTCGGGCGAGCCCGCGTCGTACGGCGGCTGCGGGTCGTACTCGGTCAGCAGCTGCACGGTCTGCGCGGCCCGGTCGCCGCCGATCCGGCCGAGCAGGTGCAGCGCCATGTCGATGCCGGAGGAGACGCCGGCGGCCGTGACGTACTTGCCGTCGAAGACGACGCGCTCACCGGTCGGCTCGGCCCCGAGCATCGGCAGCACGTCGAGCGCGAGCCAGTGACTGGTGGCCCGCCGCCCCTTGAGCAGCCCGGCCCCGCCCAGCACCAGCGACCCGGTGCACACGGAGGTGGTCCAGGTGCTGGTCGCGTCGGCCGCACGCACCCAGTCGAGAATCACCTCGTCCCCCATGGCGTCCCGGGACCCCGGCCCGCCCGGGACCAGGACGATGTCGGGGTGCGGCACCTCGGCGAGGGTCTTGTCCGCCACGAGCGCGAGGCTCCCCTGGTCGTTGCGCACCGGCCCCGCCTCCTTGGCGACGAAGACGGTCTCGGCCCCGGGCAGTCGGGCGAGGAGTTCGTACGGGCCGACGGCGTCGAGCGTGGTGAAGCGGTCGTAGAGGAGCACGGCGATCTGCATGCGGGTTCCTTTCACAGGGTCGGTCAACCAATGGGTGCGTGGAAGCGGCGGCGGTAGTCGGCCGGGGCGGTGCCGAGTGCCTTGACGAAGGCGCGGCGCATCGCCTCGGGCGTGCCGTAGCCGGCCGCCCGGGCGACCTCCTGGACGCCGTCGGCGGTCTCCTCCAGGAGTCTGCGGGCGTGTTCGAGCCGGACCCGGTCGACGTACCGGCCGGGAGTCGTGCCGGTCTCGGAGTGGAAGGCGCGGGCGAAGTGCCGGGGCGACAGGCGGGCGCGGGCGGCGAGGGCCTCGACGGAGAGGTCTGCGCCGGGGTGCTCGGTGATCCAGTGCTGGAGATCGCGCAGCGGGGCGCGGCGGGCGGTCTGCGCGGACAGCTGGGCGCTGAACTGCGCCTGATTGCCCGGGCGGCGCAGGAACACGACCAGGTGGCGGGCGACGGTGAGCGCCGCCTCGTGGCCCAGGTCCTCCTCGACCAGGGCGAGCGCGAGGTCGATCCCGGCGGTGACCCCGGCGGAGGTGGCGAGCCGGCCGTCCCGGACGAAGATCGGGTCGGGGTCGACGTCGACCTCGGGATGGCGGCGCGCGAGGTGCTCGCAGACGCTCCAGTGCGTGGTGACGCGGCGGCCGTCGAGCAGCCCGGCCTCGGCGAGCAGCAGCGCGCCCGTGCAGACGGAGACCAGCCGCTCGGCGCGCGGAGCGTGTCCGCGCAGCCAGTCGATCAGCTCCGGGTCGGGCCTGCGGGTGCCCTCGCCGCCGGGGACGAGCAGGGTGTGCGGCGGTCCGTCGGCGACCGCGTCGGCGAGCGCGGCGTCGGGCAACAGCCGCAGTCCGCTGTGGGCGCGCACCGGTCCGCCGTCGAGCGAGGCGGTGCGGATCGGGTACGCAGCCGGGTCCCCGACGGCGCGGCCGGCACCGGCGAACACCTCCACGGGGCCGGTGACGTCGAGGCTCTGCACGCCGTCGAAGAGGACGACGAGAACGGGTCGCTGCGTCATGCCTCCATGGTTCGCGCCGCCGCCGATGGCTGCAATGACGAGCACCCCACCTTTCCTGCCATCGCGGCGGATAGGCCCGTCCCGCGGGGAGGCCTGAAAGCCCCGGGGTTCCGTTCAATACCGACCAGTCGGTAACGTGCAGGGCATGAGCACCCTCCTGCCGCCCCGCGCCGGACGTCGCTGCGCCGGGTCCCTGAACTCGCTGCACGCCACGCTGTTCTTCTCGCCCGACCTGGACCGGGAGTTCGCGACGCTCGGGTTCACGGACTCGAGCGCGATGCGGCTGGCCGCGCGGAGTGCCCCGCTCGGGGCCGTCGGCCCGGGCGCGGTGGCCGCGACGTTCTACAACTACAACCACGCGCTGCTCGCACAGCACTTCCCCGCCGTCTGGGACGTCGCCTCCCCCGCCGACGTGCTCGACGCCCGGCTGCGCGTCGTCGACGCCACGCTGCGCCGGCTGCTCGGCGAGGAGACGCTCGCCTCGGCGGAGCTGGCGGAGGCCGCCGAGCTGGCGCTGCGCGCCGCCGAGGCCTGCACCCGGCACGCCCGCCCGCTGTACGCGGGCAACGCCGACCTGCCGGTGCCCGAGGCCCCGCACGTACGGCTCTGGCACGCCACCACCCTGCTCCGTGAGCACCGCGGCGACGCGCACCTCGTGGCGCTGCTGTCCGCCGGGCTCGACCCGGTGGAGGCCCTCGTCAGCCACACGGCCACCGGCAAGGGCATGTCCCCGCGCTGGGTCCTGGCGAGCCGCGGCTGGCGACGCGCCGACTGGGAGGCGGCGGCCGAGCGGCTGCGCGGGCGCGGCCTGCTCGACGCCGAGGGCGAGCTCACCGAGGCCGGCGTCGCGCTGCGCGAGGAGCTCGAAGCGCAGACGGACCGGCTGGACTCCGCCCCGTACGAACACCTGGGCGCGGCGGGCGTCGAGCGCCTCACCGAGCTGGGCCGCGGCTTCCTGATGACGGCCGCCGTCGCCGGCGCGTTCCCCGCCGACCTCATCGGCAAGGGCTGAGCGGCGGGGCGCATGCGGTGTTCCGCCGACCGACCCGGCACAATGCACACGCAAGCTTGAGGCACGAGAAGGCGAGTCGGGACACCGTGACGACGTCCATCGAAGCAAGGATCGCCGAGGAGCTCGGCGTACGCGAGCGACAGGTGAAGGCGGCCGTCGAGCTGCTCGACGGCGGGTCGACCGTGCCGTTCATCGCGCGCTACCGCAAGGAAGCGACCGAGATGCTCGACGACGCGCAGCTGCGCACGCTCGAGGAACGGCTGCGCTACCTGCGGGAGCTGGAGGACCGGCGCACCGCGATCCTCGACTCCGTGCGCGAACAGGGCAAGCTGACGGCGGAGCTGGAGGCGCAGATCCGGGCCGCCGACACCAAGGCCCGCCTGGAGGACATCTATCTGCCGTTCAAGCCGAAGCGGCGCACCAAGGCGATGATCGCCCGCGAGGCCGGGCTCGCGCCGCTGGCCGAGGGGCTGCTCGCCGACCCGTCGGTGGAGCCGCTGGCGGCGGCCGCGGCGTTCGTGGACGCGGACAAGGGCGTCGCGGACGCCGCAGCCGCGCTGGAGGGTGCACGGGCGATCCTCACCGAGACGTTCTCCGAGGACGCCGACCTGATCGGCGAGCTGCGCGAGCGGATGTGGGGCCGGGGCCGGCTGGCGGCGAAGGTCCGGGAGGGCAAGGAGGAGGCCGGCGCGAAGTTCGCCGACTACTTCGACTTCGCCGAGCCGTTCACCGCGCTGCCCTCGCACCGCATCCTCGCGATGCTGCGCGGTGAGAAGGAGGACGTGCTCTCCCTGGACCTGGAGCCGGAGGAGCCCACCGACGGCCCGTCGACGTACGAGCCGATCGTCGCGCACCGCTTCGGCATCGCCGAGCGGGGCCGACCGGGCGACAAGTGGCTGCAGGACACCGTGCGTTGGGCCTGGCGCACCCGGATCCTGGTGCACCTCGGCATCGACCTGCGGCTGCGGCTGCGCACGG
This sequence comes from Streptomyces sp., assembly GCF_036566765.1. GTDB lineage: Bacteria > Actinomycetota > Actinomycetes > Streptomycetales > Streptomycetaceae > Streptomyces. Next base: position 10,109 of record NZ_DATCVQ010000200.1, read on the forward strand.
CCGCCGAGGACGAGGCGGTACGCGTCTTCGCCGCCAACCTGCGGGACCTGCTGCTCGCCGCCCCCGCGGGCACCCGGGCGACGCTGGGCCTCGACCCCGGGTTCCGCACCGGCGTGAAGGTCGCCGTGGTCGACGCGACCGGCAAGGTGGTGGCCACCGACACGATCTACCCGCACGTTCCGGCGAACAAGTGGGACGAGTCGCTGGCGAAGCTGGCGCGGCTCGCGAAGGAGCACGCGGTCGAGCTGGTGGCCATCGGCAACGGCACGGCCTCCCGTGAGACGGATAAGCTGGCCGGTGAACTCATCGAGAAGCACCCGGAGTTGAAGCTCACGAAGGTGATGGTCTCGGAGGCGGGCGCGTCGGTGTACTCGGCGTCCGCGTTCGCCTCGCAGGAACTCCCGGGCCTGGACGTGTCGTTGCGCGGCGCGGTCTCCATCGCGCGGCGGCTGCAGGACCCGCTGGCGGAGCTGGTGAAGATCGACCCGAAGTCGATCGGCGTCGGCCAGTACCAGCACGACCTGTCAGAGGTGAAACTGTCGCGCTCGCTGGACGCGGTGGTCGAGGACTGTGTGAACGGCGTCGGCGTCGACGTCAACACGGCGTCCACGCCGCTGCTTTCGCGGGTGTCCGGGATCGGCGCGGGCCTGGCGGAGAACATCGTCGCGCACCGCGACGCCAACGGCCCGTTCCGCTCGCGCCGCGCCCTTAAGGACGTGGCGCGGCTCGGTCCGAAGGCGTATGAGCAGTGCGCGGGCTTCCTGCGCATCCGGGGCGGCGACGACCCGCTGGACGCGTCGAGCGTGCACCCCGAGGCGTACCCGGTGGTGCGGAGGATGGTGAAGACGGCGGGCGGCGAGGTCGCCTCGCTGATCGGCAACACGTCCGTGCTGCGGTCGCTGCGGGCGGACGCGTTCGTCGACGAGACCTTCGGTCTGCCGACGGTCACCGACATCCTGCGCGAGCTGGAGAAGCCGGGCCGCGACCCGCGCCCTGCGTTCAAGACGGCGACCTTCAAGGAGGGCGTCGAGAAGCTCGGCGACCTCGCGCCGGGGATGGTGCTCGAGGGCGTGGTCACGAACGTGGCGGCGTTCGGCGCGTTCGTGGACGTCGGCGTCCACCAGGACGGCCTGGTGCACGTCTCCGCGATGTCGAAGACGTTCGTCAAGGACCCGCGGGACGTGGTGAAGCCGGGTGACGTGGTGAAGGTCAAGGTCCTCGACGTCGACATCCCCCGCAAGCGGATCTCGCTCACGCTCCGCCTGGACGACGAGGCGGCCCCGGAGACGGGCGCGGGCGCGCCGAAGCGCGAGCGTGAGCGCGAGAGGGGCGGCCGGCCGCCCCAGCAGCGGCGCGGTGGCGGCGGGCGCGGTGACGGCGGG
>NZ_DATCVQ010000201.1:0-25104 GCF_036566765.1 Streptomyces sp.
GATCGCGCCCGCCGCGGTACTGCTCGACCCGCTGGCCGGGCTCCACATGGCCCGCACCCTCGGCGACCTCGGCCGCGCCCTGGACACGGAGATCGCCCCGCTCGGCGAGGAGGGCGACCACCGGGCCGTCCTGGCGATCGATGCCGAGGGCCGCGTCTACGGCCTCGACCACACCGGCGACTGGTTCCTCGGCCACGACATCGACACGGCGCTGTCGACCCTGATCACGGGTGCCCAGCCGACGCGACTGGCCACGGAGGGCTAGGGCCTGTCCGGCGGATCAGGGTCGGATAGGTCGCGGCGTCTGGTGCGGTGCATCGCAAGGCGTCGGAGCGCCTCGATAGCGGAGCTATTGGGGCGTTTCGGCAACGCGGCGAGGCGCCGCACCAGACGCCGCGGCCCCGGCCATGATCCGCCGGACAGGCCCTAGGGGGTGTCCCCCAGCACGACGACCTCCTGGGCCGCGAAGGCCACGCCCACCTCCGCGCCCGGCTCCGGGGCGTCCCGCAGGGCGACCTCCGCCTCCAGCGGGGGGCCGGCGTCGGTGGGGCGGAGGAGGACGGCGACGTGGTGGCCGCGGAAGGTGCGGGCCTCGACCGTGCAGGGCAGGCCCTCGTCGGCGGGGACGAGGCGGACGCCGGTGGGGCGGACGAGCAGACGGGACGGGCCCTCGGGGGAGCCGGGCGGGACGGGGATCTTGCCCCAGGGCGTGTCCGCGGCCTCGCCGGCGATCGTCGCCGCCACCACGTTGTCGAAGCCGAGGAAGCGGGCGACGAACTCCGACGCGGGTCCCTGCCACAGCTCCAGCGGCGTCCCGGTCTGCGCGATCCGCCCGTCCCGCATGACGACGACCCGGTCGGCGAGCGCGAACGCCTCGCCCTGGTCGTGCGTGACGGCCAGCACCGTCGTGCCCAACCGGCCGAACAACTGCCGCAGTTCGACGACGAGCCGCTCCCGCAGCCCCCGGTCGAGCTGCCCCAGCGGCTCGTCGAGCATCAGCAGCCGCGGCCGCGGCGCGAGCGCCCGGGCCAGCGCGACCCGCTGCTGCTCCCCGCCGGACAGCTCGGCGACGGACCGCCGCTCGGCCCCCGGCAGCCCGACGAGCTCCAGCAACTCCCGTACTCGTTCCGCCTGTTCGGCCCGCCCCGCGCCGTGCATCCGCAGGCCGAACGCGACGTTCCCGGCCACGTCCCGCTGCGGGAACAGCTGATGGTCCTGGAACATCAGCCCGACGCCGCGCCGGTGCACCGGCACGCCGTGCTGGTCCGCGCCGCCGAGCAGCACCCGGCCGCCGTCCAGCGCCTGCAGCCCCGCGACGGCCCGCAGCAGCGTGGACTTTCCGCTGCCGCTCGGCCCGAGCACGCACACGATCTCGTGCTCGGCGACCTGCAGGTCCACCGCGTCGAGCGCGGCGCGCGCCCCGAACCGTACGGTCGCACCGTCCAGCGTCAGCATCAGAACTCCCCGGAGGTCCGCTCGGTGCGCAGCCGTTCGAGCAGCAGCAGGGCTGCCGCGCACACCACCATCAGAATCGTCGACAGGGCCATCGCCTGCCCGTAGTTGAGCTCGCCCGGCCGGCCGAGCAGCCGGGCGACGGCCACCGGCAGCGTCGGGCTGTCGGGCCGGGCGATGAACACCGTCGCCCCGAACTCGCCCAGCGACACGGCGAACGCGAACCCGGCGGCGATCAGCAGCGCCCGCCACACCATCGGCAGGTCCACCTCCCGCCAGGCCCGCAGCGGCGACGCCCCGAGCACCGCGGCCGCCTCCCGCAGCCGGGCGTCGACCGCCCGCAGCACCGGCAGCATCGTCCGCACCACGAACGGCACGCCGACCAGCGCCTGCGCCAGCGGCACCAGGATCCACGAGGCCCGCAGGTCCAGCGGCGGCTCGTCGAGCGTGATCAGGAACCCGAAGCCGACGGTGACCGCGGAGACGCCGAGCGGCAGCATCAGCAGCGCGTCGAAGCCGCGCACCAGCCGCCCGGCCCTCCTGGTGAGCGCGGCGGCCGCGAGCCCGCCGATCAGCAGCGCGATGGCCGTGGCGACGACCGCGTACCGCAGGGAGTTGCCGATCGTGTCGAGCAGCGGCACGAGGAAGGTGCCGGAGGGGTCCGTGGACTGCAGGGCCCGGTAGTAGTCGAGCCCGTATCCGTCGGAGGTTGCGAAGGACCGCTCGACGAGGACGCCGAGCGGCAGCACGATCAACAGGGCGACGGAGAGCAGGACGCCCGCGAACAGCGTCCACTGGCCGCCGCCCCGGGGCCGGCGCGCGGTCCCCCCGGGCGCGACCAGCTTCAGCGCCGTCTCGCGCCGGCGGACGGTCCGGGCGTGCACGGCCAGGACCACGCCGACGGCGACGAACTGCACCATCGTGAGGACGGCCGCCGTCGTCAGGTCGAAGCGGACGACCGTCTGCCGGTAGATCTCCGTCTCCAGGGTGGAGTACGTGGATCCGCCGAGGATCTGGACGATGGCGAAGGAGCTCGCGGTGAACAGGAACACCATCAGCGCGGCCGCCGCGATGGACGGGGCGAGCGCCGGCAGGGTCACCGTCCGCCAGGCTTTCCAGCGGGAGGCCCCGAGGACCCGGGCCGCCTCCTCCTGGCGCGGGTCGAGCAGCGCCCACAGGCCGCCGACGGTCCGTACGACGACGGCGTAGTTGAAGAACACATGGGCGATCAGGATCGCCCAGACAGTCGTGTCGAGCCGCACGCCCCACATCTCGTCGAGCAGCCCGCCGCGCCCGACCAGCGCCAGGAAGGCCGTACCGACCATGACCGTCGGCATCACGAAGGGCACGGTGACGACGGCGCGCAGCAGCCCTTTGCCGGGAAACTCGAAGCGCGCGAAGACGTACGCGCCGGGCAGCGCGATCAGCAGGGTCAGCCCGGTGGAGGCGAGCGCCTGCCAGAGCGTGAACCAGAGGACGTCGAGGATCTCCGGCCGGCTCAGCGTCTCGCCGAACCGGCCGAACCGCCACGCCCCGTCGACCCGCAGCCCGCGCTCGACGATCGAGGCGACGGGCCAGGCGAAGAAGAGCGCGAAGAAGGCGACGGGCACGACCATCAGGCCGAGCCGCGCCGCGCTTCCCCTGCGGTCGGGGACTACTTCAGGACGAGCGACGACCACGTCTGGATCCACTGCTCACGCTTCTCGGTGATCTTCTCCGGCGCCATGGTCTGCGGCTTCGCGATCACCTCGCCGTGCTTCGTGAACAGCTCCGGCAGCGTCGCGTCCTTGGCCACCGGGTTGACGAACATCTGCAGCGGCATGTCGTCCTGGAACTGCTTCGAGATCAGGAAGTCGATCAGTGCCTTGCCGCCCTCGGGGTTCTTCGCCCCCTTCAGCAGGCCCGCGAACTCGATCTGCCGGAAGCAGGTGCCGGTGGAGACGCCGGTGGGGGCCTCCTTCGGCTGCGGCTGGGAGTACAGCACCTCGACCGGCGGGCTGGAGGCGTACGACACGACCAGCGGCCGGTCGCCCTTGGCCTTCTTGCCGCCCGCGGAGCCGGAGAACTCCTGGTTGTAGGCGAGCTCCCAGCTGTCGACGGTCTTGACGCCGTTGTCCTTCAGCTTCTTCCAGTACGCCTGCCAGCCCTCGTCGCCGTACTGGGCGGCGGTGCCGAGCAGGAAGCCGAGGCCCGGGGAGGAACGCTCGGGGTTCTCCACCACGAGCAGGTTCTTGTACGCGGGCTTCGCCAGGTCGTCGAAGGTCTGCGGCGGGGCCAGCTTCTTGTCGGCGAAGTACTTCTTGTCGTAGTTGACGCAGATGTCGCCGGTGTCGATCGGGGTGACCCGGTGCTTGTCCACGTCGAGCTGCAGCTCGGCCGGGATCCGGTCCAGGCCCTTGGCCTCGTACGGCTCGAACAGGCCGTTGTCGAGGCCGCGGGAGAGCAGGGTGTTGTCGATGCCGAAGAAGACGTCGCCCTGCGGGGAGCCCTTGGTGAGGATCTCCTTGTTGACGGCCTCGCCCGCGTCGCCGCTCTTGAGGACCTTGACGGTGAAACCCGTCTTCCGGGTGAACTCCGCCAGCACGCCCTTGGAGGCGTTGAAGGAGTCGTGACTGACGAGGGTCACCGTCTTCGGCGCCCGGGTGTCGCCCGCCTCGTCCTTCTTCTCGCTGCCGCACGCGGCCAGCGCAGTGACGCCGAGCGCCGCGACGAGTGCGGCGGCGGCGGCCTTCTTGGTGCTCACCTTGGTGGTGCTCACTGGTTTCCTCCTGGGTATGACCAGGAAGAGACGCGGCCCTGCCCGCGACCGGCGGACACGAGGTCCACCGGGCTGCGGGCAGGGCGCAACAGCTCGAGTAACGACCGAACTTCCTACCCAGAATGACCTGGGCAAGGTTCAGAGGGTCTGCGGTCTGACGGACACCGCACTCTCAGCGCTGTGGCGCTCCCCTGTCGGAATATGCAGATGTGTTCGAGCTCAGGGTACAAGGTCAGCGTTCGGCGGCGGCCAGCTGTCCACAGGCGCCGTCGATCTCCTGACCTCGGGTGTCCCTGACGGTCACCGGCACGCCGTGCCGGGCGATCGCCTCGACGAACGCCTTCTCGTCCTCGGGACGGGACGCGGTCCACTTGGAGCCGGGCGTCGGGTTGAGCGGGATCAGGTTGACGTGCACCCGCTTGCCCTTGAGCAGCCGGCCGAGCAGGTCGCCCCGCCAGGCCTGGTCGTTGATGTCCCGGATCAGGGCGTACTCGATGGAGATCCGGCGGCCGGACTTCTCCGCGTACTCCCAGGCCGCGTCGAGGACCTCGCGGACCTTCCAGCGGGTGTTCACCGGCACGAGGGTGTCGCGCAGCTCGTCGTCGGGCGCGTGCAGCGAGACGGCGAGCCGGCACTTGAAGCCCTCGTCGGCGAACCGCAGCATCGCCGGGACGAGACCGACGGTGGACACGGTGATCCCGCGCTGCGACAGGCCCAGGCCGTCCGGCTCCGGGTCGGTCAGCCGCCGGATCGCGCCGACGACCCGCTTGTAGTTGGCGAGCGGCTCGCCCATGCCCATGAAGACGATGTTGCTGAGCCGCGCCGGCCCGCCGGGCACCTCGCCGTCGCGCAGCGCGCGCATGCCGTCGACGATCTGGTGCACGATCTCGGCGGTCGACAGGTTCCGGTCGAGCCCGGCCTGCCCGGTGGCGCAGAACGGACAGTTCATCCCACAGCCGGCCTGCGAGGAGATGCACATGGTGACCCGGTCCGGGTACCGCATGAGCACCGACTCGACGAGCGTGCCGTCGTGCAGCTTCCACAGGGTCTTGCGGGTGGTGTCCTCGTCGCACGAGATGTGCCGGACGACGGACATCAGATCGGGCAGCAGCTCCCCCTGCAGCTTCTCGCGGGAGCCGGCGGGGATGTCGGTCCACTCGGCCGGGTCGTGCGCGTACCGCGCGAAGTAGTGCGTGGACAGCTGCTTGGCGCGGAACGGCTTCTCGCCGATCGCGGCGACGGCCTCCTTGCGCTCAGCAGGCGTGAGGTCGGCAAGATGCCGCGGCGGCTGCTTGGCTCCGCGCGGCGCGACGAAAGTGAGTTCTCCGGGCTTGGGCATGGTCCTACCAGTGTCGCAGAGATACGACGAAGGGCCCGCCGCCCTGTGGACGACGAGCCCTTCGTGACGAAAGCGCAGGTCAGCCGGTGCCGACGAACAGCACGAGCAACAGCCACACCACCGGCGCCGTCGGCAGCAGGGAGTCGAGGCGATCCATGATGCCGCCGTGGCCCGGGAGCAGCGTGCCCATGTCCTTGATGCCGAGGTCACGCTTGATCATCGACTCGCCGAGGTCGCCGAGCGTCGCGCTCGCCGCCACCGCCAGGCCGAGCAGCAGACCCTGCCACCACGTCCCGTCTTCGATCAGGAACTCCATGCAGAGCGCGCCCGCCGCCATCGCGAACGTCACGGCGCCGACCAGGCCCTCACGGGTCTTGCCGGGGCTGATCCGCGGGGCCAGCTTGTGCTTGCCGAAGCGCCAGCCGATCGCGTACGCGCCGGTGTCGCTGACCACGGTCAGCAGCAGGAACGTCAGCACCCGCTCCGGCCCGTCGTCCGCGGTGAGCATCAGCGCCACGAACGTCGCCAGGAACGGCACGTAGAACGCCGCGAAGACGCCCGCCGTGACGTCCCTCAGATAACCCTCGGGCGGTTCCGTCATCCGCCACACCAGCACCGCGAGCGCGGTGAGCGCCATGGCCACCCAGGCGCCCTCCGCTCCGCGGACGTACCCGGCGACGACCATCGCCGCGCCGCCGACCGCGAGCGGAACGAGCGGCGCCTTGATGCCCTTGCGCTCCTGCAGCCGGGAGGTGAGCTCCCACAGGCCGACCACGACGGCGAGCGCTATCACCCCGACGAACGCGGCCTTCCAGATGAACAGGGAGGCGATGATGACAGCGCCCAGTCCGACGCCTACCCCTATCGCCGCACCCAGGTCACGTCCCGCGCTCTTCTTCTGCGGGGGCTGGGGCGGCGTGGGCATGGGCTCCTGGTCTCCGGCGGCCGGAACATCGGGCACGATGGGCATGGGCGCAGTCTGCTGCGCCTGATGCTGATCGTAAGCGGGACCCGCCGGAAGCGGCCCCCCGGGACCCGCCGGGGCGGGCCCCTGGTCGGGTCCCCAGTAGCCGGCGGGGGCCGGGGCTCCCCAGGAAGAGTCGTTCATCAGACCTCGAGCAGCTCGGCTTCCTTGTGCTTGAGCAGCTCGTCCACCTGCGCGACGTACTTCGCGGTGGTGTCGTCGAGCTCCTTCTCGCCGCGACGGCCGTCGTCCTCGCCGACCTCGCCGTCCTTGACGAGCTTGTCGATGGCCTCCTTGGCCTTGCGGCGCACGGAGCGGATCGAGATCTTGGCGTCCTCGCCCTTGGTCTTGGCGACCTTGATGTACTCGCGGCGGCGCTCCTCGGTGAGCTCCGGGAACACCACACGGATGATGTTGCCGTCGTTGCTCGGGTTGACGCCGAGGTCGGAGTCGCGGATCGCCTGCTCGATGTTGCGCAGCGCGCTCTTGTCGAACGGGGTCACCACGGCCATGCGCGGCTCGGGCACCGAGAAGGACGCCAGCTGGTTGATGGGCGTGATGGCACCGTAGTAGTCCGCCACGATCTTGTTGAACATCGCCGGGTGCGCACGGCCGGTGCGGATCGCGGCGAAGTCCTCCTTGGCGACCACGACGGCCTTCTCCATCTTCTCCTCGGCCTCGAGGAGGGTCTCTTCGATCACCACTTGCTCCTGCGTGTCGTAGCGTCTTGTCCTGCACGGTGTACGACCGGCAGGGCTCTGTCCATCCCCTCGCGGGGCGGTTACCGGTTTCAGGCCCGGGTGCCCTGGTCGCTCACGAGAGTGCCGATCTTCTCACCCTTCACCGCGCGGGCGATATTGCCCGCCGCGAGAAGCTCGAAGACGAGGATCGGGAGGTTGTTGTCGCGGCAGAGCGTGATGGCGGTGGCGTCCGCGACCTTCAGGTCCCGGGCGAGCACCTCGCCGTACTCCAGCGCGTCGAACTTCACCGCGTCCGGGTTGGTCTTCGGGTCGGAGTCGTACACGCCGTCGACGCCGTTCTTGCCCATGAGAAGCGCCTCGGCGTCGATCTCCAGGGCGCGCTGGGCCGCGGTGGTGTCGGTGGAGAAGTAGGGCATGCCCATGCCCGCGCCGAAGATGACGACGCGGCCCTTCTCCAGGTGGCGCACGGCGCGCAGCGGGATGTACGGCTCCGCGACCTGGCCCATGGTGATGGCGGTCTGGACGCGGGAGTCGATGCCCTCCTTCTCCAAGAAGTCCTGGAGAGCGAGGCAGTTCATGACCGTGCCGAGCATGCCCATGTAGTCGGAGCGGGCCCGGTCCATGCCGCGGACCTGGAGCTCGGCGCCCCGGAAGAAGTTGCCGCCGCCGATGACGATCGCGATCTCCGCGCCGTCGCGGACGACGGCGGCGATCTCGCGAGCGATGGCGTGCACGACGTCGGGGTCGACGCCGAGGCCGGTGCCTCCGGAGAATGCCTCGCCGGACAGCTTCAGCATGAAGCGGCCGGCCTTGTTGCCGTGGTGGTCGTCGCCCTTTGCGGCGCCGTGGTTCATGGAGATCTCCTCGTGCACATACGAAGAAGGCCATTGCCGGTGGGTATGTGTGTCCCTACGGCAATGGCCTCCTCGTCAGATCTGCCGTCGTCGGCGCCTGGGCGGCCGGCGACTGCTGTGGAAACCCTAGCGGGCTCCCGTGTCGATCAGGTACCGGCTCAGATGCCGACCTTGATGCGCGCGAAGCGCTTCAGGGCGACACCGGCCTCGTCCAGGATCTGCTGGACGGACTTCTTGTTGTCGAGCGCGTACGGCTGGCCGAGGAGGGTGGCCTCCTTGAAGAAGCCGTTGACGCGACCCTCGACGATCTTCGGGAGCGCGGCCTCGGGCTTGCCCTCGGCGCGGGTGGTCTCCTCGGCGACGCGACGCTCGGACTCGACGACCTCGGCCGGGACGTCCTCACGGGAGAGGTACTTCGGCGCGAAGGCGGCGATGTGCTGCGCGACGCCCTTGGCGACCTCGGCGTTCGGCTTGTCCAGCTCGACCAGGACACCGATCTGCGGCGGCAGGTCGGGCATGGTGCGGTGCATGTAGGCGGTGACGTACGCGCCGGTGTACTGCGCGAAGCGGTCCAGGACGATCTTCTCGCCGAGGTTGGCGTTGGCCTCGTCGACGTACGCCTGGACGGTCTTGCCGGGCTCGATCTCGGAGGCGAGCAGCGCCTCGATGTCGGCCGGGGAGGTGGCGGCGGCGTGCGCGGCGAGCGCGTTGGCGACGGCCTGGAACTTCTCGCCCTTGGCGACGAAGTCCGTCTCGCACTTCAGCTCGAGGATGACGCCGGAGGCGTTGTCGTCGGCGATGAGGGAGACCACGGCGCCGTTCTCGGCGGAGCGGCCCTCACGCTTGGCGACGCCCTTCTGGCCCTTGATGCGCAGTGCCTCGACGGCCTTGTCGACGCTGCCGTCGGCCTCGTCGAGCGCCTTCTTGCAGTCCATCATGCCGGCGCCGGTGAGCTCGCGGAGCTTCTTGACGTCAGCGGCGGTGTAGTTCGCCATGAGTCTGTATTTCTCTCTCGAAGTCTGAAAGATCTACGAAGATCTACGGGTGGACGGCGGGGGCCTTGTGAGCCCCCGCCGTCAGCAACCGAAGTGTGAAGGTCAGGCCTGCTCGGCGTCGGCGGCCGGGGCCTCCGTGGTCTCAGCAGCCTCGACGACCTCAGCGGTCTCAGCGGTCTCGGCGGCCTCCGCGGCCGGAGCCTCGGCAGCGGCCTCGGCCGGCTTCTCGGCCTCGTCGGCCTTCTTCTCGCCCTCGAGGAGGTCGCGCTCCCACTCGGCGAGCGGCTCGCCAGCGGCCTTCTCGCCCGGCTTCGAGTCGCCGGTCGCGGCGCCGGAGCGGGCGATGAGGCCCTCGGCGACGGCGTCGGCGATCACGCGGGTGAGCAGGGTGACGGAGCGGATCGCGTCGTCGTTGCCCGGGATCTTGTAGTCGACCTCGTCGGGGTCACAGTTGGTGTCGAGGATCGCGACGACCGGGATGTGGAGCTTGCGCGCCTCACCGACGGCGATGTGCTCCTTCTTGGTGTCGACGATCCAGACGGCGCTCGGCACCTTCTGCATCTCGCGGATACCACCGAGGGTCTTCTCCAGCTTGGCCTTCTCGCGCGAGAGGACCAGGAGCTCCTTCTTGGTGAGACCCGAGGCGGCGACGTCCTCGAAGTCGATGGCCTCAAGCTCCTTCAGACGCTGAAGGCGCTTGTAGACGGTGGAGAAGTTGGTCAGCATGCCGCCGAGCCAGCGCTGGTTGACGTAGGGCATGCCCACGCGCGTGGCCTGCTCGGCGATGGCCTCCTGGGCCTGCTTCTTCGTACCCACGAACATGATGGAGCCGCCGTGCGCGACGGTCTCCTTGACGAACTCGTAGGCGCGGTCGATGTACGACAGCGACTGGAGCAGGTCGATGATGTAGATGCCGTTGCGCTCGGTGAAGATGAAGCGCTTCATCTTCGGGTTCCAGCGACGGGTCTGGTGACCGAAGTGGACGCCGCTCTCCAGCAGCTCCCGCATCGTGACGACGGCCATGGCCATCTCCTTGAGTTTCTCGGTTGTGTCCTGACGCCCAGGCGCGCCGTGCCACGAGGGACCGAAAGGCGCTGCCACGACTTTTGAGGGTGGTGGCGGGGCGTGCGAAGTCGACCCGGTGACCCGGGTCGCCATAGGAAGTGTACGGGACCCCGGACGTGCCGGGTGACGGCGCTGTCCACAACCGGCCGGTAGTCCACAGATATCGTCCATCATCCGCGCGGATCGGACAGCCGCGGGACGCTGTCGCCCATGAACGCAACCGCCCTGCTCCTGACCCTGGCCCTCCCGGCAGCCTTCATCTGGCCACTGGGCCCGCCCCGCCCCGAGGTGGTCCGCCCCTGGGCGCCCCCGCCGTCCCCCTACGCCCCCGGCCACCGCGGCGTCGACCTGGCAGCCCCACCGGGCGCCCCGGTCCGCGCGTCGGCGGCGGGGTCGGTCACCTTCGCGGGCGAGGTGGCCGGCCGCGGCACCCTCACCATCACCCTCCCCTCCACTGGCGACCCACCCCTGCGCACGACGTACACCCCGGTGGACCCGACGGTGGAGCGCGGCACGAAGGTGGCGGCGGGCGAGGTGGTGGCACGGGTGTCCGCCGCTCCGGCGCACTGTCCGGAGTCCTGCCTCCACTGGGGCCTGCTCAGGGGCGACGTCTACCTGAACCCTTTGCCCCTGATCCACCGCCCGCCGTCGCGGCTGCTGCCGGTGATCGAGGTGCGATGACCACCTGAATCCGGGGGGGTGGGGAGGGGGCGGGGAGGGGAGGCGGCCGCGATCCCCACGCCAGGCTCGGGACCGGCCGGTCCGCGGTGCGCACCCTGCGCGCGTCGCGGAGGTCGGCCGGGGTACGGACGGAGCCGGGCGGCGACCCCGTGGACTGCCCGTCGGCCCGGGTTCTCGACTGCTGGGCACCCGCACGCAGCAAGCGAGCGGCGCGGCTCTTCGACCGGTCGAGTCGGCGCGGGCTCCGGCAAGCCGGCGCGAGCGTTACCCGTCGGCGGGGCGGACGCCGTTCAGGGCCATGGTGACGGCGGTCTCCGCGATTCGGCTCGGGTCCTCGGCTGCGCCGAGTTCGATGCGGCGGACTGCGGCGTCCACTACGCCCTGGAGGAGCATGGCGGAGAGGCGGGGTTCGGGCTGGCCCAGGTCGGCGAGGGCTTCGACGATCATGGCGACGAGGCCGCCGTGCGCCGCGCGGATCTTCTCGCGGGCTCCGTCGTCCAGTTCGCCGGCCGAGATCGCGACGACGGCTCGGTGGCGTCGGTCTCCGACGAGGTCGAGCTGCTTGCGGACGTACGCCTCGACCTTGCCCGCGGGGGTGTCCGCGGCGGCCATCGCCGCCTCGACCTCGGCGGCCCACACGGGGAAGTCGACGGCGCACAGCTCCTCGACGACCGCGGCGCGCGAGCGGAAGTACTCGTACACGGACGAGCGGGCCAGGCCCGTGCGCTCGGCGAGGGCGGGGAAGGTCAGCGCCTCCGTACCGCCCTCGGACAGCAGGGAACGCGCGGCGTCCAGCAGGGCGCCGCGCTGCATCGTCCGGTGCTCGGCCACGGAGGCCGCTCGAATCCTGGGCACGGCTCCACTGTACGACCGGCTCCGCGCCGTCAGCGTCCTACATCGGCCAGCTTGGCCCGCAGCTGCAGGACCGACTTGGTGTGGATCTGGCTGACCCGGCTCTCGGTGACGCCGAGGACATGGCCGATCTCGGCGAGGGTGAGGCCCTCGTAGTAATAGAGCGTGACGACCGTCTTCTCGCGCTCCGGGAGCGTGTTGATGGCCCGGGCGAGCAGGCGTCGCAGCTCGCGATCCTCGGCGACCTCGACGGGGTTGTCCGCCGCGGTGTCCTCCAGGGTGTCCATCAGTGACAGCCGGTCGCCCTCGCCGCCCACATGCAGCAGCTCCTCCAGCGCGACCACGTTCGCCAGCGACAACTGGCTGAAAACCGCGTGCAGTTCCTCCACGGCGATGCCCAGCTCGGCGGCGACCTCGCCCTCGGAGGGCGTGCGGCGCAGCTGTGCCTCCAGCGTGGCGTACGCACGTTCCACGTTGCGCGCCTTCTGCCGCACGGAGCGCGGGATCCAGTCCAGGGCCCGGAGTTCGTCGATCATCGCGCCTCGGATGCGGGTGATCGCGTACGTCTCGAACTTGATCGACCGCTCGACGTCGAACTTCTCGATCGCGTCGATGAGCCCGAAGACCCCGGAGGAGACGAAGTCGGCCTGCTCCACATTGGAGGGCAGCCCCACGCTGACCCGGCCCGCGACGTACTTCACCAGCGGCGAGTAGTGCAGGATCAGCTGCTCGCGCAGGCGCTCGTCGCCGGTGTCCTTGTACGAGCGCCAGAGCTCGTCGAGCGATGACGGTGCGGGCGGTCGCACGGCGCCCCGGGCTGCTGGGGGCACCGCGGCGCGGTCAGACCCGGAGGTGTGCTGGGGCATGCGTTGCCTTGTGCCGTTCTGCCGTCTGGGTGGGGATCCTTGCGAGCGTAGCGTGACTGGACTGTCGCAGTACGCGAACGTCAGCGGATCGCGCCTGTGCGGGTGGCCGGGCTCGGCCATGTCTTCGAACCCGGGCCGTGGCGCGCGTCGGCCCCTCGGGTACGGCCGAGAGAACTCGGTTGCTCATCTGCCTCACCTTTTCACCCGAATGCTCCAGGTCAAGGACCGCCTCGCCGCTTGTTCGACTCGGTTCTGCGCGCGTTCGTCAATCTCCAATTGCCATTCACGCGTTCGACGAACCCCAGTGAGTGCAGCTCGTACAGGCGCGCGACGGTCTCGTCGGGGGGCGTGCCGCCGCGCCGGGAGATCTCCTGCGCGGAGGTGGCGCCGTGGGCGGGCAGTGCTTCGAGGACTCTGCTGCAGTCGGGGCCGAGGAGGTCTCTGGGGAGGACGGGGCCGCGGCGGGCGGGTGCCAACTCGCCGATGGCGCCGACGAGTTCGATCACCTCGTCGGTGTCGGTGACGAGCGTGCCCGGTCCGCGCAGGAGCTCGTGGACGCCGGCTGAGAGCCCCGAGGTGACGGGTCCGGGGACGCCCATGGTGTGCCGGCCGAGGCGCTGGGCGGCGCGGGCGGTGACGAGCGATCCGCTGCGGTACTCGGCCTCGACCACGACGGTGCCGCGGGTGAGCGCCGCGATGACGCGATTGCGGAGGATGAACCGGGCGGGCGTGGGGTGACTGCCGGGCGGCAGTTCCCCGAGGACCAGGCCCTGCTCGGCGATACGGCCGATCAGCCCGGCGTGGCCGCGGGGATAGGCGGTGTCGACGCCGCAGGCGAGCACGGCGACGGTCGCGCCGTGTACGGCGAGGGCGCCGCGGTGCGCGGCGCCGTCGATGCCGAACGCGGCCCCGGAGACGACCACCCAGCCGCGCTCGGCGAGGCCGGAGGCCAGGGCGGTCGCGGTGTGCGCGCCGTACGGGGTGCAGGCGCGGGCCCCGACGACGGCGACGGACCGCAGCGCCCAGGCCCGCAGATCGGCCGGACCGCGCACCCAGAGCCCGACGGGGCGGCCGTCTCCGAGGTCGTCGAGCTGACCCGGCCACTCGGCGTCGCCGGGCACGACGAACCGCCCGCCGAGCGCGGCGACGACGTCGAGGTCCCGCCGGGGCGTGGCCTCGGCCACGGCCTGCCCGGCCCGATGCCGCCACCCCTGGACCCGCTTCCCCCCGGTCCCGTGGAACGAGTCGTCCAAGGCGCCGTCAGCACCGGCCCGCAGCCGTTCGAGAAACCCGACCGCCCCATACCGCCGCAACCAGCCTCCCGCCTGCTCGTCCCCGGGCTCGACGACCCGACTCAGCAGAGCCCGAGCAAGCCGCTCGTCCTCACCCGGCCGAGCGAGGGCGGGCGGCCCGCCGGCCGCCCCCTCGCCGCAGACCCCTGCACCGCCCGCAGGTCGCCCGCCGACCGCCCCCTCGTCAAAGGCCGGTTCGCCCGCGTACCGCTCCTCGGCGGGCCGGCCGCCTTCCGCGGCCCGCCCCTCTGCACGCCCTTCGTCCTGCCCGCTCATCCCCACTCCCCCGTCCCCGCCCCGACCGGCACCGGCGTCGCCCCTCGGGCGATGCCCGTGCGGAGTTCGAGGGCCAGGGCGAGGTCCTGCGCGTCGGGGCGGTCATGACCGGCGAGGTCGGCGATCGTCCAGGCGACGCGGAGGACGCGGTCGAGGCCGCGGGCGGTGAGCAGGCCGCGATCGACGTCCCGTTCGGCCGCGGCGAGGGCGCCGGGCGCACTGAGGAAGCGGGTGCGCAGTTCGTGGCCGGGGATCTCGCTGTTGACGCGCCAGGGCGTGCCGTCGAGCCGGGCGGCGGCGCGCTCGCGCGCCTCGCGCACCCGGGCGGCGACGACGGCGCTGGTCTCGCCGCGCCCGCCCTGGCCGAGGAGGTCGGACCGGGTGACGGGTTCGACCTCGACCCGTAGGTCCACCCGGTCGAGGAGGGGCCCGGAGAGCCGGGCCTGGTAGCGGCGGATGAGGGAGGACGGGCATTCGCAGCCCGTGCCGTGCAGCGTGTGCCGGCCGCAGGGGCAGGGGTTGGCGGCGAGGATCATCAGGAACCGCGCTGGCAGGCGTACGACTCCGGCGGCGCGGGCGACGACCACGTGCCCGGACTCCAGCGGCTGCCGCAGCGCGTCCAGCGCCTTCCCGGAGAACTCCGGCGCCTCGTCGAGAAAGAGCACTCCGCGATGAGCGAGCGAGACCGCGCCGGGCCGCGGCAGTCCGTTGCCGCCGCCGACGAGGGACTGCATGGTCGCCGAGTGGTGCGGGGCGCAGTACGGCGCGCGGCGGACCAGGGGCTCGCCGGGCGGCAGGATCCCGGCGACGGAGTGCACGGCGGTGACTTCGAGGGATTCCTGCCGGGTGAGCGGCGGCAGCACCGTGGGGAGCCGTTCGGCGAGCATGGTCTTGCCCGCGCCGGGCGGTCCGGAGAGCAGCAGGTGGTGGCCGCCGGCGGCGGCCACCTCGATCGCGGTGCGGGCGACGTGCTGCCCGGCGACGTCCGCGAGGTCGGGCCCGTCCACAAGGTCCGGGGACAGGCCCGTGCCGACTCCGGCGCCCGGGACGAGGAGTCCCGCGAGCATCGCGTCGGGCCGGCCGTCCTGCGCGGGCTCCTCGTCGGGGACGGGTTCGTCGGAGAGGACCGCGATGAGCTGGCGCAGGCTGCGCACGCCCAGAACGGAGACGCCGGGGACGAGCGCGGCCTCGCCCGCGGTCTGTTCGGGGACGACGACCTGCTCGTAGCCGGCTTCGGCGGCGGCGAGCACGGCGGGCAGCACGCCGCGCACCGGCCTCACCCGGCCGTCGAGGCCGAGCTCGCCGATGAGGACGAGGTCCGCGATGGCCCGCGGGTCGATGCGCTCGGCCGCGCCGAGGACCGCCGCCGCAACGGCCAGGTCGAATCCGCTGCCGCTCTTGGGCACGGACGCCGGGCTCAGGCCGACGGTGAGCTTCTTCTGCGGCCATTCCGCGTCGGAGTTGGCGATGGCCGCGCGGACCCGGTCGCGGCTCTCGCTGAGGCTCTTGTCGGGCAGTCCGACGAGGGTGAAGGCGGCCACTCCGGCTTCGAGGTCGGCCTGGACCTCGACGACGACGCCCTCGACGCCGACCAGGGCGACGGAGCAGGTGCGGGCGAATCCCATCACGCCACCCCCTTGGCGTGGGTGACGTGCGCGGCGCCGCGGCGCGGCAGGACGACGCCGATCAGGTCGATGCGGACGCCGCCCGGCGGCGCTCCGCCGTGCCGGTGCAGCCAGCAGTCGGCGAGCCGTTTGAGCCGGTCGGCCTTGCGCGCGGTGACCGCGGCCATGGGGTGCTCGTACGCGCCCGACCTGCGGGTCTTGACCTCGATGACGACGAGCGTGTCACCGTCCAGGGCCAAGATGTCGATCTCTCCGGTCCGGCCACAGCGCCAGTTCCGGGCGAGGACGTTCATTCCGGTCCCGGTGAGCCGGCGGGCGGCCAGCTCCTCTCCGTACCGTCCCAGGGCTTGCGTCGCGTTCATTCGGTACCACCTCCGGTACCGACGGTGACACTCCGTGACGCTCCGCGTGCGGGGCTGTGGACGGCGGGCCGGTTGTGGACAACCGACTCAGTCCCCCGGGTGGTTTCAGCTGCCCGGAAGCTCCAGGTCGCTCTTGTTGAGCTCCTCGATGTTCACGTCCTTGAACGTGAGCACCCGCACCTGCTTGACGAACCGGGCCGGTCGATACATGTCCCAGACCCACGCGTCTGCCATGGAGACCTCGAAGAACACCTCGCCCTGGACCGAGTGCACCTGCATCTCGTAGTCGTTGGTGAGGTAGAAGCGCCGCTCGGTCTCGATCACATATTTGAACAGCCCGACGACGTCGCGGTACTCCCGGTAGAGCTTCAGCTCCATCTCGGTCTCGTACTTCTCGAGGTCCTCGGCGCTCATGGCATGTTCCCCTTCAGCCGTGCGTCCCCCTATTGTGCGCCAGCCTCAGCCGCCCCTAGGCGATTTCCGGGGCGAGAACGACCGGCGCACTCGGGGGTCCCTCGTCGAGCAGCGTGCGCAGCAGCTCGGCGAGCTTTGTCGGGTACACCGTCTCACGCGCCGCCGACAGTTCGGCGGAGGTCCACCATCTCAGCCCCGCGACACTGCGCTCCTCCAGCTCGGTGAGCCCGCCGGGCGAGACCGCGGTCTGGCGGGTTCGCGCCAGGTAGTACCACTCGTCCTGGTACCAGCGCCGTCCGTCGAACGGGAAGGAGCAGGTCCGCTCCCAGAGCACCGGCCCGAGGTCGACCTCGGTGATGCCGGTCTCCTCGGCCAGCTCCCGCAGCGCCGCCTGCTCCCGGGTCTCCTCACCCTCCACGCCACCGCCGGGCGTGAACCACCAGGTCTGCTCCGGGTCCTCGGGCTCGAAGCCGTGCATGAGCAGGACGCGGTCGTCCGGGTCGAGCAGAATCACCCGGGCCACCTGCCGCAGCTCCGCCCCCTCCGGCATCTCTGTCACGCCGCCACCGCCTCCTTGTCGCGTCCCGACCGGCCGCTCCCGCCACCGCGCCTGCCCGCCAGCCGCGCCAGCGGCCCGTACGCGGCCCCGATCAGGATCATCGCGGCACCGGCCACGATCGCCGCGACCACGAGCCGCACCGGCCCCGGCTCGGAGATCCCGCCGGGCAGGCCGGCGAAGCCGCTCGGCCGCTCCAGGACGCCGTCCATCGGCCAGGCGATCGCGTCGACCCGACCGGTCACGGCCGAGCGCGGCACCGATCCCTGTCCGGCCTCCTGGAGATGGACGCGGGAGTCCATCGAGTTGCGCCGCTCGTCGCCGAGCAGGAAGAGCTTGCCGTCGGGCACGGTCACACTGAAGTCCTGCCCCATGGTCGCGTCCTTCGACCCCAGATAGGGCTCGTCGATCGGGGTCCCGTTGACCGTCAGCCGGCCGTCCGCCCCGCAGCAGGCGACCTTGTCGCCGCCGACGCCGACCACCCGCTTGACCATGGGCATGTCGCCCCACAGGGCTTCTTGGAACACCACGACGTCACCGCGCCGGACCTCGCTGCCGTCGATGCGCTGTGCGAGCACCCGGTCGCCGACCTCGACCGTCGGCGACATGGAGTCGGTGGGCACGGTGTACGGCTGGTACAGCACGGCCCCCCAGACGAATCCGCCGAGGAAGAGCACGCAGCCGAGAGCCACCGCAAGCCCGGACAGCACACTGCCGACGCGGCCCGCGCCGCCGCCCTGGGTCCGTACCGATTCGCTCACCGCTGCCCCGCATCCGATCCGATGGTCCGTCGCATCTGACGTGTCTGACGTGTCTGACGTCTGAGTTCGGCACCTTACTCGGCGGTATGCGCGCGAGAAAGGGCGAGCGGGAAAGGGCGAGTGGGAAAGGGCGAGTGGGAAAGCGAGAGACGGTGAGAAAGGGCTGACCCCGTACCGCGACGGTACGGGGTCAGCAAACCAGCGGCTGCCGGGGCTCAGGCCTCGGCCGACTTCTTGCGGCGCCACAGCACCAGCGGGACCGCTCCCGCCAGGCCGGCCGCGCCCGGAGCGACGGCCAGGGCCTTGTTCACACCGGGCTGGTCGAAGACGTCCGGGATGGGCAGCGTGGCCCAGCGGGTGACCGGCCAGGCGACGACGATCGCGCGGCCGACCACGTCCTCGTTGGAGACCGTGCCGCCGCCGGGCAGCTCCTGGTGCCAGCGCGAGTCCATCGAGTTCTGCCGGTTGTCGCCCATCACCCAGATACGGTCCTTGGGGACGGTGAGCGGGCCGAACGGCTTGTCGCCGCAGGGCGTCGAGCCAGGCTTGATGTACGCGCTCTCGTCCAGCGGCTTGCCGTTGAGGACGACCTTGCCGCCCTCCTTGCACGACACGGTGTCCCCGCCGACCGCGATGACCCGCTTGATCAGGTCCTTCTCCTCGGCGGACGGCATCAGGCCGATGAAGCTCAGGAACTGCTGCAGCGCGTTCGGGTCGGGGGTGGGCTCGCCCTCCAGCCAGCCGCCCGGGTCGTGGAAGACGACGACCTCGCCGCGCTCCGGCTCGGAGCCGAACCACGGGGTGAGCTTGTCGACGAGCACCCGGTCACCGCGCTTGAGCGTGTCCATCATCGATTCCGACGGAATCGAGAAGGCCTGCACCAGGAAGGTCTTGATCAGCAGCGCGAGGACCAGCGCGATGCCGATCAGCAGGGGCAGCTCCTTCCAGAAGGAGCGCGGCGGCCTCCCGCCCGGACGGTCGTCGTCGCTCTCGTCGCGCCCCGCGCCGTCGCCGGCGGCCGGCTCGCCGTCGGCGGACCCCGTTCCGTCGTCGGTCATGGCCGCGGGCGACTCGCCGAGCTGCTCAGGCCTCTTCTCGGGCTCGTCGTGTCCGGATCGTGCCCCGACGGCCAAATCCCCCACATCCACTCCTCACTCCGTGCAATCGCCTGCCCCAGAACAGGGACAGGCCCACCACTCCCATAACGAGCGGGAGTTCCGCAGGGGTCGGGAGCCAAGGCAATCCGTTCAGATTCCGCGAGGACACACTATGCGACACACCGAGCGCGGACGTAGATCCCTCCCGCGCGTCCGGAACGGCGGCGAAGGTCTCGCGCTGCTCCAGGGTCGCCCAGTGCGACACCGGCCAGACGATGGAGAACGCCCGCCCGACGACCTGCTCCTCGGAGACGGTCCCCTGCCCCGGATCGTCGAGGTGGAAACGGGAGTCGGCCGAGTCGGAGCGGTGGTCGCCCATGACGAAGATCCGGCCCTCCGGCACCTTCACCTCGAACTTGATCTTCGAGGGCTCGTTGCCCGGGTGCAGGTACGGCTCGTTCAGCGGGACGCCGTTGACGGTGATCCGGCCGTCCTTGTCGCAGCACTTCACCGTGTCCCCGCCGACCGCGACGACCCGCTTGATCAGGTCCTGCTCGTCGGCGGAGGGCAGCAGTCCGATGAAGGTGAAGAACTGCTTGACCTGCTTGACGCCCACCGGGTCCTCGCCGGACGGCGCGGCCTCCTGCGGGAGCCAGCCGCCGGGGTCCTTGAAGACCACGACGTCCCCGCGCTGCGGCTTGCCGCCGAACCAGGGCGTCAGCTTGTCGACGAGCACCCGGTCCTGGATCTTGATCGTCTGCTCCATGGAGCCGGACGGGATGACGAAGGCCTGCACCAGGAAGGTCTTCAGGACCAGGGCTATGAGCACCGCCACCGTGATGAGCAGCGGGACCTCCTTGGCAGCCGAGCGCTGCCGCCGCCGCTTGACCCGCTGAGCGAGCCTGCGCCGCTCCGCGCGGCCGGGCATCGGCCGTTCGCCGTCCGTGGGCCGCGAGCCGGTGGGCAGGGGGGTGTCCGCGCTGTGCCCGGCGGCGCGCCGCCCCCGGTTACCCATGACCGCCCGCCCCGGAGTGGACCGGCGCCGGCACACGGGCGAAGGCGTCGGTCCCGGCGACCTCGGACCAGCGGGCGAAGGGCCAGCCGATCCAGTCCGCGCGGCCGATCACCTTCTCGACCGGCACCATGCCGCCGCCCGGGGAGCCGAGGCGGTCACGCGAGTCGCTGGACCTGCTGCGGTGGTCGCCCATGACCCACAGGGTGCCCTGCGGGACGACGACGTCGAAGGGCGCCTTGGAGGGGGCGTCGCCGAGAAACACGTACCGCTCCTCGATCTGTGTGCCGTTCACCCGGATCCGACCCTCCTTGTCGCAGCAGACGACACGGTCGCCGCCCACCCCCACTACGCGCTTCACGAAGTGGGTCTCGTCCGGCTCCGCGAGGCCCAGTGCCGCGGCCGCGCCGTGCAGCAGCCCGGCCACCGGGTTCCCCTCGGCCGGCTCCGGTACGAAGGAGTCGGCGCCGTCGAAGACAAGTACGTCGCCGCGGCGCGGTTCGTCGCCGAAACGGTACGCCAGCTTGTTCACCAGGACCCGGTCGCCGACCTGGAGTGTGGGCTCCATGGAGCCGCTGGGGATCAGGAAGGGCTGCAGCACGAAGTGGCTCAGGAGCAGCACGAAGACCGTGCAGGCGGCGCCGAGCAGGCCCGCCCCGCGCCAGGAGAGGCGGCTGCCCCCGGATATGCGCGCGGAGCGCGACCGCTCCTCCGTCGTGGAGGAGCGGTCGCGCTCCGTGTGCTGTGCTTCGGTGTCCATCGAGGCCAGAGCCTATCCGGCCGACCTGTGGACCCGAACGCGCGACGGTGAGCCGGTGGCTCAGTTGTCGCGCTTCTCCTTGATCTTGGCAGCCTTGCCGCGCAGCTCACGCAGGTAGTAGAGCTTGGCGCGACGGACGTCACCGCGGGAGACGAGCTCGATCTTCTCGAAGATCGGGCTGTGCACCGGGAAGGTGCGCTCGACGCCGACGGAGAACGAGACCTTGCGGACCGTGAAGGACTCGGAGACGCCCGAGCCCTGGCGGCGGATGACGACGCCCTTGAACTGCTGGATACGGGAGCGGTTGCCCTCGATGACGCGGACGTGCACGTTGACGGTGTCACCCGGGCGGAAGGCCGGGAGGTCCGAGCGCAGGGCGCCGGCGGTCACGCTGTCGAGCAGGTTGGACATGTTCTTCGTCTGCTTTCTTCGCACGACGCCACAGGTCGCCGAGCGGGAGTTCGGTGAGAATTCGGGTGCCGTTCCGCCCCTCCGCGACGGTCCCCCTGTGGCAGGGGCGCGATGCGGGCGTACAGCAGCCGCCTATTCTTCCACGGCCGGGGGCCTGCGCCAAAATCGGCCGCCGGGCTCGGGGGCCCAGCCCAGGATCGAGAGCAGCTCGCGGTCCTTCTTGTCGAAGGCGGCGGGGTCGCAGCGCTCGATCAGGTCGGGCCGGTTGAGGACCGTGCGCCGGAAGGCCTCGTCCCGCCGCCAGCGGGCGATCTTCCCGTGGTGCCCGCTGACCAGTACGTCCGGGATGACGCGGCCGCGCCACTCGGGCGGCTTGGTGTAGACGGGCCCCTCCAGCAGGTTTGCCATGGCACCCGGCGCAAAGGAGTCGTCGCGGTGGGACTCGGCGTTGCCGAGGACACCGGGCAGCAGCCGGGCAACGGCCTCGGTGACGACCAGGACGGCGGCCTCGCCGCCGGCCAGCACGTAGTCGCCGATGGAGACCTCGTACACCGGCATGCGGGTGGCGTACTCGTCCATGACCCGGCGGTCGATGCCCTCGTACCGGGCGGGGGTGAAGATCAGCCACGGGCGCTCGGAGAGCTCGACGGCGAGTTCCTGGGTGAACGGCCGGCCGCTGGGGGTGGGGACGACCATGACGGGCCCGCGGGCGCCGGCCTCGTAGCCGTCGGCAAGGGTCTGGTCCAGCGCCTCGCCCCAGGGCTCGGTCTTCATGACCATGCCGGGGCCGCCGCCGTACGGGGTGTCGTCGACCGTGTTGTGTCGGTCGTAGGTCCAGTTCCGCAGGTCGTGGACGTGTACGTCGAGCTGTCCGCGGGCGCGGGCCTTGCCGACCAGGGAGACGTTCAGCGGCTCCAGGTACTCGGGGAAGATCGTGACGACGTCGAGCCTCATGCGTCGTCGTCCCCGGCGGAAGCCTTGTCGGAAGCCTTGTCGGAAGCCGCTTCGTCGTCCTCGCCGGACGCCGTCTCCTCGTCCCTGGAGGACACGATCTCCGCGCGGTCGTCGATCAGACCGGGCGGCGGGTCGATGACGGCCCGCTGGTTCTCCAGGTCGATCTCCGTGACGATCTTCTCGACGAACGGGATCATCAGCTCGGTGCCGTCCGGCCGCTCGACGATGAACAGGTCCTGCGAGGGCAGGTGCGAGATCTCGGTGATCACGCCGATCTCGGTGCCGTCGGCGAGCACCACGTCCAGGTCCATGAGCTGGTGGTCGTAGTACTCGTCCTCCTCCTCCGGCATCTCGGAGGGGTCGACCTCGGCGATGAGCAGGGTGTTGCGCAGCGCCTCGGCGCCGGTGCGGTCCCGTACGCCCTCGAAGCGCAGCAGCAGCCGGCCGCTGTGCACCCGGCCGGTCTCGATGGTCAGCGGCCCGGCGGAGGCCGGGTCGGTGGCCAGCACGGCGCCCGGGCCGAGCCGCAGCTCCGGCTCGTCCGTGCGCACCTCGACGGTGACCTCGCCCTTGATGCCGTGGGCGCGCCCGATCCGCGCGACGACCAGCTGCACTAGTTCCACACTCCTGTCGTACGGCGACGGGCCGGGGCGGACCCGAAGGCCCTCCCCGGCCCGTGCCGGCGTTACTGAGGTAAATCAGCCAACGTTGCTCAGCGGACCTGGTCCACGTCGACGAGGTCGACGCGGATGCCACGGCCGCCGATGGCGCCCACGACGGTACGCAGCGCACGCGCGGTGCGGCCGTTGCGGCCGATCACCTTGCCGAGGTCGTCGGGGTGAACCCGAACCTCGAGGACGCGGCCGCGACGCAGGGTGCGCGAGGCGACCTGCACGTCGTCGGGATTGTCGACGATGCCCTTCACGAGGTGCTCGAGAGCCTCCTCGAGCATGCTCAGGCCTCGGTCGACTCGGTGGACGCGGCCTCGGCCTCGTCCGCCTTCTTGTCGGCCTTCTTCGCCTTCGGGGTGATGGCCTCACCCTTGGCGTCGTCACCCTCGAGGGTCTTCGCGAACACGTCGAAGGAGGCGCGCTTGTCCTCCTTCGTCGCCGGCTGCAGCAGCGGCGCCGGGGCCGGGAGGCCCTTGTGCTTCTGCCAGTCGCCGGTGAGCTTCAGGATCGCGAGAACCGGCTCGGTCGGCTGGGCGCCGACGGACAGCCAGTACTGGGCGCGCTCCGAGTCGACCTCGATGCGCGACGGGTTGTACGTCGGGTGGTACAGACCGATCTCCTCGATGGCCCGGCCGTCACGGCGGGTACGGGAGTCGGCGACGACGATGCGGTAGTGGGGCTGGCGAATCTTGCCGAGACGCTTCAGCTTGATCTTGACTGCCACGGGAGTGGTGTCTCCTGGTCTTGACGTGGTTGGGCACATGAGATGCCACGTGGGGTTGCGGTACTCGGGTGCCCGATGGACGCGTCAGCCGGAGGAGAGAGGGGTCCTATGCGACTGTCGAGTACAGCTAGCCATTGTGCCATACGCGCACCCCGCGCCGAACCGGACCCGGCGCTCGGGGGACGCCCCTGCCCCGGGGGCGGCCCCGCCTCGGGTCAGCTGGCCGCGCCCACCGTCTCCGGGATGCGGAACGGCTTGCCGCAGCCGCCGCACATGATCGGCGCCTGGGCGAGGACGGACGGGACCACGCGCACATTGCGCCCGCAGTCGCAGACCGCCTTCACCCGCACGCCGCCGCCGGACGAGCCGTGCCGCGCAGCGGGCCCGCGGAAGGAGCGCTTGGTGTCGGCGGCGGTCGCGACCGTGTGCGCCTTGAGGGCGCGCTGCAGTCTCTCGATCGTCGGCCGGTAGCGCCGCTTCGCCTCGGGGTTGAGCGTGACCAGGGAGAAACCGCTGCTGGCGTGCGGCTCCTCGGGATGGTCCAGGCCCATCTCCTCGGCGATCGCGAGAAAACGTCGGTTGTGATAGCGGCCGGCGCGGGAGGTGTCGCGGACACCTCTGGCGGCGGCGATGCCGTGGACTGCCTCGTGGAGCAGTCGTTCGAAGGAGAGCTCGGCGCCGCAGGCGGACGACGACTCTCCGATCAGGGACTCGGGCGCGGCAAGGTCTGGCAGCTCGGGGTGGTGCCGCTGAATGTCGGCCCACGCCTGTGCCAGCTCTGCGGCGAGAACAGGTGGTGTCGTGCTCACGTCGCGTACAACGAGCCGGAGTGCCCCCGGGTTCCATTCCGGGGCATCCCAAATATTTTGCACGTACCCGTCAGTTGCCCTTGATGTGCCCCTACGAGGGGCCAGTGCGCCGATCTGCGGAGAAGCCACGCAGCTCGCACCAAGCCGGTACGTAGTGGCGCGTACGCCCCGGCGCGTAGGCGGCGGGTGCGCGCCGGGGGGCCCGGCTGTCGGGAGTGACCCTAGCGGCTCCGCCGGAGGCGTGGAGCACCGACCCCGCCCGGATGCAAGGCGGCGCGACCACTGGACGCGGGGACGGATGGGGAGTTCTCTGACATACGGGGGGTGTGCGCATCGCGCACACAGAAACACGCACGGGCACGGGGGACACGCACGTTCGGACACGCACGTTCGGCGACGACATGGACCTTCGCGGATTGGGGCCCCTTCGATGACACCTACCCTCGTCCGGCACGACCCCGTCCGGGACTGGGTCGAGATCCAGGAACGGATGCTCGCCCCGCTCTACGAGGCCGTGTACGAGCGCCTCGGCGTGGGCGACCGCACCCGGCTCCTGGCCCTGGACTGCGGCTCGGGGCTCGCGCTGCTGATGGCGGCGGCCCGCGGCGCCCGCGTGGCCGGCCGGGACCCGGACGAGGCGCGCCTCGCGCACGCCCGCCAGCGGCTGGCCGCGTACGACGCCGACCTGGACGCGGACCGTCCGACTCCGGGGCCGTACGACGTGGTCACCGCCTTCCACCCGGCCGGCTGCGGGACCCGCGCCCCGGGGGCGCCGCCGGACGCGGTCACCCGTTCGGCGGTACGCGGCGCGGCGGTCGTACTCGCGGGCTGGGGGCCGCCGGAGCGCTGCGCC
>NZ_DATCVQ010000202.1:0-6125 GCF_036566765.1 Streptomyces sp.
CGGTGCCTGGTGGCCTCGCTCGCGTGACCTCGCCGCCGAGCTTCCACCCCTGGTCGACGCGCTGGACGAGCGCTTCGGGCGCATCACACGCGTCACGGTGAACCCCACCCGCTGGCCCGTCGTCCCGCACAAGGTTCCCGCCACCGGCCACACCGTGCACGTCGGCTGGTTCACCGAGCAGGATCCCGACAAGATGATCCTGCTCTCCTACACCGTCGGCCGCTGCGACCTGCTGGTGATCCCGCCCGAGACCGAACCCGTCGCAGCCGCCCGGCTCATGACCGCCGCCGCGGTCCCCGGGAGCGTCCTGGCCGCCGGTGTCCTGATGTCCGACGAGGCCGCGACCGGCCCGTAGTCGTACAATTGGCCGTGGATCGAGCACTCTCACGTGTGACGATCCGGAAGGGCGGCCTCGGCGTAGTGAATGCGCTGGGGCCGTTGTGACGACCGCCGCCATGAGGCCGGCGCACCCGACGTCATGTAGCCGCCCGGTGCTGATGCCCCACCTCGCGCGCGAGATCCAGTCCGAGGACGCGGTCGAGAAAGGCGAACGTCTCGAACTTGGCACCGGCCGGTACGTCGGCGCGCGTCGCCACGGTGGCCAGCGCGTCCAGGACGGCGGGGACGCCGAGATCATCAGCCAGCGCGGCATGGGCGTGTCGCAGAACATCGGCGGGGATCGGCCTGGACGGCTGCTCTGCCCATTCGGCCACCAGCTGCCGCCAGTCCCCCAGCGTCCGCCGGGCCTCTTCGAGCGCGGCGCTGGTGGCCGTGACCGGCGTGCGGTAAGCGTGGCCGAGCACATGCATCCTCACAGCCAGCGGATCGATCCCCGCCGGGGCGAAGGCGTCCAGGAGGCCCGGGACCAGAACGTGGGCACGGTCTGAGACGCCCCTCTCCCGGGACGCCGGGCCGACCTGGCCCACGTCGATGCGGACCCCGCCGACCACGTCCTGTGCGGCGGTCCCGTACGGGTAGACGTGTACGTCGGCAGCGGCGCAGAGCGTTCCGTTCGGATGGTGAACACCGACTCCGGCGGGCGGGTGGATGCCAAGAGCCGACATGGCGCGATCAAACGCCTGGACCTGCTCATGCGGCAGGTCCGGCGTGGTGAGGAACATGCGGGACTGCAGGCCGTGCAGCTCCGCTGTGCGCGCCAGTACGTCACCGACCAAGAGCGCCCGCAGGTCCGTCATGCCGATCCCGGCTTCGCCGACCGGCAGGTGGACACAGATGCTCAGCAGATGACGGCGTACGGAGGGAATCTCCACAAGGTGGCCGGTACGGGTGTCGACGATACGCAGCATGATGCGGAGGCTAGCCGTGGAAACCCCCGACACCGGGGAGGACCTGACCAGGCGCCCGACATCAGCAAGGTAGCGGCGGGTGCCCTCTCCCAGGCCCATGGCACGGGTTCGCTCCCGGTGGGCGCCGTAGGCATGTCCCTCCTGGGAGCCGTCTGGGAGCCGACTTGCTCCCCAAGCCCCCGCGACACCGCCCGAGCCCACTGTGCGCCAACGCTGTGACCAGGCGAAACGACAAACCGGCCGGTGAAGATCCGGACCGAACCTCACCGGGACGAAGAGGTCGTGGGTTCAAATCCCGCCACCCCGACAGCTGAAAAACCAGGTCAGGGCCGGTTTCCTTCACGGGAAACCGGCCCTGATCCTTGCTGCGTGACTAGCTGCGTGACTACGGCTCCGGATCGCTCTTGAAGATGCGGTCCATGTCATGTGACCGACGCCTTGGCGGGTCGTTCCCGCGATGGCGTCGGTCGCGACTCAGCTCAGCCGAGTGGCGGCGTAGACCTCGATCGCATCGCGCTGGTACGCGGCCAGACCCGGGGCGATCGCCTCGTACGCGGTGCGCCAGACGTCGTTGTCCACGCAGGATCGTCCGATGGCCCGGTACTCCTCGGCGGAGACGGCGCGCAGCTGCATCAGTGCCCGGTACTGGGCGTCGATCTCGGCCTGCACCAGCTCGGCAGCGGCCGCGTGGCCCGCAGCCATGAGTTCGGCCAGCCGGATCATCTGCGCGGTGCGCTCACGGTGCCCGGCGTCGGCGTCGGCCTGGCTCATCGTGGCGGCGCGCCGCCCGACCTCCTCGGCGAGTTCGGGGAAGTCGCGCATGTTCTGCGCGTACTGGGAGGGCTGGACGCCCTCGAACAGGTTCTCCGGTCGGTTGATGGTCACGGGCTTACCGTCCTTCCTGGACTGCTCCAGTTCGGCGATCGTGCGGGAGACGGTGCCGGCCAGGGCGTCGAGCCGGTCCCGCTCCGCGAGCAGCCACCGGTGGTGGCCCCGCAGGGCATCCAGCTCGTCGACCTGCTCGGACAGGATCCGGCCGATCTCCGGCAGCCCGACGCCCAGCGCCCGCAACACCAGGATCTGCTGCAGCAGCAGAAGCTGGTGCTCCCCGTAGTAGCGGCGACCGTTGACGCCTATACGGGCCGGCGGCAACAGGCCCCTCTCGTCGTAGTGGCGCAGTGTCCGGGCGGTCACGCCCGACATCCGGGCCACCTCCGAGATCGGCCAGTCCATCGCCACTCCCACACATGTGTGTCGCCGGGCCGGTCTCTCCGGCCCTGGTCACAACGGTAGAAACTGCCGCAACGGCAACTTCAACCCCCGAGATTCATGATTCTCGGAGCCGGTCTGTATGGATTAGTGAGAGTTGCAGACGCTCATGCAGCGGGATGCGACGAGCGGGTGGCAGGGAAACCGAATGCCGACGGGCTCCGTCGCATTCCTCGTAGGCGGACATCCGCCTGGGCGGCATCTACGCCCTGGAACGCATCATGCAGGACTCCGTCCGTGACCACCCCATGGTCGTCTCCGTACTGGCCGCCTTCGCACAGCAGCACGCTGGATCAAGTGCAAAGAGCCTGAAGGACACCACTCGGCGACGCGTGTGATCACGCGCCGAGGCCAGACGTCCAGGCAGCGATCGCCGCGCTGGCCAGACGTGACTCCGGCCGCAACGCCGGGACGGTCATCGACCTCAGCAACACCGATCTCCGCGGCATGAGCTTCCCCGGGAAGGCACCCATCGAGCTGCCTGGAGTGAGCTTGTACGAAGCGGACCTGCGCTGGGCCGATCTGAGCGGCGCCGACCTCCGCCGAGCGGACCTCTTCGGCGCGAACTGGACTCCGCCTACCTGGACAGAGCCGATCTTCGCGGAGCGCATCTGGCGGGCGCGAGTCTCGGCGTCACGACACTTAAGCGCGCAAATCTTCGCGGTGGTGCCCGAACTCCCGGAGGTCTTCAGGTAAGCGACTAACTGTGTGACAACGACGACGAAATCCCGCCACCTCGACAGCTGAAAAACCAGGTCAGGGGCCTGATCCGCGACAGCGGATCGGGCCCCTGAGCGGTCTCCGGGCCCCGCGGACCCGCGCTCCTTCAGATGCTGCGGGCGGTGATGTCGCCGTAGGCGGTGGTGGCGTGGATGTTGAGGCCGGCGGCGGCGCCTTCGGTGTTGTTGAGGGTGTTGTTGATACGGCCGTATGCGGTGCCGGCGTCGAGGGTGGCGGAGGCGCCGCGGGCGGCACCGATCTGGATGTCGCCCTTCTCGGTGCGCAGGGTGACAGTGCCGCGCACGGCCTCGGCGATGGTGAGGTCGCCCGCCTGGGTGCGGATCTCCGCGTTGCCGCCCAGGCGGCCGACGTGAACGTCGCCGGCCATGAGGACCAGGCGGGCGCCGGCGGTCTCGTCGAGCTTGACCGTGCCCCGCGCGGCCTCGAAGGCGACGTCGCCGAGCCGTCCCACGCCCCGGAGTTCGCCGTCGGCCGCCTTCGCCTCGACGCGGGAGCCGGCGGGCAGCTGCACGGTCACCTCGACGTACCCGGAGTTGTTGCCGAGGAGCTGGTTCTTCGGCTCCGGGGCGGTGATCCGCAGGACACCGTCGGCGTACTCGACCGTCGTCTCCTCGGCGGCCTTCACGTCGCGGCTCTTGGCAGCGTTCGCGGGGCGGACCTCGACGGTGGTGTCGACGCGGTCGGCGGCGATGAACTGGATACGGCCGGCGGGGATGCCCAGGACGGCGGTGACGGCGGTGGTGGTGGCGAACTTCTGCATGGTGCTTCTCCTTCTTCATTCGGCGGACCGTCCGTCGGCCCGCCGTTTCTGATGAACGAAAAGCTACGTTGCGTTCAGAGAGTTGGCAACATGTTCGTTGCGCGAAAACGCCATCAATGCAGGTAGTGGATGGGATTTCATTGCAACGGGTTCGAGCGTAACGCAACAACTCTTCTCCTCCTCGTTGCAATGAATTGGTCGTGAACGCTATGGTGGCGGCATCACACACGCACGAAGGAGAACGCGATGCCGGGAGGCAGACTCACCCAGCCCGAACGCCGGCAGATCGCGCTGGGGCTGGCCGACGGCCTCGCCTACGCCGAGATCGCCAGGCGTCTGGAGCGCCCGACCTCGACGATCACGCGTGAGGTGATGCGCAACGGCGGCCCCACCTCCTACCGCGCCGAACTCGCCCAGCGCGCCACCGAACGCCGTACGCATCGGCGCAGGCAGGCCGCCCCCGCAGGGGCGCTCCCGCAGGCTTACGGGCGCGATGCCGAGGCGGTGCGTGAGTACGAGGAGGTGTTCACCACCGTCATGATGCAGTCGGGCCTGCCCAAGATGATGTCCCGAGTGATGGCTTCCATCTGCCTCACCGACACAGGCAGCCTCACCGCGTCCGAACTCGTCCAGCGCCTCCAGGTCAGCCCGGCGTCCGTCTCCAAGGCGGTCGCGTTCCTCGAGGGTCAGGGCCTCGTCCGCCGGGAGCGCGACGAGCGCCGCCGCGACCGCTACGTCGTCGACGCCGACGTCTGGTACGAGTCGATGATGGCCAGCGCCCGCGCCACCGCGCACATAGTGGAGACCGCCCGGCAGGGCGTCGGCGTCCTTGGCCCCAACACCCCGGCCGGTGCCCGCCTCGAGAACATCGCCCGCTTCCTCGACTTCGTCTCCGAGACAACCGCCCGCGCCGCCGCGCAGGCCCGCGACATCCTCCACACGAAACCCGAAGTGACCCCGGACAGCCCCGCCTGAGCCACGTTCAGCTCGCGGACGGACAACTGTGGGGCGGTGGGGCGACACAAACGTGCCCCTTAACGCCCCGCCGTTGTCCCCCGAGTCACACCAGCCCACACCCGCCCCACCCCTTACCCTTCCCGGCCGCGTTAGCGTCGTTACCACCGGGCAGTGACCAGCCGGGCATGAAGCTCGGCCCCGTGACGGCCGTTGGCCGCCGAGACGGCATTGGGCAACCCATGCAACTGCCGCGCAATCCGTCCACGGGCCCGCCGGCCGCCCACGGCGACCGGCGCACGTGCGGCCTGCTCGCGTGGACCCCGGCCCCCGGACCGCCCTCCGAGAGTGTTTTCGCGGCTTCCGGTGGTGGGTCAAGGGTGGAGCGAAGCGGAATCGCGAAGCGACGCGACGAAGGAGCGCCCTTGACGCGCCGCCGGAAGGTGCGACTCTCGGAAAGAGGGCGGTCCCACCCGCGTCCTGCGCACCCGGCCCACCCCAAGCGCCTGTCCCTACGGGCGACCGGCCGGACCGCTCACCTTTCTTGCTGTCGCGGACGGGGGCGAGGGGAGCACCCTCACCGAACCGCCGACGACACCCTCAACGGCGACAACGGACCCGACACCCTCGACGGCGGGCCCGGAACAGAAACCCTCAACGGCGGCAACGGCACCGACACCTGCACCGCCGAGCCTGGCGAGACCGTCACGAGCTGTCCGTAGATTCCGTAGGTTCCAGAGGTTCGACAGCCGAGGAGCGGGTGCGCCGCTCCGGAGGTTCAACAGCCGAGGAGCGGTTGCGCCGGCAGGCGAGGGCGGCCCCGGCCGTCAGCAGCACCAGCGCGCCCGCTCCCACGCCCAGCCCCGCCCGCAGGCCGGGCGGGCGGAACGTGCAGTTCACCGAGGTCTGCCCGGCAGCGGGCCGGACCGCGAGCAGGCCGCCGTACGAGCCCGCCGGACGGCCCTCGCACCGCCAGCCCGCGATCCGAGGGGTCGCCACCACGACCGTTCCCCGTGCGCCGGGCCGCAGTTCCGCGCGTACGCCGCTGTCCGTGACGTGGATCGCGACAGGGGCCGTCGCCCGCAGCGCCGTCA
>NZ_DATCVQ010000203.1:0-13321 GCF_036566765.1 Streptomyces sp.
GGCTTCCGCGTTGGTCGACACGTGCGCTTCGACCCCTCCGACGTGCGCGCCTGGGTGGAAGCGCAGATGGAAGGGGCAGCCGCCTGATGGCCGGTCACATTCAGGACCGTTGGTACAAGGTCGAGACCGGCACCGACGGCAAGACCGTCAAGGTCAAGACCGATCGCTACGGCACCGGGATGCGCTACCGCGCCCGCTACATCGGCCCCGACGGCACCGAGAAGTCCAAGAGCTTCCCCGACGGACAGAAGCGCCTTGCCGAGAAGTGGCTGAGCGCCATCGAGGCGGACATGTCGCGCGGGCAGTACGTCGACCCGAGCGCGTCCCGCACTACGTTCCGCCAGTACGCCGAGAAGTGGCTGGCGACTCAGGGCGGCGACCCCAACACCCGCGCCTCCACGGAGTCGCAGCTTCGGCTGCACGCCTTCCCGTACATCGGCCCACGCCCGCTCGGGTCGTTCCAGCCCGAGCACGTCAGGGAGTGGCTGGCCAAGCTGGAGGAGAACGGCATCCGCGGCCCGTACGCCCGGACCATCTACGCCAACGCCCGCGCGGTGCTGAGCGCGGCCGTAGATGACAGCTACCTCCGCCGGAACCCGTGCTCGGCCCGCACGGTCAAAGCGCCGGCGGTCGAGCAGAAGCGGGTCATGCCCTGGTCCGTCCCGCGCGTGTTCGCCGTGCGGGCCGCGCTGCCGGAGCGGTACCAGGCCATGGTGGACCTGGGCGCGGGGTGCGGTCTCCGACAGGGCGAGATCCTGGGCGTCGCCGTGGACGCGCTCAGCTTCGACGACGACGTGCTGCACGTCGTACAGCAACTCAAGTTGAGCCGGAGCAAGCCCGTCTTCGCCCCGCCCAAGGGCGGCAAGCTCCGGGACGTGCCGCTCCCCGGTCCTGTCGCCGACGCGCTCCGGGCCCACATGAAGCACCACCCGCCGGTTGAGGTCACCCTGCCGTGGGGAACCCCGGACGGCCCCAAGGTGACCAAGTCCCTGGTCTTCACGGGACCCCTGGGCAACCACGTGTGGCGCACGTCGCTGAACGAGGAGGCATGGAAGCCCGCTCTCGTCGCGGCCGGCGTCATCCCCGAGCCCAAGACGAAAGAAGAGCGGTACGCCGCTGCGCGCGAGCACGGGATGCATGCGCTCCGGCACTTCTACGCGTCAGTGCTGCTCGACGGTGGCGAGAACATCAAGGCCGTGAGCGAGTACCTGGGCCATTCCGATCCGGGCCTGACATTGAGGGTGTACGCACACCTCATGCCGAGCAGCCGGGACCGCACCCGAAAAGCCGTGGCTGCCGTCTTCGAGGGCGCATACGCTCCCCGTCACTGAGGAACGAGGGCGCGATGGCCGACGAAGAGTCCACCGAGTACTACACGCTGCTCTGCGACGACCCGTCCCACGAGGTGGTGCTCATCGACTGCGGGCCGCGCGAGTTGGACGTGATCCGAGCAGTGCACAAGGTGACTGGGCTCAGCCTGTGGCACAGCAGAGTCCTGGCTCGGCAAGCCCCCGTAACGGTTCTTGAAGGGCTGTCTCCGTACAGGGCCCAGTCCGCCGTATCGGTGCTCCAAAGCGCTGGGGCCAGAGCAGAGTGGAGGCAGGAGCCGGAGCCCCGAGAGCGCGCGGCCCCGCCCCTCTGACGGCCCACAGACGGCCCAGAGAACGAATCAGCCCTCTACCTGCGGGGAAACCGCAGGTAGAGGGCATGATCACGCGTGTTACTTCTTCTTGCCCTGGTTCTTGACGGCCTCGATGGCGGCCGCGGCGGCCTCCGGGTCGAGGTAGGTGCCGCCGGGGTTGACCGGGCGGAAGTCGGCGTCGAGCTCGTAGACGAGCGGGATACCGGTGGGGATGTTCAGGCCCGTGATGTCCGCGTCGGAGATCTGGTCGAGGTGCTTGACCAGGGCGCGCAGGCTGTTGCCGTGGGCCGCGACCAGCACGGTGCGGCCGTCCAGCAGGTCCGGGACGATCGAGTCGTACCAGTACGGCAGCATGCGCTGGACGACGTCCTTGAGGCACTCGGTGCGCGGACGCAGCTCGCTCGGGATGGAGGCGTAACGCGGGTCGTCGCTCTGCGACCACTCCGTGCCGTCCTCGAGCGCCGGCGGCGGGGTGTCGTACGAGCGGCGCCACAGCATGAACTGCTCCTCGCCGAACTCGGCGAGCGTCTGCGCCTTGTCCTTGCCCTGCAGCGCGCCGTAGTGCCGCTCGTTCAGGCGCCACGAGCGGTGGACCGGGATCCAGTGGCGGTCGGCGGACTCCAGGGCGAGCTGCGCCGTGCGGATGGCGCGCTTCTGGAGCGAGGTGTGCAGCACGTCGGGCAGCAGGCCGGCGTCCTTGAGCAGCTCACCGCCGCGGACCGCCTCCTTCTCGCCCTTCTCGGTGAGGTTGACGTCCACCCAGCCGGTGAACAGGTTCTTCGCGTTCCATTCGCTCTCGCCGTGGCGGAGGAGGATCAGCTTGTACGGTGCGTCGGCCATGCGTACGAGGTTAATCGACGGCCGACGGCCGACGCGCGCCGCGCCCGCAGGGCGGACGCCCCGACGATCGGCGTCGACGATTGACGCGGCGCGTCAATTCAGTGGCGGCCCGCCCGCCCCCGCGCGTAAGTTACGACCACCGCCAGGGACGCTTACACACGCAGGGGGATCCCCACCACATGTCCATCGCCTCACTCAGACGGTCCGCCGTCGCCACCGTCTCCGGCCTCCCCCGCGGATTCTGGTGGCTCTGGCTCTCCACCCTCGTCAACCGCACCGGCGCCTTCGTCCTCACCTTCCTGTCTCTGTACCTCACCCAGCAGCTCGGCCACTCCGCCTGGTTCGCCGGACTCGTCGTCGCCCTGCACGGCCTCGGCGGCGTCGCCGGGTCCCCCCTCGGCGGGCTGCTCACCGACCGGTGGGGCCGCCGTCCCACCATGGTCACGATGCACCTCGCGACCGCCTCCTGCACCGCCGCGCTCGCGTTCGTCTCCAGCGCCTGGAGCGTCGCCGTCGTCGTCCTGTTGATGGGCGTCGCCATGCAGGCCGTCCGGCCGTCCATCAACGCCACCATCGCGGACATGGTCCCCGAGCACGACGTCCGGCGCGCCTACGCCCTCAACTACTGGGCCCTCAACCTCGGCTTCGCCATCGCCGCCATGGGCGGCGGCGTCGCGATCGTCCTCGGCTACCGCACCCTCTTCATCGTCGACGCCCTCGCCACCACCCTGTGCGCGCTCATCGTCTTCCTGCGACTGCCCGAGACCCGCCCCGAGGCCAAGGTCGACACCGCCGGCAACGTCGTCGAGGAGCAGAAGGTCAGCGTCCTCGACGTGCTCAAGGACGCCCCCTTCCGCACCCTCGTCCTGCTCAACCTGCTCGTCACCGTGATCTTCACCGCGCCCTGGATCGGCCTGCCGCTCACCATGGCCGAGCAGGGCCTGGCCCCCTCCTCGTACGGCGTGGTCATCGCCGTCAACGGCATCGTGATCGTCGGCTTCCAGCTGCTGGTCAACAAGGTCACCGACAAGCGCTCGCCGGCCATGCTGCTCGCCGTCTCCTCGCTGCTGTTCGCCCTCGGCACCGGCGCCACCGCTCTCGCCGGCACCCCGGTCCTCTTCGCCGCGACCGTCGTCGTGTGGACGATCGGCGAGATGATCCACGTGCCCACCAACGCCGCCGCCACCGCCAAGCTCGCCCCCGAGCACGCACGCGGCCGCTACCAGGGCGTGATGGGCATCTCCTGGTCGATCGGCGGCTTCGTCGCCCCGATCGCGGCGGGCTGGATCATCGAGGGGCCGGGGTCGGACGTGCTCTGGATCGCCTGCGGCGTCATCGGCTGCGCCGCCGCCGTCGGGTACACCACGCGGCTGCGCAAGGCTCTGTCGGACGAGAGCCCGGTGGAGGCCGTCGAACCGGCGGACGCCCCCGTCCCCGCCACCGCGTCGGAGGCCGAAGCCCGCGCCTAGGGCCGGACAGGCCCTAGGGCCCCGGCCGTGATCCGCCCTGACAGGCCCTAGCCGCCTACGCCTTCTTCCGCGTCAGATGCGCGAACGCGTCGAGGTTCCTCGTCGACTCGCCGCGCGACACCCGCCACTCGTACTCCCGCCGGATCGCCGACGCGAAGCCGAGCTCCAGGAGGGTGTTGAAGTCGCCGTCGGCCGCCTCCAGGACCGAGCCCAGGAGGCGGTCCAGCTCGTCCGGGGTGACGGCGGCCAGCGGGAGCTTGCCGGCCAGGTAGACGTCGCCGAGGCTGTCCACCGCGTAACTCACGCCGTACAGCTTGAGGTTGCGCTCGAGGAGCCAGCGGTGGACGCCGGCCTCGTTCTCGTCCGGATGGCGGATGACGAACGCGTTCAGGGAGAGCGAGTGGCGGCCCACCCGCAGCGACAGCGTCGTGAAGAGCTTGCGGGTGCCGGGGAGTTTGACCACGTACGAACCCGGTTCGGTGGACTCCCAGTCCAGATCCGCGTCCTTGAGCGTGTCCTCGACGACCTGCCGGGCGCGTGCGACGTCAGCCATGGTGGGAGCGTACGCGACGCCGGTGCTCGTGCAGCCGGTGGTCGTGCATCGCCGCCGTGTACACGTCGGCCGTGCCGGACGCCGCCGTGTCCCAGCCGAAGGAGCTCGCGTGCCGGGCCGCCGCCGCGCCCATCCGGGGCGTCAGCTCGGGGTCCTCGACGAACCGGGACAGCGCCCGGGCGTAGTCCGCGGGGTCGTGGCCCGGGACCAGGAAGCCGGTCACCTCGTCGCGCACCGCCACCGGCAGGCCGCCCACCGCGGCCGCGACGACCGGGGTGCCGGCCGCCTGGGCCTCGATCGCGACAAGCCCGAAGGACTCGCTGTACGAGGGCATCACCAGCACGCTCGCGGCACGGAACCAGTCCGCGAGCCGGTCCTGCCCGACGGGCGGGTGGAACACGACGACGTCCGCGATGCCGAGCCGCGCGGCGAGCTTCTGCAAGCCCTCCGGCTTGGCCAGGCCGCTGCCGCTGGGACCGCCGACCACCGGGACGACCATCCGGGAGCGCAGCGAGGGGTCCTCGTCGAGCATCCGGGCCGCCGCCCGCAGCAGGATGTCCGGGGCCTTCAGCGGCTGGATACGGCCGGCGAAGACGGGGACGAAGGCGTCCGCGGGGAGCCCGAGGCGGGCCCGGGCCGCGGCCCGCCCGTCCGCGGGGCGGAAGTGGTCGAGGTTCACCCCGGGGTGGACGACGGCGACCTTGCCGGGGTCGGCCTCGTAGAAGCGGACGAGCTCGTCGGCCTCCTCGGCGGTGTTGGCGATCAGCCGGTCCGCCGCGGAGACGATCTGCGTCTCGCCGATGACCCGCGCCGCGGGCTCGGGCGCGTCGCCGTCCGCCAGCGCCGCGTTCTTGACCTTGGCCATCGTGTGCATGGCGTGCACGAGCGGCACGCCCCACCGCTCGGCGGCCAGCCAGCCGACATGGCCGGAGAGCCAGTAGTGCGAGTGGACGAGGTCGTAGTGGCCGGGCCGCTGTCCCGCCCACGCCTGCATCACGCCGTGCGTGAAGGCGCACAGCTGGGCCGGCAGCTCCTCCTTCGCCAGGCCCTCGTACGGGCCGGCGTCGACGTGCCGGACCAGGACGCCCGGCGCGAGCTCCACGACGGGCGCGAGCCCACCGGCCGTCGCCCGGGTGAAGATCTCGACCTCGATGTTGATCGCGGCAAGCCGCTTGGCCAGCTCGACGATGTAGACGTTCATGCCGCCCGCGTCGCCGGTGCCCGGCTGGTGCAGCGGGGAGGTGTGGACGCTGAGCATGGCGACCCGGCGCGGGGTCCGGTGCCGGCCGGGAAGCCGGAGCCTGGGCGGCGCCGCCAGGGTGCCGGCGAACCGGGACACGTACTGGCTCACGTCGGCGGTCCTTCCGCTCGGGGCACATCGGTCACGGTCGCCGGGTGCGGCGACCAAGGGCACGCCCGCCGGGGTACGGCGACGACGGGCACGGCTACCGGAGGGCGCGGGGACGTCCTCCACGCCGCACAACACCGGAATGACTCCTTTCATTTCCTCCGGCCCTCGCGCTTTGCCAATTCATTGCCGGATACACCCGGCGTGGCGCGCCCGCCCGGCCCGTACGCACCGCCCCGCACGGCCGGTACGCGCCGCCCCGCACGGCCCGTACGCTCGTCCCATGGCCCCGCGCACCACCCGCCCCGTCGGCACCCCGACCCGCGGGACCACCAACCCCAATCGCCTGCGCCGGATGGACCGCTGGATCGCCGCCGTGCACGGCCCGGCCCTGCGCCGCGCCGCCGAGCCTCCCGTGGCGGTGGACCTCGGGTACGGGGCCGCGCCTTGGACCGCCGTCGAGCTGCTGGCCCGGCTGCGCACCGCCGATCCGCGCGCCCGCGTGGTGGGCGTCGAGATCGAGCCGGCCCGGGTCGAGGCGGCGAAGCCGTACGAACGGGAGGGCCTGGCCTTCGTGCACGGGGGCTTCGAGGTGCCGGTGGCGGGCGAGGTCGCGCTGATCCGGGCCGCGAACGTGCTGCGCCAGTACGACGAGGGGGAGGTCGCCGCGGTGTGGCGGCGGCTGTGCGCGCGGCTCGCGCCGGAGGGGCTGCTGGTGGAGGGGACCTGCGACGAGATCGGGCGGCGGCACGTGTGGGTGGCGCTGGGTCCGGAGGGGCCGCGCACGGTGACCTTCGCGACCCGGCTCGGCTCGCTGGAGCGGCCGTCGGACCTGGCGGAGCGGCTGCCGAAGGCGCTCATCCACCGCAATGTGCCGGGCGAGCCGGTGCACGCCTTCCTGCGCGACTTCGACCGGGCGTGGGCGGCGGCCGCCCCGTACGCCTCACTCGGCGCGCGGCAGCGCTGGATCCGGTCGGTACGGGACCTGGCGGCGGACTGGCCGCTGCGGGACGGGCCGCGCCGGTGGCGGCAGGGCGAGGTGACGGTGGACTGGTCGGCGCTCGCACCGAAGGCCGGGGGCTGACGGCGGGGGCTGACGGCCGGGGGTGATGGCCGGGGGTGATGGCCGGGGGCTGAAACGGCCTCAGTCCTCGTCCAGGGAACGGGGAACGGGGAACGAAAGCTGTCGATCATTCGTCCCCTGTGGGGGGATGTGGCCAACAGACCGGGTTTCC
The DNA here is from genome assembly GCF_036566765.1 of Streptomyces sp. Classification (GTDB taxonomy): domain Bacteria; phylum Actinomycetota; class Actinomycetes; order Streptomycetales; family Streptomycetaceae; genus Streptomyces. The sequence goes on from NZ_DATCVQ010000203.1 coordinate 7,088, forward strand.
TCTGTCGTTCTGCGCTCCCGCATGGCACTATCACCAAGGTCACCAAGAAGTTACTGACGGTAAATCAGGTCTGGACGGAACCTGCCGGGAGCTGGGGGAGCTTGTGAACCGACGCCGTTGCGCCACCGCCGCGATCACCGTGGTCAGCGCCTTGACGGTGCTGGCCTCGCCGATGCTCGCCCTCCCCGCGTACGCCGCGCCCGAACCGCCGCCGGCCGCGCCGCAGAAGAAGACGCTCGAAGAGGTCCGCAAGGAGATCGACGGCCTGTACCGCAAGGCGGCCGTCGCCACCGACGCGTACAACCTCGCCGAGGAGCAGACCAAGCAGCAGTCCGCCGAGATCGTGCAGCTGGCCCGGATGATCGTGGCCGGCCAGGCGAAGATCGAGGAGCTCAAGACCCGGGCCGGCGCGGCCGCCCGCGCCCAGTACCGCAACGGCGGACTGCCCGAGAGCGCCCAACTCGTCCTCACCGACGACCCGCAGCTCTTCCTCGACAGCGCCGGCCGGCTCCAGCAGGGCCAGAAGGCCACCAGGGACCTCCTCGGGGAACTGACCCGCTCGCAGGCCGAGCTGACGACGTACACCAAGGAAGCCAGCGACAACTGGACCAAGCTGGAAGCCAATCGCGTCAAGCAGGCCAACGCGAAGAAGGAGATCAACGACAAGATCGCCGCGGCCAAGAAGCTGGAGTCCACGCTGGCCGCCGAGGAGCTGGCCCGGCTGCTCAAGCTGGAGGAGGACGCCCAGTACCGGTCGCAGACCACCTGGCTGAGCTCCGGCATCCTCAAGGAGCTGAACGGAAAGGCGACCGAGCAGGGCCGCCGCGCGGTCGAGTTCGCCACGGCGCAGATCGGCAAGCCGTACGTGTGGGGCGCGGAGGGACCGGAGTCGTACGACTGCTCCGGGCTGACCCAGCGCGCCTGGGGCGTGGCCGGCCGGGGCATCCCGCGCACCTCGCAGGAGCAGTGGCGGCTGCTGCCGCGCGTGGAGATCAAGGACATGCGGCCCGGCGACCTGATCGTCTACTACAAGGACGCCAGCCACATCGGCATGTACGTCGGGAACGGCGCGATGGTGCACGCGCCGCGGCCGGGGCGAAACGTCACGCTCGCCGGCGCCGGCTCGATGGAGATCCTGGGAGTCGTCCGCCCGGAGCGGTGAGCGGTCGGCATCGGTGACCTGCGCCACAGCCCGGATCGTCCGGCCGGACGGTGAGCCGCGCCACAACCGGCACAGCGGACTGCGTGATGTTCGTCATGGCTCGGCGGGCGACATCCTCCCCATGCGCGGCATATGCCATCGGCTCATCGATGTTCACAGCGTGATCGCCATTCCGCTGCACCGCGCAGTACCGCTATGGTCCCCGTCGGTGGGACGCGGTTCGTCGTCCCACCGCGCCCTCGGGGGGAGGGAAGGAAACCAGGACCGATGCCCGTACCCGTACCGCGACAGAGGACCACTTCGGCTGCCTCCGTCGTGGAGGCCGGCACTGCCACTGGCACCGATCTCACGCTGCTGGTGATCGAGGACGACCCGGCAGGCGCCTTCGCCGTCCCCGAGCTGCTCGACGCCGCCGGGACCCGGCTGCGCATCCGCACCGCCCGCAACCTCACCGAGGCCGAGCGGCTGCTCACCGACGACGTGCACTGCGTCCTGGTCGACCTCGCCCTGCCCGGCTCCGGCGACGACCCGCTCGCCCCGCTGCACCACGTGCTGCGCCTCGCGCCCCGGCACGCCGTGCTGGCCCTCGCCGCGTCCTCGGACGCCGAGCTGGCCGCCGAGGCGGTACGGGTCGGGGCACAGGACCACCTGTTCCGCGAGGAGCTCGACGGCCGGCTGCTGAGCCGGGCGATCCGGTACGCGGTCGAGCGCAAGCGCGCCGACTCGGTCCAGGTGAAGCTGACCGAGTCCCGGCTGCGCGCGCAGGAGAACGCCCGCCTGGAGCGCGGGCTGCTGCCGACGCCGCTCCTGGAGGGCTCGGACCTGCGCTTCGCCGCCCGCTACCGGCCGGGCCGGTCCCGGGCGCTGCTCGGCGGCGACTTCTACGACACGGTGCGCACGCCCGACGGCACGGTCCACGCGATGATCGGCGACGTCTGCGGGCACGGCCCGGACGAGGCGGCGCTCGGCGTGGAGCTGCGGATCGCCTGGCGGGCGCTGACCTTCGCGGGCCTGTGCGGGGACGAACTGCTCTCGACGCTGCAGCAGGTCCTGGAGCACGAGCGGGAGAGCGAGGAGATCTTCGCGACCCTCTGCACCGTGGACATCGCCCCGGACGGGCGGCGGGCGGGCCTGTGCCTGGCCGGCCACCCCTCGCCGCTGATCGCCCGGCAGGCCCGCGCGGCGCAGCTGCTGCCGTACGAGAACAGCGGCCCGGCGCTCGGGCTGCTGCCGCGGGCGCGCTGGCCGCGCCGGCAGGTGGAGCTGGGCGCGTCGTGGAGCCTGATGATGTACACGGACGGCCTGATCGAGGGCCGCTCGGCAGGGCCGGGGTCGCCGCGGCTCGGCCAGGACGGGATGGTCGACATGGTCAACCGTCAGCTGGCGGAGGGCCTGCGGGGCGAGGAGCTCCTGGAGGCGGCGGTGACGGAGGTCCGGTCACTGAACGGCGGCGAGCTGACGGACGACGTGGCGGTCCTGCTGCTGGACCGGCGACGGTAGCCACGGACGTACGCGGAAGGGCCCGGACGGCGGGTGTGCCGTCCGGGCCCTTCCGTATGCCTGATGGGGATGCCTGTTGGGGCTAGCGGCCGCCGTTGTACGGGCCGTACGGGCCGTCGCTGCTGGAGCCGCCGCGCCGGCCTCCGCCGCCCGAGACCTGCCGGAGGGCGGGCCGGACGTCGACCATGAAGACGATGGCCGCGACGAGGCCGATGACCAGCAGGAACAGCATGCCCGGCAGCACCAGGTTCAGGACCAGGTTGATGCCGAGGATGATCAGCCAGAACTTCTTCGTCTGCTTGTCGGCCGCGCGGTACGCGTCCTCACGCGCCGTGGCGGCGAAGAGGAACGCGGCCACGGCCATGCCGAGGATGACCAGACCGATGACCAGCCAGAGGATCGAGTCGAAGTTCCAGAAGAAGGAACCGAAGCCCGTGCTGAACATCTGCGTACCGCCTCGTGAGTGGGAATGCGCCTCGCGGCCAAGGTACCCGCTACAACGTGCGGGGCACCCTGATGGTGCCCGGCACGCTGAACGCCGTACCTCTTGCTCCGCCTACTTCTCGGCGGACTGCCGGTGGACTACTTCTCGGTGGCGGCCGCGGTCTTCTTGGCGGGGGCCTTGCGGGCGGCGGGCTTGCGCGGCGCGGGCTTGGCCTCGGCCTTCGGGGCCTCGTCGGTCTCGGACTTGGCCTCGGCCTTGGGCTCCGGGTCGGGCTCGACGACGACGGCGATCTCGGTGATCTCCTCGGCGACCTCGCCCCGCCAGGCCTTGACGGCCTCCTCGCCGTGGGCGGCGACCTCCTCGTACTTCTCGCGCGCCTTCACCGCGTACTCCGCGGCCACGCCGACCCCGCGCAGGGCGAGGTCCTGGGCGGTCTCGCCGAGCTTCTTCAGGTCGGTGTCGAGGCTGCCGACGACCTCGGTGAACTTCGCCTGCACGGTCGCCTGGGCCTCCTTGGCCTGTGCGGCGACCTTCTCCTGCACGGCCTTGGGGTCCGTCTTGCGCACGGCGTCGATCCGCGCGGGCGCCTCGGCGGCGATCTGCTCGATCAGGCCGGGCACCTTGCGGGCCTGCTGGACGGCGAGGTCGGCGGTGCCGGCGGCGAAGTAGAGAGGGGTACGCAGCTCTTCGATGATGGCCATGACGGTGGTCCTCCCGGATGTACGCGATGTGCGTGGTGCGCGGTCTACGTGCTCACGATGAAGGTCGGTCGGCATCGAGGGTGTCGTCCGCGGCTGCCGCCGCGGTCGCCTCGGCGGTCGCCTCGGCGGCGTTCTCCTTGCGGAACGAGTCGTAGATCTGGAGCAGCACCTGCTTCTGCCGCTCGTTGATCGAGGGATCGGCCAGGATGACGGCGCGCGTCTCCAGCTCGTCCCGCTCCTTCTCGTCGAGGATCCCCGCCCGGACGTACAGCGTCTCGGCGGAGATCCGCAGCGCCTTGGCGACCTGCTGCAGCACCTCGGCGCTGGGCTTGCGCAGCCCGCGCTCGATCTGGCTCAGATACGGATTGGACACCCCGGCGGCCTCGGCGAGCTGCCGCAACGACAGCTGCGCGTTGCGCCGCTGCTCGCGCAGATAGTCACCGAGATTGCCGACGTTGAGCGATGCCATGCCGACGATGATGCCGCCTCTCGCTAACTATTGCAAGCACCTGCTTGCAATAGTTAGTCCGAGGCGGAGTGCTCCACGTTGTGACTGAGCACAGTAGGTGTCGCATTTGCAGGACAACTGTCGTGTCCCGCCTCGCGCGATCCGCCCTGACCTGAGGAGCCCGATCGGCAGTCGGGCGGCCCGACGGACCACGTAGCCTTCGTCGGTGGCAACCGAAAGCAAACACCTAAGCGATTCGGCTGCGGTCGACCTGCCCAAGGCCGACAGGCCGGGCCGGCTTGATCCGGCCGCCCGGGTCCACTGTGCTTGACAGCGGAATGTCCGGGCGGGTCGGGCGGTGGGAGGCTGCGGGTCGTGTCTGGGTTGATCTCGGACAAGCTCACCGAACCAGCCGATGAGGGAAGCGATCTGGAGTGCGGGCACGCCCTCGTTCGCTGTGCGGGCCTTGTTGTGCCATCGACGGAATGGGCTTGCCCAGGTGACGAAACGCGGTCGACGGTCGGCCGGGCATCTCGGCTCTGCCTGCGCTCGCACCGCAGCTGGCTCCCGTTAGCGGTCATCACCCGGGATCGCGGACACAGCTGCGCGGGATCGACGCCTGGCGGAAGCCACGTTCCTGCAGGTCAGTCAATTCCGTCGGTTGCCCTAGGGGATGACGAGTAGCTTGCCGGTGGTACGCCGAGCCTCCAGATCGCGGTGAGCTTGGGCGACCTCGGCGAGCGGGTAGCGGGCCGTCACGGTGGTCTCAAGCACCTTGGTACGCACCAATTCAAGCACGTCGGCGGCGCGCTGGAGCAGCTCGGACCGATCGGCGATGAAGTGCCCGAGGCTTGGCCGGATCAGGGTCAGCGAACCGCCCTGGGCGAGCCGGATGGGGTCGAAGGGCGGCACTGCACCACTCGCGGCGCCGAAGAGCACCAGGTGGCCGCGGGTTCGCAGGCTGGCGAGGCTCGCATCGAAGGTGTCCCTGCCGACGCCGTCGAAGACGACAGGCAGGCCCTGGCCGCCATTGAGCCGCTTCACCTCGGCCGCGAGATCGTCCACTGCAGAGTAGAGGATCACCTCGGCGGCCCCGGCGCGCCGCGCCAGCTGGGCCTTCTCCGGTGTCGAGGTTGTGCCGATCACTCTGCCGCCGAGATGGGTGATGAGCTGGGTCAGCACAAGCCCCATGCCGCCGGCAGCAGCGTGCACGAGCACCGTGTCGCCTGGCTGGACCGGGTAGGCGTCATTGACGAGGTAGTGCGCCGTCATGCCCTGCAGCAGCACGGCGGCGGCGGCCTCGAAGTCGACGCCGTCGGGCAGGGGCACGAGCCGGGAGGAGTCCACGACGGCCTGCTCGGCATAGGTGCCGGGAATCTCCACCCAGCCGACCCGGTCTCCCACAGCGACGTGGGTGACGCCGGGTCCAACCTCGAGGACCGTGCCCGCGCCCTCAGTGCCCGGGGTGAAGGGCAGCGGGAGGGTGTACCGGCCCTGGCGGTGGTATACGTCGAGGAAGTTGACGCCGGACGCGGCGACCTCCACGACCGCCTGACCCGGGCCCGGCGTCGGTTGATCAATGTCGACCAGTCGCAGCACCTCGGGACCGCCCACTTCGGAAACCTGAATCGCTCGCATGACCCCTCCTGAAACGGCTAACTTCCCTCACCAACTCCGGTCGTGGCGATCCGATTCCCGCTCGCGGTGAGGTGTCGTAGCCGTCTCGTGCCCACGCCGTACTTCCTGCGTCGGCGTTCCCACCGTTCAAGCGTGCGCACTCCGACGTGGGCGACGCCCAAGAGCAGTCTGGTCTCCTCGGGCCGCAGCGCCGATAACTCGGCGGCCTTCGCCGCCCGTCGCTCGGTCAGCGTCGTGCGGTCCGGGTCGTACTCGGGACGCGGCTCACCCGGTTCAGGGCGGAACGGATCACCGCTGCGGAAGCCGACCTCACCTCCATCAGGTGGGCGAAGCGCTGTTC
>NZ_DATCVQ010000204.1:0-3678 GCF_036566765.1 Streptomyces sp.
TCGGGCTGGCTGTTCCTTGGTAACCCGCACCCCAGCCCAGGCCAAAACACCCCATCTACGACATAGGGTCGTAGCGATCTCCCTCGCGGATCGGGCCTTGACACCTCCGTCCAGGCACTTCAAAAACGGACAAACCACGTCGAAAGAATCTGTTTAACCCCATGTGGGGACCGGTCGGATCCGACCGGAATGCCGGTCGAGCCCCGGTCCGGGCCCCCTCGGGACCAAAGTCCCGCCCGGATCGCCCCAAACCTCCCGATCAAGGACGAAAGAGCACCACTATTCCGGCTAGTACCCCCGAAAAGGCCTGTGCGCCATGTCACCGGCGCACCCCTCTCATTGCGACCTGGGTCACGCAACCGGGAGGGTCCGGAACCCGTCCGGCGCTACGCTGATCATTCGCGCCGCACGCTCCGGGGGGACACGTGGATCCAGCACTCATCGGCACCCGACTGGCCTCGGCGGCGATCGGCCCGCTGCTCAAGAAACTCCTGGTCCAGGACGCGCCGGGGGCCGGCCTCGCCGGCAAGACCCCGGTACGTCTCTCCCGCCTCGTCTCCTTCCGCGGCGAGAAACGCACGCTGACGGAGGCGGACGTCCGCAGGCTCGCCGACGCGCTGGTCCGCGGGGCCGTCTCCGGCTCCGGCGAGCCCCCGTTCCCGGCGGACGAGACGGAGGCGGTGACGGACGCGCTGGCGCGGAGGCTCGTCGCCCTGGGCGACCTCGACATGGACGACGTCCAGGCGGTCCGGCTGGGCCACCGGGAGCTCGCGCGACGCCTGAAGGAGGCGGCGGGGCCCGCCCCGGCCGGTCTGTCGACGGACTCGACGTACGTCCTGGACACGCTCACGGAGTGGGCCTGCCGGCACATCCTGGACTTCTTCACCCAGCGCTCCACGTTCGTGGCCCGCACGCTGGTGGAGCAGTCGCGTGGCCAGAACGAGGTGAACGCCAAGGTCGACGAGCTGATCCGCCGGGTTCCGAGGCCGGACGGCCGGGACGTGGAGTTCGAGCGCCGGTACCTGGCGCACCTGGCGAAGAAGCACGGCAACCTGACGATCTACGGCATCGACCTGCACAACTCGCGGGAGCGGTGGCCTCTGGACGTGGCATATCTGTCGCTGGAGGCGACGGGGAGAGTCAGGGGGGACAGCATTGTGGCCCCGCCAGGCACCGCGCAGGCCGTCGTACAAGCCGTACTCGACGCCGCTCAGGGCGCAAGCGGTGAGGCAACGGTTGCCGGTGTCGAACCTGACGATGCTGAGGCCCATCGCCTGCCGGCCTTTGCGGAAGACCCCGAACCGTTCTTCGCGGCCGCCAAACGTGCAGCGCTCAAGATGATTGCCGAGTACCCCACCCGCGCCGACCTCGCCCTCGCCCGCCACGACAAGGTCCTCCTCCGTGGCCTCGCCGGGTCCGGGAAGACCACGCTCGTGCAGTGGCTGGCCGTCTCCGCCGCGCGGGAGGACCTGCCCGACGACATGGCGTACCTGCGGGACCGCATCCCCTTCGTCCTCCCGCTCCGGACCCTCACCCGGCACGGCGAGCGGCTGCCGGTGCCCGACCGGTTCCTGGAGGCCGTCGGGTGTCCGCTCTCCCCGCCCGAGGGCTGGGCGGACCGGGTGCTCACGGCCGGACGCGGACTGATCCTCGTCGACGGGATAGACGAGATCCCCGAGGCCGAGCGCGACCGGGCCCGCCGCTGGCTGCGGGACCTCCTCGACACCTACGACGCCGACAACCGCTGGCTGGTCACCTCGCGCCCCACCGCCGTACGCGACGACTGGCTCGCCGAGGACGGCTTCGCCGAACTCACCCTCTCCCCCATGTCGACCGCCGAGGTCGCCACCTTCGTGCAGCGCTGGCACCGAGCGGCCGGGCCAGAGGCGCAGCCGTACGAGCGGCCCCTCCTCGACGCCCTCCGCACCACCCCCGACGTCGCGGCGCTCGCCACCAACCCCCTCATGTGCGGCCTGATCTGCGCCCTGCACCGCGACCGCCGCGGTTTCCTGCCGCACGGCCGCAAGGCGCTGTACGAGGCCGCGCTGTCGATGCTGCTCCTGCGCCGCGACCGCGAGCGGGACATGGGGACGCCGTACGGGATCGAGCTCGGCGAGGCCGCGCAGATCCAGCTGATCCAGCGCCTCGCGTACTGGCTCACGCTGAACGGCCGGACACAGATGGACCGTTCCCACGCGGAGTCCGTCGTACGGTCCGCCGTCCCCGCGATCCCCGAGGCGGCGGCGCACGGCGACCCCGGCGCGGTCTTCACCCTCCTCCTGCACCGCAGCGGACTGCTCCGCGAACCCACCCCGGACACGGTCGACTTCGTCCACCGCACGTTCCAGGACTACCTGGCCGCGAAGGCGCTGGTCGACCAGTGGGACATCGGCGTCCTCGTCGGCCACGCCGGCGACGACCAGTGGGAGGACGTCATCCGCATGGCGGTCGCCCACGCGCGCCCGCGCGAGTGCGCGGAGATCTTCGGGGAGCTGCTGAAGGCGGCGGACGCGGCGGAGGACCGCCGTACGCAGCTCCGCATCGTGGTCGTTGCGGCGACGGCACTCGACCACGCGATCGAGGTCGCCCCGGAGATCCGGGAGCGGATCCTGGCGCGGACGGCCGAGGCGATCCCGCCGCGCAGCGCGGAGGAGGCGCGAGTGCTGGCGTCGGTCGGGACGGCGGTACTGGACCTGCTGCCGGGGCCGGAGGGCCTCGACACCGCGGCCGCGATGGGGTCGGTGATCACCGCCACCCACCTGCCCGGTGACGCGGCGCTGGCCTACCTCGGCCGGTTCGCCGACCATCCCAGCCTGGGGGTTCGCTCCCAGTTGATGTGGGGGTGGTCGAGGTTCGAGACGGTCCCGTACGCCAAGGAGATCATCGCCCGGCTCGACCCGCGGCACCTCCACTTCACCGTCCAGTCCGACGAGCAGGCGCGTGAACTGGCCCGGCTGCGGGTCCTCCCCGAGGTCCTCGACATCCGTTCCGGCGTCTCCGAGCACGGAATGACGGCGCTGCGCGAGCAGCTCGGCTCTGTGTCGTTCCTGCAGGCGCAGGAACGGGGCAGTTGGTCCCTGGACGTCTTCCCCGCCGAGAACGAGCTGACCGACCTCACCCTGTTCCACCGCCCGCCCGGCGGGTTCGAGGCACTGCCCCGGCTCCGTCGTCTCGCCGGTCTTCACCTCGTGCAGATCCAGGATCTGACCGAAGCGGACTGGCGTGCCCTGGCCGATCTCGAGAGCCTCGAATCCCTCGCCCTCGTCGAGCCCGCCATGCACAGCCTTCCTGACGGGCTCCGGCTGCCGAGCATCCGTCAGCTGGAAGTGATCGCCTCCGGGTACGTCCTTCCTCTCGACCAAATCGCCCGCGTCTTCCAGGGCCTTCGCGAGCTGACCTGCTTCGGGGTCAACGCGACCGTCGACCTCTCGCCCCTGGCTCCCCTGCCCGAGCTGGTGCGCATCGTCACCACCCTCGACGCCACGGGCGCCGAACACCTCCCGCCCACCGTCCAGATCGTCACCCAAGGATCACGAGCATGACCGACATCGAACTCGCCGACGCCATCGAGTCCGTACGCGACCAGCTCGTCGAGGCCGCCTCGCGCGCCACCGGGCGGCCCGTCGCCTTCGAAGTGGGCGACATCGAGATGGAGTTCACGATCGAGCTGCGCAAGGA
>NZ_DATCVQ010000205.1:0-2851 GCF_036566765.1 Streptomyces sp.
GGCAGCCCGTCCACACCTGCGACGGCATCGTTGGTGCCAAGGGATATGGACAACACGTCAGGGGAGAAACGGCCGATGAGGTGGTCGTACGCGCCAAGCACATCGGTGGCCCGCCAAGCCGACACCCCGGTGTTGACCACGATGTCCATGAGCCGGTCGAGTTGCCAACGCACGCGCTCCTGCGCGTGCTCGACCCATCCACGCGCGCCGCGCGTGTGCAGAACGCCCTGTGTGATGCTGTCACCCGTCATGACCCAGGTCATCGGGTCGGTGGACAACTGGATCACGTGTTGTTCCCTCCTCGTCGCCGCCGTCGCCCGCCCTGACCCGGGCGTGGCCGGGCGGCCCTGATTCACTGCCGCGATCGCCCACATTACGTGGCCCCGCCTGGTCCCGACGCACCGCCGTAGCGGCGCTCATGAGGGTGTCCGTCGGGGGGCGAGGGCCCTCCGCCGCTCGGGGGAGCCGGTCGGCCCGTGTGGATGATCCCTCGTTCCAAGTGCTTCACCAGGATGGAGCCATGCTCCCGAAGGTCTTTCACACGCCCCCACCGGTCAGTGACACTGAGCGGCCGGTTCCGCGCTGGGCGATGCGCCTGGCCTACGCGCTTCCGCTGCTGTTGCTGCCGTCATGTCTGTGGAGGCTGCCCTTCGCCTTCCACTTCGAGATGGGGCAGGTTCACGAGCTCGGCATGCCGCCCTATTGGGTGAGCATCCCGTATGTGTTCGGGCTCAGCGTGATCACCGAAGTGACCGCGATCTTGGCCATCGGGCTGGTCCGGGGGTGGGGAGAGATGGCGCCCTCCTGGATTCCGATCATCGGCGGCAGGCGCATCCGGCCGATGGCGGCCGTCGTCCCAGCCGTCCTCGGCGGCCTGATCCTCACCGTGCTGTTCACCGACGTTCCGATCGGTGACGGTCGACGGCTCACCGCGTACGGCGTCATCGACACCGTCGAGTACACCAATGCCGCCTGGGAGACGCTCGCAACAGTGTGCGTCGCTCCAACCGGCGTATGGGGTCCCGTCATTATCGTCCTCGCCATCGCCTACTACCGCCGTCGCACCCGTGCCGACGCGTGGTGAAGCCGGTGGAGCTGGACGCGGCGTTGGCCCGCGGGTTGCAGCGCCCGGGGCGTCATCGACGACTCGGCCGACGCCCGGGGGCGACCCGTACCTGATCGAAACGGGATGCGGGAACTGCTGTCGGTCGGCGAGCATGGCGGGCATGCGGCAAAGGTCACCTCAGGAGAAGAAGCAGCTGAGCTATCTGAAGGACCGCCGGAACGACTACGGCGAGAACCAGAAGAGCTCGCGGAAGAACATCCCGCGCTCACGGCGGGCCAGGCATCATGCGTTGCGCCGCGGCGAGCAGTTGGCGCTGCAGCGGCTCAGGGAATTCAGCGGGGCCCTGGACGACTCGGAGGTACGGTTCGCTCGCCCAAGGACTGGGCAGTGGCGGAAGTTTGCAGATGCGCCTCTAGGCGAGGTGGTCGCGTACCGGCTGAAGCGGCGGGCCGATCTCGGCATCGACGCTTCCCCGCGCAACCAAGCGCGCCTGGAGCGAGTGCGGCGGCACCGGGCGCGACGATCCTAGGTCGAAGCCGTTGAGGAGCAGCCTCTCGTAGGTGTAGTACGGGAGGACATTGGGCGGCGAGCCGGCCGCCCGGGGCCCAGCTGATCCGGGAGTCAGCGAGGACCTCGGCTCCCACAGGCCTCACAGGAGCGGCAACCCGTCGGTCCCGCACACCGCGCGAGCGCACCTCGCGGGCGGCGCGGCTGGCCTCTCCGCCCGGTGCCAGCGTCCTCCTCCCAGCCGAGCGTCGTTCGGGTCCGATGCAGGCGCTGGACTTTCTCCGGTGACGAACGTGCTGGTCAGGGCTTCGGTGTGGCGGCGAGCTTGTGACTGTGTGGCCCGGGCGTGACCACGCCGGCCCTGTGTGGAGGCGGCGGTCTGCGGTCCGCCCGGCGACGTGCCGGCACCCGCTGTCCGGAGCCTGCCGGGGGCTCAGGTGCAAGGCATGCTCATGTAAAGGGCTTGTTCGCCCGACGAGGGTGTGCCGTCATAAAGCGCCGTGTCCAGTCCGCAGAAGGCGAATCCCATCCGCCGGTAAGCATGGATGGCCGGGGCGTTGATGTTGGTGACCTCCAACCAGATGTGCCCGGCACCGCGCTCGCGGGCGATCCCGACGGCATGGCCCATCAGGGCACGGCCGACACCGCGCCCCCGATGAGCCGGAGCGACCTCTATGTCCTCGACTACGAGCCGCCGGTTCCACGGCACGTAGGACACAGTGGCGAACCCTGCCAGACCACCATCGCCGCTGACGGCAACGACGGTACGGCTGTTCATGTCCTCCTCAGCCGCGTGGGCGTCGCCGTCGTCGGCGTCCTCCGCCGGGAAGACCTTGTGGATCGGCGGATCCACCGGGATCTCCTCAAGGGCGAACCCCTCCTCGGTGACGGCCACGTGGAAGACGGTGCGGGTGGTGAAGGAACCGTCGACCGCCTCGATGGCCTCGGCGTCCTCAGGCCGGGCAGTGCGGAACTCGTAGTCCATGTCGTCAATGCTCGTCATGACGCGACCCTAGAACCGGCCCGACCGGCATGGATCAGGTTTCGGACGGCCTTGAGCCCGTGGCACCCGGGGCAGGCGCGGTGAACCGGCCCCGGGTATCAATGCGTCCCGCCCCTGTCACCGAAGCCCACGACCAAACGGCCCTCGGCTACGACAGCGGCGTCCGCGCCGACTTCCGCGACGAGGTCGAGGACGACGCCGACCATGTTCTCAGGACCGCGAAGTGCCCCAGGCCGAGGTCGATGCCGACCACGGAATCGGTCTCGGGCAGCGTG
>NZ_DATCVQ010000206.1:0-9734 GCF_036566765.1 Streptomyces sp.
CTGCGAGCACCGCAAGGAGGCCGCGGCGTGAGCCTCATATCCCTGCCCCGCCTCCGCGGCACCGGAGCACACCGCAGCAAGCCCCCGGCCCAACTCCGGCAGGAACTCGACCACGCCACGTGCCACCTCGTCGCCCTCGCCACCGAGAACGACGCCCTGCAGGCCGCCAACACGCAGCTGCAGAACCAGCTGGACGCGGCGGGCATCGAACTCTCCGGCACTCGACTCGACCTCGACCAAGCCCAGCATCACATCAAGGCCCTCGAAGCCCGGCTCGCGAACCTGACCGCGGTCAGCAGCCCGGCCGGCGAGCGCGACATCGACCCGGGCGACGAACCGACCCAGCCCGTGCGTGTCGTACCGCTCAGCCAGTCGCCGCTCGCCATCTGAACTCGCCGGGCCGGCGGTGACCCCGCCCCGCCGCCCCGGCGTTCAACCTCCCCAGCACGACGCCCCGTCGAGGCGAATTCGACGGGGCGCAACCCCAAGCATCCCAGGAGACAGCAATGGGACTCGACTTCTCCCACACCGAAGCGCACTGGTCTTACACGGGCTTCAGCCGCTTCCGCAAGGCGCTAGCCACCTTCGAAGGCATCGACCTCGACCGCATGCACGGCTTCGGCCAGGGCGGTAAGCCCTGGGAGTCTGTTGCCACTCCGCTGAAGCCGCTGTTGGACCACTCCGACTGTGACGGCGAGATGACCCCGGACGAGTGCCGCCAGGTAGCACCCCGTCTCCGCCAGGTCATCGACGAGCTGTGGCCCGCAGCCACCTCCACCTGGGAGAGGAACCCGGAGGCCAGCCTCCACCGCTCCAACGGGCTGCTGCTCGCCGAGGGCATGGAGTCCGCCGCAGACGCAGGCGAACAGCTCGAGTTCTGCTGACCCCTCCCAGACGGCGCGTCGAGCACCCCCGGCTCCGCGCCAGCCAGGCCGCCCCGACCCCCGTTCCCGCGGGGCGGCCTGGCACCCCACACCCCAAGGAGCCCCTCATGGAGAACACCAGCACCCCCATCACGCCGGACACTGCCCGGCATGTCCTCTGGGCCTTCGGCCGCGAGGGCGGCTTCCGGCCCGGCAGCTTCACCCAGAAGCTCATCGAGCTCATCGCGTCCGCCGACCAGGCGAACACGGTCCGTCTCGGCGCCGCCTTCCCCGAGGTGACCAAGGCCGTCGCCCTCGCCAAGTACTCCGAGGACGGCATCGACCAGCTCCAGCGCATCGCCTCCGGCGAGGTGGCCGCGTGACCCCGCCGGTCCGCTGCGCTGAATGCGGTGACGAGGACGGACCCTGGACCCGCGAACACGGCCGACTCCTCTGCGAAGACTGCGCCCAAGGCGGTGCGAAGTGACCACCGTCGCCGAGACCAGGGGCGGCCTGGACGTCACCGGGCGCCGCGACAGCCTGCTCGCCCTCATCAAGCGCGGGCCGCAGCAGCCCATCACAACCCGCCGAGCCCAAGACCTCTACAGCGTGACCCCGTGGAGCGGCATCGGCCGCAACGCGGCACGCCGAGACCTGCGAGACCTCGCCCGCCGCGGCCAGCTCATCCCGATCACTGTCGAAGGCCGGCGCGCCTACCTGCTCAACCCCAACGCGAGCATCGCCCACCCCATCAGCCCGCGACAGTCCGAGTACGCGCTCCTCCGCGCCATCGCCGACGAGGGCGGCCAGTGGACGCCGGGACGAGCCAAGGCCGTACTCCGCCGGGCCACCGGAACCCACATCTACCGATCCGTGGCCCACCGCCACCTCGACGACCTGCACCGCGCGGGCCTCCTCGAACTGCACAGCGAGCAGCCCGGCCACTGCTTCTACACCTCGCTCATGGAAGGCGGCGCCGCATGACCACCACCATCGAGCCGACGATCGTCACCGAGCCGGGCGTGTGCCCGGATATGCCGATCGACGTCTACCACGCCGACCCCGTACCCGGCGGCAGCCTCTCCTCCTCCGGCGCCCGCAAGCTCCTCGACCCCGGCTGCCCCGCCATCTACAAGTGGGAGCGGGACAACCCGCAACCCCACAAGCGGGAGTTCGACCTCGGACACGCCGCCCACCTCCTCGTACTGGGAGAGGGCCCCGAGCTCGAGGTCATCGACTTCCCCGACTGGAAGAAGGCCGCAGCCCGCGAACTGCGAGACCTCGCCTACGACGAAGGCAAGGTGCCGCTGCTCGCCAAGGAACACGACCAGGTGCAGGCGATGGCGGAAGTGATCCGCCAGCACCCCACCGCCGGACGACTCTTCGCCGAGGGCACCGGCGTCGCGGAACAGTCCCTGTTCTGGCAGGACCTTCGCCACGGCGTGTGGCGACGAGCCCGCCCCGACTGGATGCCGCACCGCGGCGACGGCCGGCTCGTCGTCGTCGACTACAAGACCGCCAGAGCCGTCGACCCGGAGGCCCTGCAGCGGGCCGTGTACGAGCACGGCTACCACCAGCAGGCCGCCTGGTACCTCGACGGCGTCAAAGCCCTGGGCCTGGCCGGCGACCAGGAGCCCGGGTTCGTCTTCGTCTTCCAAGCGAAGAGCGCGCCCTACCTGGTCCACCTCGTCGAGCTCGACCACCCCGCCCTGACCCTCGGCGCGGCCCGCAACGACCGAGCCCTCCGCATCTACGCCGACTGCCAGCGCACCGACACCTGGCCCGGCTTCAACGACCGCGTCACCTACCTGCCGCTGCCCGCATGGGCTGAGAAGCGCGACCAAGAGGAGTACCTGTGAACCAGCCCGTACAGCTTCCGTCCAGCACGGCCCCCGCACGCATCGGGCAGGGAACCGCGGTCGAGCAGTCCCGCGCCGCCGCCGAAGTCCAGGCCGCCGTCGTCGTCGCCCAGCAGTGCCCCCGCAACATCCAGGCCGCCATTGCCGAGATGCGGCAGTCCTGCAAGCAGACCACGCTCGCCGAGCGCGCCTTCTACCGGTACCCCAAGGGCGGCCAGACCATCACTGGCGCCTCCGTCCACCTCGCCCGGGAGCTGGCTCGCTGCTGGGGCAACGTCCAGTACGGGCTGGTCGAGATGCGCCGCGACGACGAGTACGGCCAGTCCGAAATGCAGGCGTTCGCCTGGGACGTCCAGACCAACTCCCGCAACAGCTCCACGTTCATCGTGCCGCACCGCCGCGACACGAGGGACGGCGCGAAGCAGGTCACGGACATGCGCGAGATCTACGAGCTGAACACCAACAACGGCGCCCGCCGCGTCCGTGAGGCGATCTTCGCGATCCTCCCGCCGTGGTTCGTCGAGGAGGCCAAAGAGCTCTGCTCCCAGACGCTGAAGAACGGTGGTGGCAAGCCGCTGGACCAGCGCATCGCCGACGCGCTCCGCCTGTTCGCCGAACTGGGTGTCACCGCAGAGCAAATCGAGACGAAGCTCGACCGCCCGACGGAGAAGTGGATCGAGCACGACGTCGCCCAGCTCGTCGTGATCTACAAGTCGGTCCAGCGCGGCGAGGTGTCCATCGAGGACGAGTTCCCGCCGCAGCGCGTGTCCGCTGACGAGCTCGTCGGCGCGACGAAGAAGCCGGCGGTCGAAGAGAAGCCGGCCGACTGGCCGGAGACCGCTAAGCCCGGCACCGCTGCGTAGCCCGCATCACTCGGGCCGCCCCGCGGCTATCGGGGCGGCCCACCCCATCAGCATCGCACGGAGGTACCTCGTGACCACCCAGCCCGCGATACAACCCGCCCTCGACGGCACCATCCCCGAACCGACCAAGCCCGCCGCGCGGCAGCGCGCCGAGGACTACGAGACGTGGCTCGCCCAGGTATGGCCCAAGTACATCGACGCCGCAGCCGCCGGCCGGACGTTCACCTGCTTCGAGATAGCCGACGAGCACAAGCTGCCCGAACCGCCCGACTCCGCGCATCACTGGGGCAGGTTGATGACCCTCCTCAAGGACGAGGGCTACATCCGAACCGCGGGCTGGGCGTGCAGCAACAGGCCGACCGTGCACCACTCCGGGGTCCGCACCTGGAAGGGCACCGCCGCAGCCAGGAGGGCGGCAGGACAGACATCGTCGTCCTCGCCACGGCCATCGCGCTCGGTGCCGCGACCGCAGTCGCCGCCCTCTTCCGGGCCTGCCGCACCAACACCCGCAGCCTCACTGCCTACCAGCACCGGCAGCGGACCGCCGACCAGGTCATGGACGACGCCCGCGCCTGGCGAGCAGCCCGAGACCTCGAGACCTGCAAGGCCATCTACGCCCTCCCCACCATCCCGCAGCAGCGAAAGGAGACAGGACAGTGACGCACTACGCCCGCCTCACGGCCACCCGCATCCGTCCCATCAAGGGCGGCCACATCTACACGCCGTACCCCGAGACCACCACCCACGACATCGACTGGGTCGCCGTCGAACGCGCCATCAACACGCCCGACTGCCGGATCGAACTCAACAATGCCGAGAAGCGGGCAGCGTCGCTCCTCATGCTCCAGGCCGGCTACACGGCCCGGCAGATCTCCACCCAGCTGTGCATTTACCAGCGGCAGGTCGAGCGGTGGCGCCACGACGGCAAGCCGCTCGCCATCCCGCCGCACAACCCCGGCTGCAGTACCCCCGGATGCGACCAGCCTCACCGCGCCCACGGCATGTGCGTTCGTCACTACGACTCGATTCGCAAGGCCGCACGCAAGGCCCAGAGGACCGAGCAGGCCGCCGCATGAGCGCCGACGAGGAGCCGCGCCGGCTCCAGATCACCCCGCCGCCGTACCCGAAGACCACGCCCGGATTCTGCGAGACCGGCAACCCCGTCTGTGGCCAGCCCGCCCGATTCTTCGCATGCGGGTGGCGTTGCCCGGATCACCGGCCCCGCACGCAGCTGGCCGCCTGAGCGCACGACAAAGGCCCCGCACAGCGGGGCCAGGAAGGGAGGGGACGTGTCAGCGCTACGTCTCGAGCGACTCGAGCCGCGCACGGTCAGCAAGGGCCTGCTCGTAGAAGTCCGGCGGGACCACGATGGCGACGCGGCTGCCTCGCTCGGTGAACGCTGCCGGCTTCTTCCCCCACCGCACGCCGCGGATCAGCTCGGTGAGCGAAGCGCGGGCGTAGGTCATGGCGACCTCGGCGACGCCGTCCTCCGCGATCTGGATGTGCTGGTCGGAAGCCATGGCCAGAGTGTAAGTCATTTCCAATCCTTCCATCATTGCCAATCTTTAAAGTATCCTGGCATGGCTGGGCGCCGAGCGCCAGAGCAACTCATCCACATTCCATCCATCCGAGAGGAGGCAGCAGTGCAAAACGACAGGCACTCACTACCGGCAGACCTCCAGGAATCCCTCGCCGGGACGCTCCAGCACATACGCCTGATCCAGGAGAAGGAAGCCCGCCTCGCCGAGGCCCGCCACGGAGCGCTCGAGCAGGCACTCCACCGGATCGGAACCGACTACCGGACCGGCCGCCTCACGCAACACCAACTGTGCACGGCCGTAGCGGAGATCAACAGTCTGTCGATGCCGGGGCGGATGAAGGCGTGGGACCGCATTGTCGGCATCTCATGGAAGCGGCTGACTCACCTTGCCCGGCAGTTGCCCAACGGGCCGGCAGGCAGCTGGGTCGGGGAGTACCCCATTCCGCTGGATGCCCCCCGGCCGATCTACGGCGTCCCCGTCGTCTACGTCCTGTTCGACGACGCCAACGAGCCCTGCTACGTCGGCTCGACGGACAAGTTCAGCCCGCGCATGACATTCCACGAAAAGAGCGGCAAGCGCTTCGTCCGCTGGCAGGCACACCCCTGCGACGACCGCGAGCACGCCTACCAGCTCGAGGACCGGCTCCTGAAGCGGCACAAGCCCTACCTCAACCGGAAGGCCAGCAGGTGAGCGCGTAACCGCGGAAGCCGCCCTCGAAGAGCCGTCCACACCCGCAGGAAGAAGATGTCGTGAGCACTGAGGCCGTGAACTGGGCAATGGACCACGCGCCCATGTTGCGCACCGAGAAGGGCAAGCCGGATACCACGGCTCGCCATGTTCTCCAGGCGCTTGCTGAGCACGCCCGTCCCGACGGATCGAACGCTCACCCCTCCGTGCTCCGCATTCAGTACCGCACCGGCTACGACCGGACCACCGTGCAGCGGGCGCTGCGCCGGCTCGAGAACGGCGGGCTGATCCGCAAGGACGGCACGACGGAGAACCGGACACGGTGGCAGCTGGCCGTGGAGCTCGTCCGGCCGGCGACGGACTGGAAGGAACTGGAGCGCGAGGAGGACGAGTTCCGCGCCGCGGCAGCTGAGCGGAAGCGCCGGTCCCGGGCGAAGGGTGTCACGCACGCAGAGTTCGTGACCGTCACGGACTCAAAGGGTGTGACGGTCACGGACGCAGAGTCTGTGACCGACGGCGGTCACGCACTCAAAGTGCGTGATGTCACGGACTTTAAGTCCGTCCGTCACGCACGGAACGCCGCCCTAACCACCAATCAACCACCAACAGAACCAAATACAGATACTTCTTCCCCCGCCGCACTCGTCCCCGCCGGCCGCAGCAGCAAGAGCGAGCAGCACCTCGAGGCCTTCGGCGCCTTCTGGCTGATCTACCCGAAGAAGAAGGCCCGAGAGGAAGCCAAGAAGGCGTGGATCGCCGCCATCGAACGCGGCGCAGACCCGGCCCGCATCGTCGACGCCGCAACCGTCTACGCCCATGAGCGCACCGGCGAGGACCCGCAGTACACGAAGTACCCGGCCACCTGGCTGAACAAGGGCTGCTACGACGACGAGCCCGATCCCCAGCCGAGGCCCCAGCCCGGCGCCAACGGCATCCCGCAGCAGAACGACTGGACCATGGAGGACTTCCACAGTGGCTTCGCCAGCTGACAACCACGACGCAAACCAGGAATGGCTCCGCGACCGCGCCAACGCCTTCCTCGCCCGCATCGACGCCGCCACCCCCGCCCTCTACCGCCGGCCCGTCCCCATCCCCGACGCCGTACAGAACTGGGCCAACGGACAGACCACCACCGGCCTCGCCATCGTCGGACCCATGGGCCGCGGCAAGACCCACCTCGCATGGCAAGCCGCCCGCCAGTGGGTCGCCGCCCGCGTCGCCCAGCCCGGCATCCCCAACGTCATCACCTACCGGGCCACCGAACTCTTCGACAAGCTGCGGCCCGACGCCCTCACCAACCCCTACACCGTCCTCGAGCAGGCCAAGACCGTCGGCCTGTTCATCCTCGACGACGTCGCAGCCGCCAAGCCGACCGTGTGGACGCAAGAACGCCTGTACGAACTCATCGACGAGCGCTACACCGAACAGCGCCCCCTGCTCATCACCGCCGACGTCCCGCCGAAGAACCTCGGCGAATGGGTCGGCCCCCGCGTCGCCTCCCGACTCACCGAGATGTGCAGCGTCCAAGTCCTCGACGGCCCCGACCACCGCGCGGCGGTGGCCCAGTGAACGACATGTGGCCCGACGAAGAAGACCCCCAGCGGGCCGGCGCGTTCAACAGGCCCTCCGACCTACTGGCCGAACGGATCGTCGCCGCCTCCGTCATGGCCCGCCCCGACCTCATCGACGAACTCGCCGCCGACTTCGACCCCGCCGACTTCACCGAACAGCGCTATGCCTGGATCTGGCACGCCGTCGACGAGATCCGCAACGAACTCACCGACGGCAAGATCCCCTGGCACGAGGTGTCGATCCAGCTCAAGAAGTGGCAGGCAGAGAAGTACCTGCCCGTCGTCCCCTACGACGACGTCGAACTGTCGCGGATCTACCTGGAAGCCGAGCCGTCGTCAGCCGCCTGGTACGCCGCGCGGATCAACCGCATCGCCGAACGGAACCGCACCCTCGACCTCGGCATGCGCGCCAAGACCGTCGCCCTGTCCGCCGGCTTCGACCGCGACCGCGACCTTGCCGCCCTCCAGCAGCAGCTCGACGCCATCATCCGCGGCCAGGCGGGCAACACCCCCCGCATCCTGTCCGACCTGCTTCCCAACGCGCTCGAGCGGGCTGTCACTCCTCGCACCAACGAGAACCGAATCCCGACCGGGCTCGCAGACCTCGACGTCCTCACCGGCGGCGGCTTCTCCCCAGGCCGGCTGGTCATCATCGGCGCCCGGCCCGGCGTCGGGAAGACCACGGTCGGGCAGGGCTTCGCCCGCGCCGCCGCCATCACCAACAAGATCCCCACCCTTTTCACCAGCCTCGAAATGGGCGAGGACGAAATCCTCGAGGGCATCCTCGCCGCCGAATGCCGCGTACCCCTCAACCACATCAGCACCGGAACGACCAGCGACGCCGACGCGGCGCGCCTCCTGAACGCCACAGCCAGGCTCGCCGAGTCGCCCCTGTACGTCGACGACGCCACCGACGTATCCCTGCCGTCGCTCCGCGGCCAGGTCCGCAACCTCGTTCGCACCGTCGGCCTGCGCATGGTCGTCGTCGACTACCTGCAGCTCATGCAAGCGCCCAAGGCGGAGAACCGTCAGGTCGCCGTGTCTGCTCTGTCCCGCGGCTTGAAGCTCATGGCCAAGGAGTTCGGCATCACCGTCGTCGTCCTGTGCCAGCTCAACCGGGCGTCCGAGCAGCGCTCCGACAAGCGCCCCACGATCGCCGACCTCCGCGAATCCGGAGCCATCGAGCAGGACGCCGACATGGTGATCCTTCTCCACCGCCCCGACATGCACGAGCCCGAGTCCCACCGGGCCGGCGAGGCCGACCTCATCGTCGACAAGCACCGCGGCGGGCAGCGCACCACGATCACCGCCGCCTGGCAGGGGCACTACGCCCGGATTTTCGACATGGCCTACACCCCCACCACCCACCAGCAGGAGGATTCGTGATGCCCGCCTACCTCGACTCGTGCGAACGCTGCGGCCAGTACGACGTCGCTCCCTCGGCCGGGATAGCCGACGGAGACGGGATCGTCTGCGGCTACCGCTGCCCCGCATGCCGGGTCGTGTGGACCTGCTCATGGATGACCGTCCCCGGCCGCATCACCCCGCCGGACACGACCACCGACCGCCACGTCGCCGCGCTGATGCACGAGCAGGCCGCCATCAACCGAGCCCACAAGCACCCCGCCCGCGACACCCCCGCCGCCTGAAAGGACACCCCATGGACACCACCAAGAGCGTCGACGCCGACCCCGAGGTCCGCGTCTTCCACCGCGCCGACGGGTGGGTGCTGCCCGACTACACCGACCTCGCGGACTGCACCAGCAACTTCCACCGCCAGCAGGACGGTCGACCCGCCTGCACAGCAACGCCAGTCTGGAAGGTCGTCAAGGACTACGGGCTGCACCTGAGCATCGGCTTCTACTGCGACACGGACCTGCCCGACGAGCACCGCCACCCCGCCACCACCCCCGCCGCCTGAAAGGAGAACCACATGCCCGAGCTCCGACACGGCAGCTTCTGCACCGGCTACGGCGGCCTCGACATCGCCACCCAGAACGTCTACGGCGGAACCCTCAACTGGGCCTGCGACATCGACCCCGGCGCCGCGCAGATCATCGCCCACCGCATGCCCGGCACCCCCAACCTCGGCGACCTCACCACCACCGACTGGCAAGCCGTCATCGACGAACACGGGCCCGTCGACATCGTCACCGGCGGCTACCCCTGCCAGCCCTTCAGCGTCGCCGGCCAACGGAAAGGAACCGCCGATGCCCGCCACATCTGGCCCCACATCGCAAACGCCCTTCGCGTACTACGACCCCGCATCGCGATCTTTGAAAACGTCGCAGGGCACCTTCGACTGGGATTCGACACCGTCCTCCGTGACCTTGCCGCAATCGGGTTCGAT
>NZ_DATCVQ010000207.1:0-47364 GCF_036566765.1 Streptomyces sp.
TCGCCTGCGAGCGGGCCTGGACGTGTTCGAAGAACCGGAGCTGTCCTCCCGGCCGGAGCACCCGGTGGAGTTCGGTGAGGGCCGTGTGCGGGTCGGCGATGGAGCAGAGCGTCAGGCACACCACTGCCGCGTCGAAGGAAGTGTCAGGGAAGGGAAGCCGCTCGGCTGGGGCCCCGTGCGCGATGATGCAGCGGGGGATGGCGGAGAAGGGGCTGACCGCGGCGCGCGCGGGAGTGCTCTGGGCCCTGTTCCACGACGGACCCATGACACAGCGGGCCCTGGCTACCCGGCTGGGAGTCACCCCTCGGAACGTGACCGGGCTCCTTGACGCGCTGCAGGAGGATGGGCTGGTGGTTCGCGAGCCGCACCCCACCGACCGGCGGGCCACGCTCGTCTCGCTTACGGACGAGGGGCGCTCGGTCACGTCGGCGCTGCGGGGCGGGCGCGATGAACTGGCCGCCCTGCTGTTCGCGGACGTGCCCCCCGATCAGCTCGGAACCTTCACCGCGACCTTGGTGCAGGTGACCGAGCGGCTCAGGGCTGCCAGCGCCCACGGACACGAGTGACCGCTGGGCGGGCAGGTCTCGAAGAACACGGTCAGCGTGCGGTCGATGTCCCCTGGCGTGGTCCATTGGCCCCAGGGCTTGCGGCGGTCACCGGGCGCCGGGGCGGTGTTCGGTGATCCAGCGGGCGGCGAGGAGGCCGGCGGCCGCGGTGAGTGCGGCGGCGGCGATCACGGTGGCGTTCAGGCCGAGCCAGTCGGCCAGGATCCCGGCGATGAGGGCGCCGACGGCGTAGCCGATGTCGCGCCAGAAGCGGTACGTGCCGAGGGCGTTGGCGCGCCAGGCGGGGTGGGCGTGGTCGGATATGGAGGCGATGAGGGCCGGGTAGACCATGGCGGTGCCGAGGCCCAGGAAGACCGCGGAAAGGACTCCGGCGAGCAGGGGGCTGTCGAGCAGGGCGAGAGCGAGGACGAACCCGACCGCCTGGACGAGCATGCCCGTGACGATCAGCGGTTTGCGGCCGATGCGGTCGGCGAGGTGGCCGGTGGGGATCTGGCCGATGCCCCACAGGATGGGATAGAGGCCCTTGATGAGGCCGACGGCGGCGAGGCCGAGGCCGTGGTCGGTGAACAGGAGCGGGAAGACGCCCCAGGTGAGACCGTCGTTGAGGTTGTTGACGAGACCGGCTTGGCTGGCGCCGCGCAGGGATCGGTTGTGCCAGGACGTGCGAGTGAACGTGGCCCTCAGGCCGGTGTCCTCGTCGCTGGGGAGCGGCTTGGCGTGCTGGGCGAGTTCGAGGGCGACGTGCGCGGCTGTGTCACGGACGACCAGGGCGAGGGCCAGTCCGGCGACGACGAACACGACACCGATCAACTCCGGGACGGGGCGCAGGCCGTAGGACGTCGCGAGGTAACCGGTGAGCAGGGCGGTGCCGCCGACGGCGGTGTATCCGGCGGCCTCGTTCAGGCCGGTCGCGAGTCCGCGGCGGGACGGGCCGACCAGGTCGATCTTCATGTTGACGGTCATCGACCAGGTCAGGCCCTGGTTCAGGCCGAGCAGCACGTTGGCCGCGACGATCCAGCCCCAGGACGGCGCCCAGGCGAGAACGAAGGGGACGGGTATGCCGATCAGCCAGCCGGTGACGAGGAGTTGCTTGCGGCGGAATCGGGCGGTCAGCGCACC
This sequence comes from Streptomyces sp., assembly GCF_036566765.1. Classification (GTDB taxonomy): domain Bacteria; phylum Actinomycetota; class Actinomycetes; order Streptomycetales; family Streptomycetaceae; genus Streptomyces. Next base: position 1,686 of record NZ_DATCVQ010000207.1, read on the forward strand.
GGCGGCCAGATTGGTGAGGGCCTTGGTGACGCCGAAGGCGATGATGAAGGAGAAGACGGCCAGGTCGCTGGTGAGTCCGAAAGTCTCGGACCCGATGAGCGGCACGGTGGTGCGTTCGAGTCCGACGAGTCCGCCGACGCAGATGTTGACGATGACGAGCAGGGTGAACTGCAGCCGGTTCTCGCGCAGGCCGAGGCGCACGGGCCGCCCGTGTGCATCGGTCGGTGAGGTGGTCGACGGGGTGGCGTTCACGCGTGCGTGCCCTCGGTTCCCTGGACGAGCTTCTGTTCGTGCGCGGCGGCGTAGTCGCTCGGTCCGCCGTCGAGGACGGCGATGCCGGTGCGGCCGGCGCGCTCCAGGAGACTCGCGGCGGTCATGGCGCGCTCGCCGTGACCGCAGGCCACGACCGCGCCCGCGGGGGCGTCGGCGGCATGCGCGGGGAGCGTGCCGAGTTCGATGCCGAGGGCGCCGGAGACGTGTCCGGCCGCGAACTCCGACTCCTGCCGCACGTCGACGTACGGGCGGTTCGCGGCCCTTTCGGCGGTGACGAACTCGGTGGTGGTCTGCGGGTTTCCGGCCGCCGTCCAGCTCGCCATGCCACCGGAGAGACGGCCCGCCAGCCGCTCGTACCCGATCTTGTACGACAGCCAGACGACCTCTGACGGGTCCTGGTCGTCGTTGGTGACGAACGCGAGCGGGGCGGTGTCGGGCAGGAGCCAGCCCAGCCAGGTTGCGAACTGACCGCGCAGCGGGATCGACAGGGAGCCGGGAATGTGGCCGGCCGCGTAGTCGGCCGCCGGGCGGACGTCGACGACATGCCCGCCGTCCGCGAGCAGGGTGCGTACCTGTTCGGCTGTCAGGCCGGGCAGTGCCGGTGAGGCGGTGAGGACGGTGGGGCCACGCCGGTTGGCCTCGGAGAGGCGGTCGAAGTAGGCCGGGTACGAGCCGAGGCTTGCGAGGAGCTGTCGTACGAAGGCGTCCTCGTCCGGGGCGGCGAGGAGCGGGTTGGTCTGCTTCTGGGTGCCGATGGTGCTGGTGCGTTCGGCCCCGGGCGGGGCGGAGCAGAACGAGCCGGCGCCGTGGGTCGGCCACACGGCGGTCGTGTCCGGCAGCTCGGTGAGGCGGTGAAGGGAGCGGTACTGGGCGCGGGCCAGTTCTTCGGCGCGGTCGGTGCCGAGGAGGTCGGTGCGCGCCGCGGAGTCGACGATCATCGAGCCGCCGGTGAAGACCCCCAGCTCCCGGCTGCCGTCGAGGAGGAGGAAGGAGAGGTGTTCGTCGGTGTGGCCCGGCGTGGCGAGGGCCCGCAGCGTGAGGCCGCCCAGGTCGACCTCGTCGCCGTCGCCGAGGCCCCGGTGGTCGAAGGCACGCTGTCCTGCCGCGGAGGCCAGGACAGTCGCGTCGTCGTCGTGGGCGAGCTGGAGCGCGCCGGAGAGGAAGTCGGCGTGCAGGTGGGTGTCGGCGGCGAACGAGACGCGCAGTCCGCGCCGGGCGGCGGCCGCCTTCAGGGCCCGCAGATCCCGGCTCGCGTCCACGGCGAGTGCGCGGCCGTCACCGAGGTCGACGAGGTAGGCGCTGTTGCCCAGGCCCTGGTCGACCAGCGGAGTCAGATGATCGTCGGCGAAGCCCATGGTCCTGTCCTTCCGAAGCTGACTGCCGGGCGGAGTGCGATGCCGCCGGACTTCGTTTACAGTAATCCATAGATATTTGGAGGAAGCAATGCGGGAAGCCACCACCAGCGGCAGCAAGTCCGCCCTCTACGACGCCTTCGCGACCAGCGGCAAGGCGCTGGCCAGTGGAAAGCGCCTTGAACTGCTTGATCTGCTCGCTCAGGGCGAGCGCACCGTCGACGCACTGGCCAAGGCATCCGGGCTGAACCTGACCACGGCCTCCGCCCATCTGCAGACGCTCAAACAGGCCGGGTTCGTCGCCACCCGACGCGAGGGTGTCCGCATCCACTACCGGCTCGCCGGAGACGACGTCGCCCGGCTTCTCGTCCTCCTGCGCAAGGTGGCCGACCGCCACCAGGCCGCCGTCCCTGCCGCCCGGGACGCCTACCTGGGCGAGGACGGGGCGGCCGAAGTCAGCCATGAGGAACTGCGGACCCGGGTCGCCGCCGGGGGAGTGACGGTGCTCGACGTCCGGCCGGTGGAGGAGTACCGGGCCGGGCACATCCCCGGCGCGCTCAGCATCCCGGTCGCGGAGCTGACGGACCGCATCGGAGAGCTGCCCGCGGGCGAGGAGATCGTCGTCTACTGCCGGGGCGAGTACTGCGCCTTGGCCTACGACGCCGTACGGCTGCTGACCGACCGTGGACGCCGGGCGATCCGCCTCCACGACGGCATGGTGGAGTGGCGCCTGGCCGACCTGCCTGTCGACACGGCGGACCTCACGTGAGCGCCGCGCCCGGAGGACCTGACGTGCTCCCCGCGATCGGCGGTATCCCCCCGCACCCGGGACTCGCCCGTGGCCCTGTCTATCTCGACTACAACGCCACCACGCCCGTGGACCCGCGGGTCGCCGAGGCGATGCTGCCGCACCTGACCGACTTCTTTGGCAACCCCTCCAGTAGCCACCCCTTCTCCGAGGCGCCGCGCCGGGCCCTTGCGAAGGCCCGCAGTCAGGTTGCCGGCCTCCTCGGCGCACGACCGGGTGAGATCGTGTTCACCGCCTCCGGCTCCGAGGCGGACCTGCTCGCGCTGCGCGGCGCCGTACTGGCCGCCGGCCGCTCGCGCCCACACGTGATCACCCAGTCGACCGAGCATCCGGCGGTCCTGGAGACCTGTCGCGCCCTGGAACGCCTGCACGGAGCACGCGTGACCGTGCTGCCCGTCGACGGGCACGGCCTCGTCGACCCCGCCGCACTGGCCGGTGCCCTTACCGACGACACGGTCCTGGTGTCGGTGATGGCTGCGAACAACGAGACCGGCGCCCTCCAACCGATCACCGAGCTCGCCGCGATCGCGCACGAGCACGGGGCCCTGTTCCACTGCGACGCAGCCCAGGCCGTGGGCAAGATCCCGATCGACGTCGAGGCACTGGGCGTCGACCTGCTCACCGTGGTCGGCCACAAGACGTACGCGCCGAAGGGTGCCGCCGCGCTGTACGTCCGCGATGGCGTCCGCCTCGAACCGGTCGTCTACGGTGGCGGCCAGGAACATGGCCTGCGTGCCGGCACGGAGAACGTGGCACTGGCCGTGGCCCTCGGCGCCGCCGCCCGTATCGCGACCGAGGAGTTCACCGCCGGGGCCCCGGCTCGCGTCGCCGCCCTGCGCGACGACCTCCACGCGCGACTCGTCGCAGCCTTCCCCGGACGCGTGCACCTCAACGGCCCGGAGCGGGAACGCCTCCCCAACACCCTGAACGTCAGCATCGACGGCGTACTCGGGCACGAACTCCTCGCCGCGGCCGGCGGGATCGCCGCTTCGACAGGATCGGCCTGCCACAGCGGAGCCCACAGCCCCTCACCCGTCCTGACCGCCATGGGCCTCGAACCCGCCCGTGCGCTCGGTGCCCTCCGGCTTTCCCTCGGGCGCTGGACGACGTCCGAAGACATGGCGACGGCGGTCACCGCTCTCACCGAGGGGGCCGCCGTGCTGTGACCGCGTTCTCCGACCCTGCGGACTCCCGCACCTCTGGCCCGGATCTACTCGTCGACGGCACCGGCCTGTTCTGCGTCACGCTCCTGCTGCGCCTGCGCAAGGAGATCGACGGAGCGGCGCCGGGCACCGTCGTCCATGTCGTCGCCACCGACCCGGCCGCCCCGCTGGACCTGCCCGCCTGGTGTCACATGACCGGCCACGACTACCTCGGCCCCGCGCCGGACCCGGCCGGTCGGCCCGTCTACGCCCTACGGCTCGTTGCAGGTGCCCTGGCCACCCGCCCCGACGCCCCCTGGCACCGCACGGCCCCCGATGGCTCCGGGGCTCAGCCGAGTGCCTGAGCCGCGTACAGCTCACCCTCATGTGCAGGGCCTGCCGGGTGGCCGGTTGCTCTACCTGTCGTGGGGCGCGGTCGACGACGTGGGCGTCTTCACCATGTTCCGGCGGGCCAGGCTGATGCTCGAGGCCGTTCCCGCACGGGTTGTCGAGGCTGCCGTCCGGAGCGGTGTTGGTTGGCTGCCTGGGTCTCACGGACGCATGCGGGGAACCCCTGTGTGCTCGGGTCGTGCCCCCGCGTATTACCTGGACTGCGGAACCCGGAGTCTGACGGCGCCGCCGATGCAGTGGCTATGAGCCGGTCAGGAGGGGGCCGAAGACGTGTCGGCCGACCTCCTCCGCTTGAGCCTGGCCAGCGATCTGGCCCGTCGCTTCCGGGTGCTGCTCGGCCCACGCTTCGGCGGAGGTGCGGCTCGTGAAGAAGCCGGACTCACCCTTGCCGAGATCCGCGGCATCCTCACCCTCCGCGACAGCGGCGAAGCGCCGTGCGGCCATGTCACCGGCCTCATCGACCAGCACCTCGCGGAGATCGACAGACGCATGGCCGAGCTGCGCAAGACCCGTACCGAGCTGCGCGAACTTGCCCGGCGCGCGGCCGGGACCGACCCGGTCACCTGCGCGGAAGCCGGTATCAGCAGCATCTTCGGCGCGTTGTCCGCGAACGGGACCGGGGGCTCCTTCGGCGCTGGGTCAGCACGCGAAGGAGCCCCCGGTGGAAGGCATGCCCGACCCCAAGCGGGCCGTTCGTGGGCTACGCGGTGACGCCGACGGGTTCGGCATGCGAGGCCAGTGCGGCGAGGTGCCGCTCGGTGTCGATGGCGGCCTGGCAGCCGCTGGCGGCGGCGGTGATGGCCTGGCGGTAGGTGTGGTCGACGACGTCGCCGGCGGCGAAGACGCCGGGGATGTTGGTGCGGGTGGAGGGGGAGTCGACCGTGATGTAGCCCTTGTCGTCGAGGTCGATCTGGCCGGTGAAGAGTTCGGTGCGCGGGTCGTGGCCGACGGCGATGAACAGGCCCGTCGCGTCGAGCTCGCGCGTGGCGCAGGTGAGGACGTCGCGCAGGACGACGCCAGAGAGCATTCCGCCGGTCTCCTTGATCTCGGCGATCTCGCTGTCGAAGGCGAAGGAGATCTTGTCGTCGGCGAAGGCGCGGTTCTGCATGGCCTTGGAGGCACGCAGGGTGGAGCGGCGGTGGACGACGGTGACCGAGCGGGCGAAGCGGGTGAGGAAGGTGGCTTCCTCCATGGCGGTGTCGCCGCCGCCGACCACGACGATGTCGCGGTCGCGGAAGAAGAACCCGTCACAGGTGGCGCACCACGAGACACCGCGGCCGGAGAGCTCGTCCTCCTTGGGCAGGCCGAGCTTGCGGTAGCCGGAGCCGGTGGCGATGATCACCGTCTTCGCACGGTGGACGGTGCCTTCCGAATCGGTGAGGAGCTTGATGCCGCCGGTGAAGTCGACGGAGACGATGTCGTCGTCGATCATCTCGGCGCCGAACCGCTCGGCCTGGGCCCGCATGTTGTCCATGAGGTCAGGGCCATCGATGCCGGTCGGGAAGCCGGGGAAGTTCTCGACCTCGGTCGTGGTCGTCAGCGAGCCGCCGACGAATATGGAGCTGCCGAAGAGCAGCGGCTTGAGCTGCGCGCGGGCGGTGTAGAGGGCGGCGGTGTATCCGGCGGGGCCGGAGCCTATGACGATGACCTCGCGGACGTGGTCACCGGTGGCGGTGGGCTCGATCACGGAGCTCACGCCTCCTGCTGCGCGTCGATCTCGGCGATGAGGCCCTCGATGAGGCCCTTGATCTCGTCGCGGATGGGGCGGACGGCCTCGACGCCCTGGCCGGCGGGGTCCTCCAGCGTCCAGTCGAGGTAGGTCTTGCCTGGGAAGTACGGGCAGGCGTCGCCGCAGCCCATGGTGATGATGTAGTCGGACGCCTGGGCGGCCTCGACGGTGAGGACCTTGGGCTTCTGGTCGGAGATGTCGATGTCCAGCTCGGCCATGGCCGCGACGGCGGAGGGGTTGATCTGGTCGCCCGGGAGTGAGCCGGCCGAGCGGACCTCGACGCGATCACCCGCCAGGTGGCGCAGGAACCCGGCGGCCATCTGGGAGCGGCCGGCGTTGTGGACGCAGACGAAGAGCACGGAGGCGAGCGGAGCGGTCATCGGTTCTTCCTTATGGCAGGGACAAGCGTGTTGCGGGGAACGGAAAGCTTCAGGAGCCGGGCAGGCTGTCCAGCAGGGCGGTGATGCGCGTGTCGAGGGCTTCGCGGATGTTCCGTACGGCGGCGATCGGCGTGCCGTCGGGGTCCGCGATCCGCCAGGCGAGGTAGCGGTGGCCGGGGATCACCGGGCAGGCGTCGCCGCAGCCCATCGTGATCACGATGTCGGCGGCCCGGACGACCTCGTCGGTCAGCGGCTTCGGGTAGGCATCCTCCAGCGGGACACCGGCCTCGGTGAGCACCTGGACCACATGGGGGTCGACCTGGCCGGTCGGCTCGGTCCCGGCGGAGGACGCGATGACCTCGTCGCCGGCGCGGTGAGCGAGCAGGGCGGCGGCCGTCTGGGGAGCGGCCGGAGTTGTGGCTGCAGACGAACAGGACGCGCGTCGGTCGGCCCACCACGGGCGGGGTCTCCATGTGCGCGAGCGCCTCCAGTCGCTCGGCGGCGAACCGCTCCGTCAGTACCACGAGGTGGGTACGAACGTGTGCGTGCGCGGCGAGCTGCTCGTAGGAGTCGGCTACGAGGCGCTGTACCGTCTCGACGGAGAACCGGCCCTGATGGCGCACGGCGAAACGGGCGACACCGGCTGCGAGACGTTCGTCGGGAAGGACCGGGTACGGGGACGCGGCCATGGCGAGAACCCCCTGGGTTCAAAGAGGTCAGCCCAGGCTGGTATCAGCTCAGGGTGATGTGAGAGTATCAGCCCATGATGACGTCAGTTGATACTGATCTGATCCGGGTTCTGGGTGATCCCCTGCGCCTCCAGATCGTGACTCTGCTCGCCCGCGAGACGCTGTGCACCACCCACCTCGTGGAGGAGACCGGTGCCAAGCAGACCAACCTCTCGAACCACCTGAGAGTGCTGCGCGAGGCCGGGGTCGTCGAAACGGAACCCTGCGGCCGGTTCACCTACTACCGGCTCAAGCCGGACGTCATCGAGCAGCTCGCCGGCCAGTTCGCGGCGCTCGCGCAGACCGCACGGCTGACCGCCGCGGCGAACTTCAAGCGCTCCTGCCCCTAGCCGTCCCCTTCCCCTGTGCCTCACCTGCCCGAGGAGACCCCGCCCGTGACCGCCACCGAGCCCGCCGCGAGGGACGCCATAGCCGCCGACGCGTCGCCGCAGCCCGCACCCGGCGCCACCCCGCCCCGTACCCCCCTCGCCGCCCGAGCCGCCGCCGAGCTCGTCGGCACCGCCGCACTGGTGGCGATCGTGGTCGGCTCCGGCACCCAGGCCACCGAGCTCACGAAGGACGTCGGCCTGCAGCTCCTCGCGAACTCCACCGCCACCGTCTTCGGACTCGGCGTCCTGATCGCCCTCCTCGGGCCGGTCTCCGGGGCTCACTTCAACCCGGCCGTCACCCTGGCCGAGTGGTGGACCGCCCGCCGCGGCGGCGCCGGGGTGAACGGGCGCGAGCTCGCCGTCTACGTCCCCTCCCAGATCGTCGGCGCGATCGCGGGTGCGGTCCTCGCGGACGCGATGTTCGGCGAGCCGCTGGTGAAGTGGTCCACACACGACCGCTCGGACGGGAACCTGCTTCTCGGGGAGGTCGTGGCGACCGCCGGCCTGATCCTGCTGATCTTCGGCCTCGCCCGCACAGACCGGCTCCGCTTCGCGCCCGTCGCCGTCGCCTCGTACATCGGCGCGGCCTACTGGTTCACTTCCTCGACCTCCTTTGCGAACCCGGCGGTGACGATCGGCCGCGCGTTCACCGACACCTTCGCGGGCATCGCCCCCTCCTCGGTCCCGGGGTTCATCGGCGTGCAGCTGATCGGAGCGGTCGTGGGTCTGGCCCTGGTTGCGGTCATCTTCATGCGAGGGAAGACGGACGCCGAGTGACCCAGACCGTGGACGTGGTGGTGATCGGCGGCGGCCAGTCCGGGCTCGCCGCCGGCTACCACCTGCGCCGCCTCGGCCTGGACTTCGCCGTCCTCGACGCCGGCGCGGCCCCCGGCGGGGCCTGGCAGCACACCTGGGACTCGCTGCACCTTTTCTCCCCGGCGGCGTACTCCTCTCTGCCGGGCCGGCTGATGCCGCCGCAGGCGGGGGAGACGTACCCAGACGCCGCCCACGCCGTCTCGTACCTCACCGAGTACGAGCAGCGGTACGAGCTCCCCGTCCACCGGCCCGTACGCGTCACGGGAGTCCGCCGTGACGGCGAACTCCTGCGCGTAGAGGCCGACTCCGGTACGTGGCGGGCTCGCGCGGTCGTCAGCGCGACCGGAACATGGTCGCGCCCCTTCGTCCCCGCCATCCCCGGCCGTGCGGACTTCGGCGGCCGTCAGCTTCACACCGTCGAGTACGAGAACCCGGCGGCGTTCGCCGGACAGAAAGTGATCGTCGTCGGCGGCGGCAACTCCGGCGCCCAGATCGCCGCCGACCTCGCCCACGACACCGAGCTCTCCTGGGTCACCCTGCGCGAACCCCGCTACCTCGCCGACGACATCGACGGCCGAGCCCTCTTCGACCACGCCACCGCCCGCCGCCGCGCCCTCGACGAGGGACGTACCGACACCGGAGGCGTGGCCTCACTGGGCGACATCGTCGCCGTACCGGCCGTACGGGAAGCGCGCGACGCCGGATTCCTCAAGGCGCAGCCGATGTTCGATCGGATCACCCCGACCGGCGTCGCCTGGGCCGACGGCACCACGGCGGACGCCGACGCGATCATCTGGTGCACCGGCTTCCGCCCCGCCCTTTCCCACCTTGCCCCGCTCGGCCTGCGCGGCCCTCGCAGCCACATCCCCACGACCGGCACCCGGGCGATCGGCGAACCCCGCCTCCACCTCCTCGGCTACGGCGACTGGACCGGCCCCGCCTCGGCCACCCTCATCGGCGTCGGACGCCCCGCCCGCGAAGCCGCCCGAGCAATCGCCTCCCTCCTGGGCGGATCCCGGTAGCGGATTCAGCGGGTCGACGTGAGGGTGAGCTGGCGCCGGTGGAAGTCGAAGTGCCGGGTCGGATAGCGGTACAGGTCTGCGACGGTCATGAAGTCGTCGAAGAAGGGGTCCCAGCGGTCGGGGTAGGGCATGCCGCTGGCGAGCGTGCTCTCCGACTCGGAGTCCAGTCGTCGGTGCAGGTCGGCGATGACCCGGTCGAACGTGACGGCCATACGCCGAAGCCCGAGGACCTGGACGGCGCCGACCGGGCCGAGGTAGTTGACGACGTCGAACGGCCGCGTGGCTGCGTTCAAAAGGCGGGCGAAGGCCCGGCCGACACGGTTCGGCAGCCGGGAGAAGACGCGCATCAGGATCAGCAGCGGGCGCATCAGGATGTAGCCGAAGAGCATGTGGAAGAGCAGCTGCTCGTTGGTCCAGCGGGTGCCGTCGGTGCGCCTGCGCAGATCGTCCTTGGTGGCGGTGTCCAGCAGGCGGTGGAAGCTCGCACGAGCTCCCTCCAGTTCGGTGTGGATCACCTGACGGTCCACGGGCAGTTGACCTGCCATGGCGCCACCCGCTCGCTCGGGTTCCTCGGCCGCCGGGCTGACGGCTGCCTGATCCTTTGATGCCCGTCCTCAGGGCGGCGGAAGCGCGGACGCGGTCAGGTCGCAACTGTCGGGCGCGAGGGCCGGTGCGTCAGCTGTTTCGAGGCGCGTACATGATCACGGCCATTCCAGCGAGGCAGATCAGGGCGCCGATGACGTCCCAGCGGTCGGGACGGTAGCCGTCGGCGACCACGCCCCAGGCGATCGATCCGGCCACGAAGATCCCGCCGTACGCGGCTACGATGCGCCCGAAGTTGTCGTCGGACTGGAAGGTGGCGACCACCCCGTAGAGGCCGAGCGCGACGACGCCGGCGCCGATCCAGATCCAGCCCTTGTGCTCGCGGATGCCCTGCCAGACCATCCAGGCGCCGCCGATCTCGAAGAGGGCGGCGACGGCGAACAGGCAATGGAACGGGCGACAACCATGCCCGTGACCCTACCGACGGCCAGCGTTCGTGATCTTCAGCGGGCGGCCCCCAGACCCGGACCGGGCCTGTCCGAGCGGCTCACTTGCGGCGGGCCAGTGCTTCCAGGGCGAGGAGCACGAGTGCGGCGATGACGACGTGCATGGCGGAGAGCGCGATCGTGCTGGGCGTATCGAAACCGGCGGTGAACGTCTGGGCCGTCGTAGCGAGAGCGGCACCCGCCCCTAGGCCCTGGGCCGACCGCAGGGCGGCACGCCGTTTCCCGGCCGCCGCCAGCAGTGCGGCCAGAGCCAGGCCGCCGCTCATGGAAAGCACCGTCATGATGATGACGCCCTGCGGTGCCGTGGTGGTGTGCAGCGACCCATCGGCCTCGGTGTGCTGGAACGACCCGCCGAAGCCCAGACCCACCAGCCACAGGGCGAGATTGACCGCGAGGGCTGCGGCAACCGTCCCCGCGATGACCGCCGCCGGACGCCGGGACGCGACCCGGCTGAGGAAGCCGCCCCCACATGACGGTTCTCCTCGGCGAGGTCGGTGAAGGGGACGGGGCAGCAGGCGCTGGAGGCGCAGACGGTCAGGTCGTCGCACCCGGCTTCGACGGCGGCGGCCAGGGCGGTGCGGATGGCGGTGAGGTCGGCGATCTACGCGTCGACCTCGGCGAGCTTCGCCGCGGCGCGCTCCTGGAGCCCCGCCACGGGGCGGCCGTGGCGGTGGCGGCCGGCCTCCAGTAGCTCGGCGACCTCGTCCAGCGTGAACCCGAGCCGTTGGGCGGCTTTGATCACCCGCAGCGCGGTCACCGCGTCCTCGCCGTACAGGCGGTGGCCGCCGTTGCTGCGTTCCGGCTCGGCCAGCAGGCCGCGCCGCTCGTAGTAGCGCAGGGTCTGGATGTTCAGGCTGGCGGCCTCGGCGACCTGGCCGCTGCGAAGACCGCTGCTCACTGCCGCTCCTCAAGACCGGCCAGGCAGGCCGCTCGCGCGGACAGTGCCTGGAGGACCGGCTCGTGGGCCGGATCCACGGTGACGTCGAGCAGGACAGCGCCGTCGGCGGGGGTGACCGCGAAGGTGAAGAACGAGCAGCATCCGGTCTCCCGGTCGGCCAGCTCCCGTACCCGTTCCTCAAGCCCCGGGGCCTCGGACAGCGACAGGCGGTGCCGGGTCGGCGCGGGGCGTTCCAGCGTCGTCAGATGCCCGGCGAACAGCGCGTCCCACTCGGCGACCCGCAAGGGGCGCTCCTCGGTGGGCAGGGTGCAGGCGGTCGGCACCCAGTCCAGGTCGGTCATTGCACTCGCCTCCGTCCTCACGTGCCCCCTCGGGGCACACGATCGACGGTAAACCTGTACCTGGGTACCGGGTGCAAGTCCGGAAGCCGGGTCAGTCGATGTGGGGGCTGCGGCGTTCGACGAGGACGGTGTCGCGCCAGCGGCCGTGGTGGCGGCCGATGCGGTCGCGGGTGCCGATGATCCGGAATCCGGCGCGGGCGTGGACGGCGAGGCTGGCGGTGTTCTCGGGGAAGATCCCGGACTGGATGGTCCAGATCCCGGCCGCCTCGGTGGAGTCGACCAGGGCCTTGAGGAGTGCGGAGGCCACGCCTCGGCCGCGCGCGTCGGGGTGCACGTAGACGGAGTGCTCGACGACGCCGGCGTACGCGCACCGGTCGGAGACCTTGCTCGCGGCGACCCAGCCGAGGACCCGGCCGGTCTCGTCGACGGCGGCGAAGCGGTGTTCGGGCAGCTTGGCCGCGTCGAACTGCTCCCAGGTGGGGGCGGTCGTCTCGAAGGTGGCGTTGCCCTCGTCGATGCCGGCCTGGTAGATCGCCACGACCTGCGCCGCATGCTCGGCCGTGAGCGGCACAACGGTCGCGGTGGAGACCATCACGCGGCGGCCGCCTTGGTCAGCAGCGCGCCCATCGCCGCGAGGACGGCCGGCTCGACGCGGTAGTACACCCAGGTGCCGCGCCGCTCGGAGGAGAGCAGCCCGGCCTCCTTCAGCTTCTTCAGGTGATGGGAGACGGTCGGCTGGGAGACGCCGACGTCGGAGATGTCGCACACGCACGCCTCGCCGCCCTCGTGGGAAGCGACCGCGGAGAAGAGCCGCAGCCGCACGGGGTCGCCGAGGGCCTTGAACATCTTCGCGGTGCGCTCGGCCTCCTCGGAGGTCAGCGGGCGCTCGTTCAGCGGCGGGCAGCAGGGGGCGGCCTCAGGCTGGATCAGCGGCAACACGGCAGCATTCGACATACGTCTATGTTGACACACGTCGAACCAGTCGCCCAGGGGTGTTCCGGCTCGTACGCCATGGATTCGATGGATGTCTATGTTGACGAATATCGATGCAGGGTGCCATGCTGGCCGCACAAGCCATCGACAGATGTCGAAATAGTGAGGGGAATCGTCGTGAACGCCACCATCACCGACCAGCTGCCCGTCCTCGTGATCGGGGCCGGGCCCGCCGGCCTCGCCGCCGCGGCCCACCTCGTCGAGCGCGGCCTCGAACCGCTGGTTCTGGAGGCCGGTCCGGCCGCCGGTGCGGGGGTCCGCGGGTGGTCGCATGTGCGGCTGTTCTCCACCTGGGGCGAGGTCACCGACCCGGCGGCGGAAAAGCTCCTCGCGCCGACCGGCTGGGTGAAGCCCGACGCCACCACGTACCCGACCGGCGGCGACTGGGCGGCCGACTACCTCCAGCCGCTCGCGGACGTCCTCGGCGACAAGGTCCGCTTCGGCGCCACGGTCACGGGCGTCTCCCGCGCGGGCCGCGACCGGATCGTCGACGCTGACCGCGAGGCCCAGCCGTTCGTCGTCCACGTCACCCACGCCGACGGCCGCGAGGAGCGGATCTTCGCCCGCGCGGTCATCGACGCCTCCGGCACGTGGGCCCTCCCGAGCCCGGCCGGAGCCTCGGGCCTTCCGGCCCTCGGCGAGAAGGCCGCCGCCGACCACGTCTCCTACCGCGTCCCCGACTTCAAGGACCCGGCCGTCCGAGCCCGTTATGCGGGAAAGCGCGTTGCCGTCATCGGCTCCGGCGCCTCTGCCTTCACCGCGCTCGCCTCCCTTGCCGACCTGGCGAAGGCCGAGGACGGTCAGGGTGCGAAGGCGGTGTGGGTCCTGCGCCGCGGCATCTCCGGCTCCACCTTCGGCGGTGGCACGGCCGACCAGCTCCCCGCCCGTGGCGCGCTCGGCCTGGCCGCCAAGGCCGCCGTCGACGAGGGCCACGCCGACGCGGTCACCGGCTTCCGCACGGAGGCGATCGAACGCGACGGCGAGCAGCTCGTCCTCGTGGCCGAGGACGGCCGCCGTCTCGACCCGGTCGACGAGGTCATCGTCCTCACCGGCTTCCGCCCCGACCTCTCCTTCCTCTCCGAGCTCCGCCTCGGCCTCGACGAGCGCCTCCAGGCCCCGGTCGAACTGGCTCCGCTCATCGACCCCAACCAGCACTCCTGCGGCACCGTCTACCCGCACGGGGTGAAGGAGCTCTCCCACCCGGAGGAGGGCGTCTATCTGGTCGGCATGAAGTCCTACGGCCGCGCCCCTACCTTCCTCGCCCTCACCGGATACGAGCAGGTCCGCTCCGTCGTCGCCGCCCTCGCGGGCGACCGCGAAGCCGCCGAGCGCGTCGAACTCGTCCTGCCGGAGACCGGAGTCTGCGGCGGCGCCGGCCTCTTCGACCAGCCCGACACCGACCAGCAGGCCGACGGCGGCGGCTGCTGCGCCCCCGCCCCCGCGCTCATCCAGCTCGGTACCAGCTTTCCGGCCGGCTCCGGCGGCTGCTGAACCACCCACCCATCCATCGGCAGGAGGCCCGTCATGACCCGCGTACAGCTCGCTCTGCGCGTCCCCGACCTCGCGGCATCGGTCGAGTTCTACACCAGGCTGTTCGGCACCGAGCCGGCCAAGCTCCGTGACGGCTACGCCAACTTCGCCATCGCCACACCGCCGCTCAAGCTCGTCCTCATCGAAGGCGGCAAGGGCGAGAACACTCGCCTGGATCACCTCGGCGTCGAGGTCGACAGCACCGAGGCCGTCCACGCCGCCACCGCGCGCCTGAGCGGAGAGGGTCTGGCGACGACCGAGGAGAACGACACTCGCTGCTGCTACGCACTCCAGGACAAGGTGTGGGTGCACGGCCCCGGCCGCGAACCGTGGGAGGTCTACGTGGTCAAGGCCGACGCCGACACCCTCGCCAAGCAACAGGGCAGCACCTGCTGCCTCAACACCGCCGAGGCCGAGGCCGGCCAGCCGGTTGCGGCGGGCAGCCGGTGCTGCTGACCCACAGATGACCAATGTCCACACCAGCGGGGCCGCGACCGGAACAGCAGACCGGTCGCGGCCCCGAGTCGTCCTGCCCGCGCTCTGCGCCACTCAGAACCACCTTCATGAACTGGCGGACGGCCGCCTGGCCGACCAGGCCATCCAAGCGCTGTCTGCACGCTCTGATGGGTCATCGCAGGGGCATTGATCAACCACATCACGACCAATTACGTTGTGTGAGTGGAAGAAGACGAGGTGGATCGCTTCTTCGACGCGATTCGGCTTCTGCTGCTCATTGTGGCGGTGTCCGATCCTTTGAACGAAGCGGAGCAGCAGGCCGCACCGAAGGATGCGGTAGCTGTGCTGCGTGCTGAAGGCCGGCTGCAGAAGCTCGACTTCTGGCTCCGTAACCCGGATTACCTGGCGGATGAGCTTCTCAACGACTACGAGCGCGAGCAGGAGACCATCAACCTGGAGCTGGCTGGCAGCATCCTGGATTCGGACGAGCCGGAGATCTGCGCCGTCCCGATGCTCCGATACCTGTTCGGGGCGTTCGGGTACATCGATCAGGCGATGAGTATCCTCGCTGCCCCCCGGCTGGTGTTGGTCGTGCCGCGGCGCACCGCCAAGCGGGTGCTCCAGGACAACTACTACCTCACGGCCAAGGGACGTGAGGGCGCAGATCGGGCTACAGAGCAGTTCCCGGTCCTGGCCTGGTACACCGAGCCCGTCGCCCGCGCGACGGCAACTGGTCGTGCACCGGCTGTACTGCGAAGGCACCAAGACCGGCACGGACGACAACAACGGTGCCTTCACCGTCGACATGATGCTGGGCCCAGGCCCGTGGGCCATCGCCAGCATCATGAACAACGTCGGCAAGTCGAGCCTCCTTTGGGCGCTCAGCTACGCGCTGCGAGGGGACGGCTTCGAAACCTTCAAACGACCGGAAACGGTGGGCTGGTTCTCCTACGTCCGCGCGGACATCGAGGTCGCCGGCGTCGCCAGCTGACCCAGGTCAACACAGCCCGCAAGAAGGACACCCAGGAGAGCAACCGGGTTCAGCGCCGGGCGCGAGAGGATGCTCAGGCCCGCGAGCAGCAGACCGAACCGCTGCGGCAGGCGCTCAGGGCTGCCGAGGAGAAGGTGGCGGCGTTGGAAGCGGGCCAGCCCGACCTGCGGCCTGCTCGCCGAGGTCGACGCCGCCGCACGTCGGCTCGCGCACGACCAAGCGGCTCTCCAGGAGGCTGAAGAAGGCCACGCCCTGGCGCGCAAGGCGCGCTTGAAGGATGAGAGTGCCGTCCGCCGGGCTCAGCAAAGCAGCGCAGCCCGAGCTCTGTTGGGAGACCTTGAGCCGGAATCCTGCCCGCGTTGCCATCACGAGATCGACGATGCCCGACGCACCGCAGAAGAGAGCGAACACCGATGCTCAGTGTGCGCGAGACCTCTGCCGGAGGTGCAGGACGACCCAGAGGCGCGGGCCGCACTGCTCAGCAGGCTGGAGGGTCGAGTGAACGCCTCCCGCACAGCTGAAGACACAGCCCGGCAGGCCGTCGAGACGACCATCACCGCTCGCGACAACAGCCGTGCCGCACTGGCCGCCGCGCGAGCGCCCGTCGAACGCGGTGTCGCGAGCCTGAAGTCCTGGCGGATCTTCCGCAGGTCCCGATGCAGCCCCAACCGCATGACGTCAATCGTCAAGGCCATTCTCACGCTGGAGCGGCAGCGCTGAAGAAGCTCATTGAGGAGTCGATGCAGGAGTGGAGCCGGCGCAGCCAGGACAGCAGCCCCACGGGCTGAGCCGCAATCTGGCCCGTGTATGGCCCGGAGCTGCTGGTCAGGACTGGGATACGGGTGGGATGAACTGGGAGAAGGGGCGTATTTCGACGCCTCCCCCATGGGAAGGGGCGGGCCCTCCCAGAAGGCGTCTGACCCGGGGAAAACCCCAGGTCAGGCGCTTTCTTTCGTGCTGCTAGAAGAAGCCCAGCTTCTTCGGGGAGTAGCTCACCAGCAGATTCTTCGTCTGCTGGTGGTACACAGGTGGCACCCCGCTGACCAGCAGAAATGGGCATCCTACGTAGAGTCGGGTGGCGACTGGCCCGTGAATGGCCCGGATCTTGGTTCAGGCGGACGGCCTCCCTGTCCCCGGCCCGGCAAGTGAGGACGACTCCGCTCAAGCGGCCCGCCGGGCCGCGACGGTTGGGGGGCCGTCTCAGATCCCGTTTCTCGGCAGTCGTGAGCTTCGGCGGCCCCGACCTCCGCGATCTCGGTGGAGCGCTCGCCGGGGATGCCGATGTGCAGGCGGACGGAGAGCGCGGTCAGGCTCGGTGACGAGGTCCTCGCCGGCTCCGTTACCCACCGCGCGCCGGAGGACCGGCAGGCCGTCGAAGTGCTGCGCCGGGACTGGGAATTGTGGAAGCCCCGGGGTCGAGCTCATCGAGCTGTCGACTCGCTCGCTCGGTCGCCGCGTGTCCGGATACATACGCGAACTGACGCGGCGGTACCCGGATGCCCAGGTGACCGTGCTTATTCCGGAGACAGAGCCCGCCCCGCGCGTGCGGAGCGGACGCCGAGGGCCTCCGTCAGCCGGTCCGCCGCCCAGGCCGCACCCACCTGGCCCGCAATGCCGCCTGCACCTGCTCAGCGTCCACCGCCTCCACCATCGCCGTTGATCACGGCGGGCCAGCGGCGGCCGCGCGGGCCCCTGTGCCCGGACCATCCGGGTCACGATCTCGGTGACCTCGAGGTGGGGGTCCACCTGGGCCCTGACTCTCTACAGCTCGCCGTCCTCTCACCAGTTCACTCCATTTCCCCGTATGCCCTCAGACGAAAGTAGAGAGCTTCTCGGGGTTGATCACGTTGTAGATCGCCTGGACCCGGCCTTCCGGATCCAGTTCGACGGCGATCAGACCCCACAGCCCGTCGGCCGTGGACAGCACTGCGGCCGGAGTCCCGTTGACCTCCAGATATGCGACGGACAGTCCGACGGGAAGCCGCTGGGACGTCGAGGCAACCAGGCGCAGGAACTTGTCACGGCCCTCGATGACTCGCAGCGCGGTACGCAGCTTGCCGCCGCCGTCGCTCCACAACTGCACGTCCGGCGCGAGGATTTCCATCAGCGCCTCCAGATCCGCCCCCAGGGAGGCGGCCATGAATCGCTCCGTGGCGGCGCGCACGGCATCGGAGTCGGAACGGTAGCGGGGCCTACGGTCCTGCATCCGTTTGCGCGCGCGGTGTGCCAGCTGACGTACCGAGTCATCGGTCCTGTCCAGCGTTCGGGCGATTTCGGCGTACTCGTACCCGAACGCCTCGCGCAGCACGAACACCGCCCGCTCCAGCGGTGACAGGTTCTCCAGGACCACCATCATCGCGAGCGACACGTGCTCGCCCCGCAGCATGTTCTCCTCCACACCCCCCTCGGTCACCACCGGTTCCGGCAGCCAGGTCCCGACGTACTCCTCACGCCGGTCCCGCTCGCGGCGCAGGCGATACAGTGCCCGGTTCACGGCGATCCGCACCAGGTATGCCCGCGCGTTGGTGATCTGCTCGTGCTCCACGGAGGACCAGGACAGCCACGTGTCCTGGAGTACGTCCTCGGTGTCCGTGACACTTCCGAGCAGGTGGTAGACCACGCTGAACAACAGGCCCCGGTGCCGCTGGAACGTGTCCGCCGCGGTTCCCTCACCGGTCTGCTCACTCTGTCCCGCGTACGTCGAAGTCGGCGCACTCATGTTCATCCGGGCCTCCCGCCCTCTCGTTCCCCGTCTGCCGAGCGTCGGCGCGGCCGCTGGTGTGATCTGCCTCTCACTCAGGCTTCCTGTGTCACATGCGGACAGCCCCCGCTCTCCTATCCGCGACCCGCGCCGGACGCGTAGGGCGAAAGTAAGGAAAAGGAGATGGCCAGGCATGTTGGCAAGGCTGGCAGGGCTGATCTGGTACCGCAGCAAGGCGTTGCTCGTGGCCGCCGCGGTGCTCGCCGTGGTGGGCGGTGGGCTGGGCTCGACACTGTTCGACAAACTTACAGCAGGCGGACTTTCGGATACCGGAGCGGAATCCGGACGGGCCGCGAAGGTTCTCGAGGAAGCCGGCCAGGGCGCACCGAACCTGATGCTCCTGGTCACCACCCCTCAGGACGTGGACTCCGCCGAGGCCACCGAAGCGGGTACCCGGCTGACCCGGCGCCTGGCCGATGAACCGGGACTGCGGAACGTCTCCTCTTACTGGACCGCGGGCAAGCCGCCCCAGTTGCGCAGCGAGAACAAGCGCCAGGCCCTGGTCGTCGCGACCCTCGTGGGTGACGAGACGGCCGCGGGCAAGCGTCTCGACGCGCTGCTGCCACGCTACGAGGGCGAGCAGGAGGGTCTCGACGTCACCGCCGGCGGCTACGCGATGTTCCAGAAGGAATCGGCGGCGCTGAGTCAGGAGGATGCCACCAAGGGGGAGATGATCACCTTCCCGGTGACCCTTGTGGTCCTGGTGCTGATCTTCGGCAGCATCGTGTCGGCGCTGCTCCCGTTGATCGTGGCCTTCTTCTCGATGCTCGTCGGCATGGGCGTCATGTGGCTCCTTGCGAGCGTGACCGACCTGTCGGTCTTCTCCATGAGCGTGGTCACGCTCCTGGGCCTCGGCCTGGCCATCGACTACTGCCTGCTCATGGTCAACCGGTACCGCGAGGAGCTTGGTTCGGCCTCGCCCGAACAAGCCCTGCGCAGGACCATGGCGACCGCCGGCCGGACCGTCACGTTCTCCGCCGTCACCGTGGCCGTGGTCCTTGCCGGGCTGATCTTCTTCCCGCTCCAGGCGGTACGGTCGCTCGCCTACGGCGGCATCATCACCGCACTGCTCTCCGCCGTCGCCGCGCTGACCGTCCTGCCCGCCCTGTTCGTGGTGCTAGGCCCCCGTATCGAAAAGGGCCGGATCCTCGGCAGCCGCCGCCCGGAATCCACGGCCGAGAACGCCGAGAACGGCTTCTGGCACAGGCTCGCCGTCTTCGTGATGCGCCGTCCGGTTCCCGTCGCCACCCTGGCGATGCTCGTACTGCTCGTCCTCGGCGCTCCGGCACTCGGCATCAAGCTGGGTATGCCCGACGAGCGCAGCATGCCCGAGACCTCGCAGTCCCGGCAGGTCGCCACCGCGATCCGCGAAGGCTTCGACTCCGCCGAGGTGAACGCCCTGCAAGTGGTCGCCGAGAGGACCCCCGAGTCAGGCGACAGCGTGCACCGTTACGCCGCCGAGCTCTCCCGGCTGCCGCAAGTCGGCCGCATCGACACCACGGCCGGCAGCTACGCGGACGGCGAACTCCTTGAGCCCGGCACCGCACAGCACCAGCGCTTCAACATCGGCGACGGCACGTACTTTTCGGTCGTCCCGTCGAGCGGGTCCGCTCAGGCCGCCATCGACCTGCTCGGTGAGATCCGCGCGGTGGATTCCCCGTTCCCGGTCCTGATCGGCGGCAAGGCGGCGGTCAACGAGGACACCACCGACTCCATCGGCAACCGGCTTCCCTACGCCCTGGGCGCCGTGGCCGTCGCCATGGTCGTCCTGCTCTTCCTGCTCACCGGCAGCGTGCTGCTTCCGCTGCTCGCCCTGGTGCTGAGCGGCCTGAGCCTGACGGCCACCTTCGGCGCCCTCGTCTGGATTTTCCAGGACGGCCACCTCGCCTCTCTGCTCGGTGACTTCACCGTCACCGGCAGCATCGGCTCCATCGTTCCGGTCATGCTGTTCGCCTTGGCGTTCGGCCTGGCGATGGACTATCAGGTCTTCATGCTCTCCCGCATCCGGGAAGAGTACGAACGTACCGGGTCCGAAACGGCCGCCGTGGCCATGGGACTTGAGCGCATCGGGCGGATGGTCACCGCGGCCGCCGTACTGATCTCGATCGTCTTCCTGGCCTTCCTGGTATCGGACATCACCTTCGTCAAGGCGTACGGCGTGGGCCTGCCGCTCGCCGTCCTGATGGACGCGACGGTCGTCCGTGGAGCGCTCCTGCCTGCCGCGATGAGGCTCGGCGGCAAGGCCATGTGGTGGGCCCCCGGCCCGCTGCGCCGCCTGCACGCACGGTTCGGCATCAGCGAGTCGGGCCCGCCGGCCGGTCCGGCTCCCGCGGTGTCCAGCCGGGAGCACCAGGCTGTGTGACCGGACGGCTCGCCCCGGACGCCGTGTTCGCGCCGGGGACCCGCCCGTGTGCGGCACTTGCCGCGCAGGCTGCGTTGGCGGTCATGTCCTGGAGGGCCTGGCCATCCTCCCGCACGGCCCGTCACCGGGACTGAGGACGGTTTGGCCGCGGGCTCCGAATCTGGGCTGCGAAGACGGCCAGTGTCTGCTGGTATGCGCGGTGGACCGGCGATCGCGCTGGTCCGTATATGGCCCGGATCTTCCCTGCCACGTGGGATATCGGAGGCAAGTGAACTCTGTGATCACCCGATTTCGGTAGCTGGCGGGGGTCAGTGCACGGTGCCTGACCGGTCTTTTGTGCAGGTCAGACACCGTGCTCAACCTTTAGAAGAACCCGAGTTTCTTGGGTGAATAACTACAAAGAATGTTCTTGGTCTGCTGGTAGTGGTCCAGCATCATCTTGTGGGTTTCGCGGCCGATGCCCGACTGCTTGTAGCCGCCGAAGGCGGCGTGGGCCGGGTAGGCGTGGTAGCAGTTGGTCCAGACGCGGCCGGCCTGGATGGCGCGGCCGGCGCGGTACGCGGTGTTGATGTCGCGGGTCCAGACGCCCGCGCCGAGGCCGTACAGGGTGTCGTTGGCCGTCGTGATCGCGTCGTCGAAGTCCGTGAAGGACGTCACCGCGACGACCGGGCCGAAGATCTCCTCCTGGAAGATCCGCATGCGGTTGTCGCCCTCGAAGATCGTCGGCTGGATGTAGTAGCCGCCGGCCAGTTCGCCGTCGTACTCGATGCGCTGACCGCCCGTCAGGATCTTCGCGCCCTCCTGCTGACCGATGTCCAGGTACGAAAGGATCTTCTGCAGCTGGTCGTTGGACGCCTGGGCGCCGATCATCGTGTCCGTGTCCAGCGGGTGGCCCGGGAGGATCTTCTCCGTGCGGGCGATCGCCGCCTCCAGGAACTCGCTGTAGTGGCCGCGCTGGATCAGGGCCCGCGACGGACAGGTGCAGACCTCGCCCTGGTTGAGGGCGAACATCGTGAAGCCTTCGAGCGCCTTGTCGCGGAAGTCGTCGTCCGCCGCCCACACGTCGTCGAAGAAGATGTTCGGCGACTTGCCGCCGAGCTCCAGGGTGACCGGTTTGATGTTCTCGGAGGCGTACTGCATGATCAGCCGCCCGGTCGTGGTCTCGCCCGTGAAGGCGATCTTCGCCACCCGCGGGCTCGATGCCAGCGGCTTGCCCGCCTCCGCGCCGAAGCCGTTGACGATGTTGACCACGCCCGGCGGCAGGAGGTCCGCGATCAGGCTCATCAGGAAGTGCACCGACGCCGGGGTCTGTTCGGCCGGCTTGAGCACCACCGCGTTGCCCGCCGCCAGCGCCGGGGCCAGCTTCCAGACCGCCATCAGGATCGGGAAGTTCCACGGGATGATCTGCGCGACCACGCCCAGCGGCTCGTGGAAGTGGTACGCCACCGTGTCGTCGTCCACCTCGCTGAGCGAGCCCTCCTGCCCGCGCAGCGCGCCCGCGAAGTAGCGGAAGTGGTCGATGGCCAGCGGGATGTCGGCCGCCATCGTCTCGCGCACCGGCTTGCCGTTCTCCCAGCTCTCCGCGACCGCCAGTTCCGGGAGATGCCGCTCCATCCGGTCCGCGATCCTCAGCAGGACGTTCGCGCGCTCCGTCGGGGCCGTGCGACCCCACGCCGGTGCCGCCGCGTGCGCCGCGTCCAGGGCGCGCTCGACGTCCTCCGCCGTGCCGCGGGCGATCTCGGTGAACGGTCGGCCGTCGACCGGGCTCGGGTTCTCGAAGTACTGGCCCCTGGCCGGGGCGACGTACTCGCCGCCGATCCAGTGGTCGTAGCGCGACTGGTACGACATGAGCGCGCCGTCGGTGCCGGGTGCGGCGAAACGGGTCATCTGCGGGGCCTCCCTCGGACCGCGCCGGCCGTCCCTGGCCGGCGCGCACCGCCGAGTCTGCGGACCCGGACGTTGCAACCCCGTTGCGCGACGATGGGCGCGGCGACGAGTTCGTACGGTCCGCCGGGTCTCATGCTTGTCGACGAACTCGACGAACTCGACGAACTCGACGAACTCGACGAACTCGACGAACTCGACGAACTCGACGAACTCGACGAACAAGGAGGAGACCGCAATGGGACAGCTGCTGAGAGTCCAGAACTTCAACGTCTCGCGCGACGGATTCGGCGCCGGCGAGGGCCAGAGCCTCGAAAGGCCGTTCGGGGACGCCGATCCCGGAAGCATGTTCGCCTGGGCCGGCGCCACGGCCAGCTGGCCCAACCGGACCGATCCCGGGGGGAGCCGCGGGCTCGACGACTACTTCACCCGGGACTTCAAGAACAACATCGGCGCCGAGATCATGGGCCGCAACAAGTTCGGCCCCCAGCGCGGACCCTGGCAGGACCATGAGTGGCGCGGCTGGTGGGGTGACGAGCCCCCGTTCCACACCCCGGTGTTCGTCATGACCCACCACCCGCGTCCTTCGTTCACGCTCTCCGACACCACGTTCCACTTCGTCGACGGCGACCCGGCCGCGGTCCTCGAACGGGCGAAGGAGGCTGCGCAGGGCAAGGACGTACGGCTCGGCGGAGGGGCTGCCGTCATTCGGGAGTTCCTCGACGCCGACCTCGTCGACACGCTGCATGTGGCGGTCTCGCCGGCGATCGAGATCGGGTCCGGGTCACGGCTCTGGGAGTCGCCCGACGAGCTGCTGGACCGGTTCCACCTCGACATCGTGCCCAGCCCGAGCGGCAGCGTGACGCACCACTTGTTCTGGCGGAAGTGACGCCCGGCGTCCGATGAGAGGAGACCTCAGCCCCCCAGCCCCGTGACCTCGCCGAAGCCCCGCAGCCCCGTGACCTCGCCGACGTGTCGCAGGCTGGGGTCGAGCAGGATCCCGTGCAGCTGCTGGAAGACCTGCCGGGCCGCCACCGCGTTCCAGTCCGCCGGGAGCAGTTCGGTGGGCAGGCCCGGGTCCAGGTAGGGCAGGCGCCGCCACTGGGTGAGCAGCGGGACGTAGTGGCGGAAGGCCGCGGCGGGTTCCGGTTCCGTTTCGGTCGCCGCCAGGCGGGCGGCCACCGGGGCGTAGGTGTCGGTGAACTCCGCGTACTGCTTCTGGATCGCCGGGAAGTCCCACCACGAGCTCACCGTGCCCGGCAGATCGCTGAAGGCCGCGTACTCGGCGTGGAACAGGTGGACGTAGTCGCTGAGGCCGAGCCGGACGAGCATGCTCCGCGCGTCCTCGAGGAGCCGGCCCGGAGCCAGCCACACACCCGGGGCGATGTTGCCGAAGCCGAGCCACGTCAGGCGGGTGCGCAGCTGGTAGCGGTGGGATCGTTCCGACTCCGGTACGGAGAACACCGCCATGGCCCAGCCGTCCGCCAGGTCGGCGGGCTCCAGGCTCGCGAAGATCCGGCGGTCGCCCTCGTCGAAGACGGGCAGCACGGCGGGGCTGAGCCGGTAGCCGCTGGCGCCCCGGCGCTCCGGTTCGAGGACTCCGCGCTTCTTCAGCCGGGAGATCGCGGAGCGCACCGCCGGGCCGTCGACGTCCAGCTCGCTCATCAGCGTGATCAGGTCGGCGATGGAGACCCAGCCGCCGAGGCGGCGCAGGAACGCCCCGTAGACCGTGTTGATCAACGAGCTGGGCCTGAGGGGGCTGTCCGACATGATCGCCTTCCGTTGTCAGCGGTGGCGATCATATCGGGGCGCCCTCGGGCCCGGCCGGTCGGTCAGCCCGTCAGTCGGTCAGCCCGCCGGCCCGTCAGGCGTATGCCCCCGACAGCAGGTGCCCGGCCCCGGGCGCCACGGCCGGGAGGTCCAGGGCGCGGAGCATCTGGTGGGCGGTGCACACGGCTGCCGACACGACCGGCTTGCCCAGGAGCTGTTCGGCCTCCTCGATGACGCCGAGCGACGGCATCTGCACACAGGCGGAGAGCACGACCGCGTCGGCCTCGGCGTACTCCAGCGCGCGGGCGAGGCCGGGCAGCCTGGCCGGGTCGTGGGCGGCCACGTCCAGGTTGTCCGGGATCTCCAGGGCCCGGTAGTCGAGGACTTCGATGCCCTCCTGGGCGAGGTAGTCCACGACGGTCCGTGTGAGGGGACGCATGTAGGGGGCGAGCAGGGCGATCTTCTTGGCACCGATGGTGTTGAGTCCGTGGACGAGGGCGCCCGCGCTGGTGACGACGGGCGCGGGGGCGCCGTTCTCGACCGTACGCAGGTGCAGCCGCTCCTCGGAGACGCGGTGGTAGCCCGGTCCCATGCTCATGATGGCGACGAGGCAGGCGTAGCCGAGTACGTCGACCCGCGCGTCGGAGAGTTCCACGGCGCAGCGGTCGGAGTCGGAGTCCATGGCCTTGAGCTGCTCGGGGGTCACGTGGGTCATGCGCATCCGGCTGGAGTGGAAGGTGAACCGCTCGTCCGGCGCGATGGCCGCGCGGGCGCGCAGGATCGCCGGAATCTCGGTTTCCATGGTGACGTTGGAGCTCGGCACGATCTGGCCGATGCGGTAGGTGCGGGGCGGCACGGGTACTCCTCGGTGCTTACTGGGCGTACGGGGGATCAGCGGGCGTCGACGACGGGGTTGGTCAGCGTGCCGATCAGCTCGACCGTGGCCTCCACCGTGTCACCGGGCACGAGGAACTCGGGCGGGACCATGCCGGCCCCCACCCCCGAGGGCGAGCCCGTCGCGATGACGTCGCCGGGCTCCAGGGTCATGCCGGAGCTGATGTCGGCGATCAGGCGGGCGATGGGAAAGAGCATGTGCCGGGTGTTCGACTTCTGCTTGGTGACACCGTTGACGCGCAGCGAGAGGTCGAGGGCCATGGGGTCGGGGATCGCGTCGGCGGTGACGACCACCGGGCCGAACGGCGCGTACGAGTCCTGGCCCTTGGAGAAGAACCACTGGCCGGAGCGGCGCTGGTCGCGGGCGCTGATGTCGTTGACGATGCTGAAGCCGAAGATGTGGTCGTACGCGTCCTCCTCGCTCACCCGGTACGCGGTGCGGCCGATGACGACGGCGAGTTCGCACTCCCAGTCCAGCTGGGCGGTGAGGTCGGCGTTGTGCAGGATGGGCGCGCCGGGGCCGGTGACGGCGGTGGCGGGCTTGCTGAACAGGACGGGACGGGGCGGGAGTTCCTTGTCGGTGTCGAGACTGCGGCTGGACTCCTCGACGTGCTCGACGTAGTTGAGGCCGACCCCGATGATCTTGCCGGGGCGGAAGGGGGCGCTGAGACGGACGTCCTCGGTCCGGTGGACGGCATGGGCGGGCCGGTCCCCTTCGAGCAGCCTGCGGGCGGCGTGCAGCGCGGCGGGACCGGCCTTGACCAGGCCGAGCAGGTCGTGCGGGAGCGGGACGCCGGCGTGGGCGGCGAGGGCGGCGAGGTCGAGGACGTGGCCGTCGGTCTCGACACCCGGCCGCGGTGCGGTGTCGGCGGGGTCGGCGGTGGGGGTGAAGGTCAGCAGACGCATGGGAAGGGTTCCTTCTGAGTCAGGCGGCGGTGACGGGCTGGTGGCCGCCGTTGTCGGGGTACGCCTCTTCCCGGTGGAAGCCGAGCGAGCGCATGACGGGGAAGTCGTTGAAGGAGAACAGGCAGGCGTCCTCGGACGGGTCGAGGTTGTGGTGCTCGTGCCAGGCCCAGGACGGGACGCAGAAGATGTCCCCTTCCCGCCACTCGAACCGCCGTCCGGCGATCACCGACGCGCCCCGGCCCTTGGCGACGGTGTAGATCACCGAGCCGGTGTGGCGGTGGGCCGCGGTGGCCTGCCCCGGCCGCAGCAGCTGCATGTGGGCGCCCATGGTCGGCATCACCGAACCGCCGGTCACCGGGTTGGTGTACTCCGCGATGACCCCGTCGTACGGGGAGCCCTCCGTCGCCTCGGCCAGGCCGCGCAGGGCCTCGTACGTCGGCTCCCACGGGTAGGCGAGGAGCGGCGAGTAGGGCCGGGTCCACTTCTCCACGCCGTACGGGAGCAGGGTGCCGGAGTAGGTGAGGACGGAGGAGTTGACCACTTTCCCGGGCGTCTGATGGAGCTCGGGGTGCACCTCGTAGAACCCGGCGTCCAGGGCGTTGACCAGCGGAATGTCGAGGCCGTCCTGCCAGATCACCGGGGCGTCGGCCCCGTCGTTGCCGTGCTCGTGCCAGGTGCCGTTCGGGGTGATGGCGAAGTCGCGCGGGCCGACCTTGAGCTTCTGGCCGTCGACGATCGTCCAGGCGCCGGCGCCCTCGTGGACGAAGCGCAGGGCGGCGGCCTGGTGCCGGTGGGCGGTCATCGCCTCGCCCGGGCCCATGATCTGCAGGCCCGTGTAGAGCAGACCCGCGGCGGCGCTGACGTCCCTGCGGCCGGGGTTGACCAGCATGACGACGCGACGTCCGGCGTCGTCGGCCTTGACGAGGCCGAGGGCCTTGTGGACGAGCGGTCGCAGTTCCTCGTAACGCCACAGCACGGGAACGGACTTGGGCTGCGGATACCAGGGCTCGATGTCGTTGGCGACGGTCCACAGGGCGCCGGCGTCGAGGGCTTCCAGTTCGCCGTAGTACGCGGTGAGTTCGGGGGTGTCGGAGACCCGGGCGCGGCCGAGCATGGCGTCGTCCTGCTCGATGGTCATGCGTCCTCCTCAGGATGGGTGGTCAGAGGGCCCGCCGGCGGCACGGTGAACGTCACCGGCGGGCGCGGGGTGTTGTCGACTTCGAGGCGGAAGATGTCGAAGCGGTTGTAGTGGCCGGTGATGTCGTGCATCTGCTTGGGCTGGATGCAGCGGCCGAGGTCGATCTCGCCGTAGACGATGCCCTCGTCGTCGACGAGCGGTTCGGTGACCGGCCGGCCGTCGGGGCCGAAGATGCCGGACAGCGCGCTGCGCGGCCGCTGGAAGAGGGCGCGCAGCTCCTCGTCGTCGCCGGCGAGGGTGTCGACGATCTCCGGGGAGACGGTGGAGCAGGCGACGACGGAGAAAACCTTGCCCTCGAAGCTGTGGGCGGCGGTCCGCACCGCGATCGCGTCGGCCATGTCGTAGTCGGCCGGGGCGACGGGCAGCGCGATGTAGCAGGAGGCGTGGACCAGTTCGCCCTGCGCGAGGAGGGCGAACCGGGCCAGGGTGTTGGTGTTCTCGCCGCAGGCGAGGGCGCCGAGCGGGCCGACGGGAGTTCGATGGACGCGCAGCGAACTGCCGTCGCCGCCGGTCCAGGTGAGCTTCTCGGCCCAGGTGGGGACCAACTTGCGGTGTGTGCCGAGGAGTTCACCGTCCGGGCCGATGGTGAGCAGGGTGTTGTAGAGGACGCCGAGGCTGTGGGCGGCTCGCTCGTTGACGCCGATGACCAGGACCACGCCGTACTGGCGGGCCGCCGCGCGCAGGGCGTCGACGTGCGGGCCGGGGACGTCGACGGAGGCGCGCTGCAGGCGCTCGAACCACGGGGAGCCCTGGACGGGGTTCATCGTCCAGTTCCAGTACGGGTATCCGGGTACGAACACCTCGGGGAACACGATCAGTCGGGCCCCGTTCCCAGCCGCCTCGGCGATCAGGGCGACGGCCTTGTCGACGGTGGCGGCGGGGTCGAGGTACACGGGCGAGGCCTGGACGGCGGCGGCCGTGAACCGGGGCAGGGTGTCAAGGGGCGGTTGTCGCACGGGTGGTCCCCCTTTCATCGGGCGCGGGCGGTGGAGGCCACGCGCGGCAGCCAGCGCTGGTGCACGGGAACGGCGGGCTGCCGCAGGAGTTCGAGCCGCGGCGGCACCCGGTCGGTGCGGGCCGCCGGCGGGCGACTGCTGCCCGCCTGCCAGGACGGCGCCCACGGCGCGGCGGGGCCGTGGTAGCCCTGCGCGGCGGCCGCGTGCAGGGTCCACAGCGGGTCGTGCAGCTGGGCGCGGCCCACGCCGCACAGGTCGGCGCGGCCGGCCAGGATGATCGAGTTCACGTCGTCGTACGTGGAGATGGCGCCGACGGCGATGGTCGGGACCCCGGTCGCGTTGCGGATCAGGTCGGCGTACGGGGTCTGATAGCTGCGGCCGAAGCGGGGTCGCTCGTACGGGACGACCTCGCCGGTGGAGACGTCGATGGCGTCGGCGCCGGCCTCGGCGAGGGCACGGGCGATGCCGACGGCGTCCGCCTCGCTGAGC
This sequence comes from Streptomyces sp., assembly GCF_036566765.1. Classification (GTDB taxonomy): domain Bacteria; phylum Actinomycetota; class Actinomycetes; order Streptomycetales; family Streptomycetaceae; genus Streptomyces. The sequence continues at coordinate 30,214 of NZ_DATCVQ010000207.1, forward strand.
CCGCCCTTCGCCCAGTCGGCGGCGGAGATCCGGACGAGCAGCGCCTTGTCGGCGGGCCAGATCTCCCGTACGGCGCGCAGCACTTCCAGGGGGAAGCGCAGCCGTCCTTCCAGGTCGCCGCCGTACTCGTCGGTGCGTCGGTTGGTCAGCGGCGAGAGGAATCCGGAGAGCAGGTGTCCGTGCCCGTACTGGAGTTCCACGGCGTCGAACCCGGCGCGGTCGGCGCGCCCGGCCGCGCGGACGAAGTCCCGTACGACCAGGTCCATGTCGTGGCGGGTGGCCTCGCGCGGCACCGGGCCCTGCTCGTCCCAGGGCAGGGGGGAGGCCGCGATCGGCGGTCCGGCGGAGGCCCGGCGGCCCCCGTGGGTGAGTTGGACGCCGAGGCGGGTGTCGCTCTGGTCGTGGACGAGGCCGGTGATGCGCCGCCAGGCAGCCTCCTGCTCATCGTTCCACAGACCCGGGCAGCCGGAGTCCGGGCGGGCGTCGGCGGCGACGGCGGTCATGCCGGCGATGACCAGGCCGGCTCCGCCCAGGGACTGGGCGCTCAGGTGGACGAGGTCGAAGTCGCCAGGGATGCCGTCGCGGGCCGTGGCGAGGGCGGTGGGCGGGACGACGACCCGGTTGCGCAGCCGAAGTCCGCCGATGCGCAGCGGCCGGAACATGGGAGGGACGGGGGCGGTGGTGTTGACGGCGGTGGTGAACGCCTCGTCGCGGACGCGCAGGTTGTCGTAGGTGACGCGGCGGCTGCGGGTCAGCAGGTTGAACGCGAACTGGTGCGGGTCCTGGCCGGTGTAGCGGTCGATGTTCTCGAACCACTCCAGGCTGGCCTGCGCGGCCCGCTGGGTGGACTCCACGACCGGCCGGCGCTCGTCCTCGTACGCGGCGAGCGCGCCCGGAACGTCGTCCGGGTGCTCGTGCAGGCACGCCGCGAGGGCGAGGGCGTCCTCCATGGCGAGCTTGGTGCCGGAGCCGATGGAGAAGTGGGCGGTGTGGGCGGCGTCCCCGAGCAGCACCACGTTCTCGTGCCGCCAGGTGCGGTTGCGCACCGTCGTGAAGCGGAGCCACTTGGAGTTGTTGGGCAGCAGCCGGTGGCCGTCCAGGTGTCCGTCGAGGATCTCCTCGCAGCGCCGGATGCCCTCCTCGTCGCTGACGCCGGGCGGATACGCGCGGTCGGCGGACTGTGCGAATCCGGCGCGCCGCCAGGCGTCCTCGCCGAGCTCGACGATGAAGGTGGAGCGCGTGTCGTCGTACGGGTAGGCGTGCACCTGGAGGGTGCCGAAGGCCCGCTCCTCCACGATGAAGGTGAAGGCCTCGAAGACCTTGTCGGTGCCGAGCCACATGTAGCGGCCGGAACGCTCGTCCAGGTCCGGACCGAACGTGTCGGCGTACGCGGCGCGGGTCGCCGAGCGGACGCCGTCGCAGGCCACCACCAGGTCGTACTCGGCGGCGAGCCGGTCGGCCGGCGGCGCCTGGGTGCGGTAGCGGACGTCCACGGCGAGGGCGGCGCAGCGGTCCTGGAGGATCCGCAGCAGGCTGCGGCGGCCGAGGGCGGCGAAGCCGTGACCGCCGGACGTGAGGGTCTGCCCCCGATGGCGGACGTCGATGTCGCTCCAGCGGGCGAACTCCGCCGACATGGCGGCGTGGACGACCGGGTCGGCGGTCGCGATGCCGTCGAGGGTCTCGTCGGAGAAGACGACTCCGAAGCCGAACGTGTCGTCGGGGGCGTTGCGCTCCCAGACGGTGACCTCCCAGTCCGGGGAGAGCTGCTTGGCCAGGGCCGCGAAGTACAGGCCGCCGGGCCCTCCTCCGATGACTGCTACGCGCATGGGGTGACTCCTGTGGTTCCGGTGATCAGCTCGGGGGCCTGCGGGCCCGCCTTGGTGAGGACTTCGCGGACATCGGCCGGCCAGGGCGTGGCGCCGGTGGCGCGGGCCGCCGAGTGGGCGATGACCATGCGGCCGGAGGCCGCCTCCGTGCCCTCCTCACCGAGGACCGTGAAGGCGTAGTGCAGGGAGCTCACGCCGACCTTGGTGACCCGCAGCTCGGTACGGACGGCCTCGCCGAACCAGAGCCGGGCCCGGTAGTCGGCCTCGAAGCGGACGCGGGGCGTACTGCCGAAGAGATGGGAAAGGCCCAGACGGCGCAGCAGTACGGCCTCGGCCGCCTCGACCCAGCGCACGACGGTGGAGTGGTGGTAGTGGCCGGCGGCGTCCGTGTCGGGCCATTCGACGCGGCGTTCGACGGTGACGCTGGGCAGGTCCGGGACCAGCGCCTCGGGGGCGCCGGCGGCGCAACTGCTCTCCGCGGCGTCGGTACGGGTGTCCTCGGCGCGGGCCTCGGCCCGCGCGCGCTGCCGCAGTTCGCCGCGCTGGAGCTTGCCGTTGGCCGTCTTCGGGAGTTCGGCGACGAACTCGACGGCCCTCGGGTACTTGTACGGCGCGATGGCCTGCTTGACGTGCGCCTGGAGCTCGCGGACGGTGGCCTCGGCCGCGGGCACGCCCTCGCGCAGGACGACGTACGCCTTGACGAGCATGCCGCGCCGCTCGTCGGGAGCGCCGACGACCCCGCAGTCCTCGACGTACGGGTGGGCGTCGAGGGCCTTCTCGACCTCCGGTCCCGCGATGTTGTACCCGGCGGAGACGATCATGTCGTCGCTGCGGGCCACGTACCAGAAGTAGCCCTCGGCGTCCCGGATGTAGGTGTCGCCGGTGATGTTCCAGCCGTTCCTGACGTACATCGTCTGGCGCGGGTCGGAGAGGTAGCGGCAGCCGGTGGGTCCGGTGACGGCAAGCAGGCCGGGCTGCCCGTCGGGGACCGGATCGCCCTGGTCGTCGACCACGGCGGCGCGGTATCCCGGGACGGGCCGGCCCGTGGAGCCGGGCCTGATGTCGTCGTCGGAGGCGGAGAGGAACACGTGCAGCATCTCGGTGGCGCCGATGCCGTCGATGATCCGCAGGCCGGTGGCGGCGTGGAACTGCTCCCACACGGCGGCGGGCAGGGGTTCCCCGGCTGACACGCAGCGGCGCAGGCCGGACAACTGCCCGGTCGCTCCGGCGGCCATGATCGCCCGGTAGGCGGTGGGCGCGGTGAACAGGACGGTCACCCCGTGCGCGGCTACCAGGTCGGCCAGCTGCTCAGGGTTGGCCTGCTCGACCAGCAGGGTCGCGGCGCCCACGTGCAGCGGGAAGACCACGAGCCCGCCGAGGCCGAAGGTGAAGGCGAGTGGCGGTGTGCCGGTGAAGACGTCGTCGGGGCGGGGTTTGAGGATGTGCCGGGAGAACGTGTCGGCGTTGGCCAGAACGTCCCGGTGGAAATGCAGGGTCGCCTTGGGCCGCCCGGTCGTGCCGGAGGTGAAGGCGATCAGCGCCACGTCGTCGGCGGCCGTCTCCACGGCGGTGAACCGGCCCTCCTTCGTGGCGCAGAGGGCGGTCAGATCGGCCGCGCCGGCGCCCCCGTACGGGATGACCGGCAGGTCCGCCGTTTCGAGTTCCGCGACGTAGCGGTGGTCGCACAGGGCGACCGTCGGACGGCTGATCTCGCACAGTTCGGCGAGTTCGGCGGAGCGGAGCAGCGGCATCGTGGTGACGGCGACTCCGCCGGCCTTGAGCACGCCGAACCAGGCGGCGACGAGCCAGGGATTGTTCGGCCCGCGCAGCAGGACGCGGTTTCCGGGCCGGAGCCCGCGGTCCTCGGTGAGCACCTGGGCGACCTGGTCGGCGCGCTGCTGGAGCTCGCCGTAGGTCCAGCGCTCGGTCGGGGTCAGAAGACAGGGACGGTCGGGGCCCCAGCGCTCGACGGCGTCGTCGAGCAGGCGGCGGGCGCAGTTGAGCCGGTCGGGATACGCCAACTCCGGTAGCTCGAAGTGGAGTTCGGGCCAGAGGGAGAAGTCGGGCAGCCGGTCGCGGCAGAAGGAATCGGCATGAGCCGAAGGGGAGAGCTCCATGGGGCGGCACCTCGATCAGGGAGCAGCGGGGGAGATGGTGCAAGTATCTCGATAATTTGGCGGCCGTCAATCTTTCGCGATAATTCGAGACGCCTCGGTGCTGTCGAGTCGCTCAGGAGACGGGGACGCGCACCCGCACGGACTTGCCGAACTCATGCACCAGGACGGCGAGTTCACCGCCCGCCTCGGCGGCGAGGAGCTGGACCAGGAGGAGGCCGCGCCCGTCCTCCGCATCCGGATCGACATCGACTTCGGCCGAGGGGTCGGGCAGGCGGGGCAGGTCGGCCGCGCCGTCCGCGACCTCCAGGCGCAGCCAGCCCCCGCCGCAGAAGACGCCGACGCGCATCCGGCCGGTGGCCGCGGCGGCGTGCCGGACGACGTTGCCGACGAGTTCGCTGACGGCCAGCAGGAGGGTGTCCGCGACATCGGAGGCGATCCGCCAGCCCTCGAGCACGGCGCGGACGCGGGTGCGGACCAGTGGGACGGTCTCGGCGGTGGGCTCGGCGACCCAGTGGGCGAAGGCGCGGGCGGGGGCGGGGGTGGTGGTGCGGGCCGGAGCGCAGGGTGCGGGATGAGCGGGGGTGGTGAGCATGACGTGCTCCCGGGGAGGGGACGCGCGACGCCAGGAGTCACTCGTGTAACGAACCCGAGAATCGGACACTCGATGGGCTTGTCATCGGCGGAAATGCGTCGCTAGAGTTTTGGTAACACGTGTAACAAGTTACGTCTCCCCGGGTGTCATGCGCAAGCATTTCGGACAAAGCATTACGAACCCCGGGCCGGCAGAAGGGCCGCACATGACACAAACCCACCCGGCCGAGCTCGACCCGGCCGACATGACCTGGCCGCCCCCGCCCTACCACCCCCCGGTGCCGCCCACGACGGACGAGCACGGGGTACGCCGCTTCGACGGAGTCACGTACGCCATCACGCCCGGCTACCGCCCCCGGCTTCTCGACGTCCAAGTCCCGGCCGGAGAAGGGCCGTTCCCTGCGGTCGTCTGGATCCACGGCGGCGGCTGGCTGGACGGCGACCGCCGCTACCCGCCGCCCACCGTGCCCGCCGCCCTGCTGCACGGAGCGGTCCTGGCGGCCGGACTCGCGCTCGTCTCCATCGACTACCGGCACAGCCTCGAAGCCCCCTTCCCGGCCCAGCTGCACGACGTGAAGGCCGCGATCCGCTACGTCCGCCGGTTCGCCGCCGACCTCGGCATCGACCCGGACCGGATCGCCGTCTGGGGCGAGTCGGCGGGCGGCCACCTGGCGGCCCTGGCCGGCCTCGTCGGCCCGCACAGCGCGGACGCCGAGGCGCTGGAGGGCGCGCACGGGGTGGGCGCCGGCGACACCGGGGTCCTGGCGGTCGTCGACTGGTACGGGGTCTCCGACCTCGTCGCCGTCGCCGAGCACCCCATGCCGGCGATGCCGGGCGGCGACTTCCCCGACCCGTACGAAGCCCTCCTCGGCGGCGCCGAAGCGCAGCGCCCGGCGCTGGCCCGGGCCGCGAGCCCGGTGACGTACGCCGAGGGCTCGACGCCGCCGCCGTTCCTGCTGATCCACGGCACCCAGGACGGACTGGTCCCGTACAGCCAGAGCGAGGCCCTGGCCGAGGCCCTGGCGGGGGTGGGCGGCGAGGTGACCCTCCGACCCGTCGAGGGCGCCGACCACATCTTCTTGGGCTGCTCCGACATCCCGGGGCTCGTCGCGGAGAGCGTCGCGTTCCTGGCACGGCACCTGGACGCGGGGGCCTGAGTCCCTCGGAGTCCGCTCCTCCCTCGCCGCCGGATCCGGTCCGCCCCCGTCCCGCCCGTACGTCGACCACCCAAGGGCCGCGGACACCACCCCCGCGGTCGCGAGAGGCCCCCATGTCCAGCAACCCCCTCACCCCTTCGCCGCCCCTGACCGAGAGACCCCCCGGGGCGGCGCCCCGGCGCCGCCCCGGTGCCCTGGCGGCAGGGCTTCTCCTGCTCGCCGTCGCCACGCTGCCGGCCCTCGCCGTACGGCCGGACCCGGCGAACCCGCCGTTCCAGGACCTGGACGACCGGTGGCTGGCGTGGATGGGCGGCCCGCACGACGGGCCGTACGCGGTACTGGCCGCGGCCCTGAACTGGTTCGGCGGCCCGCTGGGCGTCGTCGTACCGCTCGCCCTGCTGTTCTTCCTGCTCCTGCGCAGGCGCTGGACCTCGGCCGGCTTCCTGCTCGGCGTCTACCTCGCCGGCAACCTGCTCGTCGTCCAGGGACTCAAGCACCTGGTGGACCGGCCGCGTCCGGCGAACCCGCTCGTCCGTGTCGACCACGGCTCCTTCCCGTCCGGCCACGCGGCCGGGGCCGCGCTGCTCGTCGTCCTCGTCGGGGCACTGCTGGTCCCGGCCGCGCGGCGCCGGGCCTGGTGGCTCGGGGGAGCGGTGTTCACCCTGGCCATGATGTGGAGCCGTACCTGGCTGCACGCGCACTGGCTCACCGACACGGCGGCCGGAGCGGCCGCCGGCGCGGGCGCGGGCCTGGTGGCCTGGTGGCTCTGCGCCCCCGCGCTCGCCCGGGAATCCGCGCGCGACCGTCGGGGGGCGGCCGCGACCACCCCGGCCCCTGCGGTCCCGTAGGGCCTGTCCGGCCCTAGCGCACGACGGCCTCCCTTCCCGCCCGCGGATCACACTCGGGCGGGAAAGGGAGGCTCAGGAGGTCTGGCGGTGGACGAGTACGGCCTCTATGGCGGGGAGCGGCGGCGTCGTGCCGGTCTCGATCAGCTCGTGCAGGGCGTCCGCGATCTGCGCGGGTGAGGCCAGGTCCAGGCGGATCGTGCTGAGGGCCGGCTGCTGGAGCGCGGAGAGGACGAGGTCGTCGGAGCCGACGATCGCGACCTCGTCCGGTACGGCGATGCCCTCGGCCTGGAGCGCGTGCAGGAGCAGCGCCGCGTATTCGTCGTTGTACGCGAAGACCGCGTCCAGGTTCAGCTCCGCCCAGCGCCGGGCGAGCGCGGTGGCCGACTCCCGGGTGTAGGCGAGCTCCAGCGGGGTGACGGTGGCCATGTGCCGGGCGGCGACCGATTCGGCTCCCGCGAGGCGCGGCCGGGCGAGGCTGTCGAGGCCGCGCTCCTGGGGCATGACGACGCCGATCCGGGTCCGTCCACGGGAGATGAGGTGCTCGGCGGCCGTGGCGCCGATGTGGGCGTGGTCGAATGCGATGGTGTGGACGCCGGGCACGGGACGGGACGCGAAGGCGAGTACTCCCCGCACTCCGGCGCGGTGCAGCAACTCGGCGGCCTGCGCGGTGAGGCGGTCGCCGTCGAGGGCGACGACCGCCGCCGGACGCAGTTCCGCCCAGGCGCGGGCGGCGTCGACGGGGTCGGCGTAGCGGCCCGCGTGGAGGACGGCCGTGTAGCCGTGCCGTTCGAGCTCGCTGTGCAGGTCGTCGACCCAGTCGCTGACGAGCCGGCCGATCGCGGAGATCGACGTGGGCATCAGGACGAGATTGCTGCGACCGGCGCGCAGGGAGCGGGCGGCGGCGTGCGGGACGTAACCCAGCTGGCGAGCCGCGTCGAGAACGCGGGCACGGGTGCTCTCGCTGACCCGGTGGCCCTGGGTGTTGTTGAGCACGAAGGAGACGGTGGCGCGCGACACCCCGGCGAAGCGGGCCACGTCGGCGCTGGTGATCGAGGCGGGGACGGGGGTTTCTTCGGCCATGACGTCCCTCGACGCTCCTTCATGGTGGGATTCGTGCCTGTGCTCGTACCTTCTTCCGCCTTCGAGGTTACACGAGTTAAGTCACGGGAGCGGTGGGCCACGCGGCCGTGACGCGGCCCACCGCTCACCCTTGCTAGGAGGGGAGCCCTCGCGCCACCGGCCCGTGCAGGCGGCGCGAGTCGCCGGCGAGGTCGCCGAGAGCGGTCACCACCGCGTCGAAGCGCATCGTCGTACGGGTGTCCGTGCCGTACGGCTCCCACGTCGGCATCGCCGGGTGATTGGGGTCGCCGGTGCGGGCGAAGGCGATCCACGCCTGGTGCATGGTGTGCGCCAGGCCGTCACGGACCGCCGGGTCGATCCCGGCCAGGAACGGCGCGTGCGCCCACCGGTCGAAGTTGTCGAAGACGAAGGGGAGTTCGAGGCAGTGGGCGGCGCCCAGGCGGCCCTCGTGCGCGGGCGTCGGGAGATCGAACTGGTACGCCCAGACGGGCGGCCCCGACTCCGCCCTGGCCTCGGCCAGTCGTACGGCGGGGACGCGGAACAGCTCGTCCGTGATCAGATCCATCAGCACATCGACGGGACGCGCGCCGGGCCGGGCCCGCTCGTACGCCGCGTACACCCCGGGTGCGGCTTCGGCGCCGAAGGTCTCGGCGATCCGGGCGGTGACCTGCTCCCGGCCTGCGGCCGCGTACCCCGCGTCGAGGGCGAAGCCGAAGTTGGCCTCCTCGCGGGTCCAGCCGATCATCACGTCGACGCCGGTCGCGGCGCCGTGGAGCAGGGCCTCCACTGGATGGCGCGTCAGGGTGACCCCGTCGATCACGGGCAGGAACGGGGTCGGCCAGTAGCCCCAGCGCGTCGTCCGGGCGAACAGCCCGCCGGCCGCGCCGATCAGCTCGGGCCAGGGCAGCTCGCGCAGTTCCGCGACGGTCTTGACGCCGGCCAGTTCCAGATAGGCGGCGGTCCGTTCCAGGTATGCGTCCGGGCCGGGGAGATCGAGGCCGAAGGGAGGGCTCTGCAGGATCACGCGCCTGATCAGGCCTTGGGTCTCGGGGAGTCCGGCGAGGGCGGCGGTGGACAATGCGCCGCCCGACTGCCCGGCGACGGTGACGTTCTCCGGGTCGCCGCCGAAGGAGGCGATATGCGCCGCGACCCAGCGGAGCGCGGCCAGCTGGTCGCTGAGCCAGGGGTTGCCGGCGCCTTCCGGGTTGCCCTCCTCGGGGCCGGTGTACAGGTAACCCAGCGGGCCGATGCGGTAGTTGACGCTCACCACCACGAAATCACCGTCCCGGGCGAAGGTCTCGCCCGAGTAGTTCGGCAGCGATCCGGAGCCCGAGACGAAGCCGCCGCCGTGGATCCACACGAGCACCGGGCGACGGGCCTCGTCGGCCGCCGGGGTCCAGACGTTGAGCGTCAGGCAGTCCTCGTCGAAGGGCGGCGATCCATGGCCGCCGAGGACCGGGTCCCCGCCCTCCATGTACAGCTGCGGCGCGCTGGGCCCGTCGGCGGTGGCGTCCCGGACGCCGCTCCAGCCCGGGTGCGGCCGGGCGGGTCGCCAGCGCAGGTCGCCGACCGGGGGAGCGGCGTAGGGCACGGCGCGGAACACGGCGACCCCGCCTTCGACCGCGCCGCGCAGGCGCCCGGTCGGGAGGTCGACCAGCGGGTGATCAGGGCCTGGGGTGAGAGCCATGAGGCAATCCTTCCTGGGTCGCGCGCCGAACACGCGCCGACCCGACACGCCGGTGAGAGTATTGCGTAAATTCATCGACCGTCAATGATTCGCGATATCGCTGGCTCGGTGGACGCTCGTCAGGTCCAGAGGCTGCTGTCCGCCGTCCGCTCCGCCTCCGTTCGCAGCAGGGGAGCGAACGCCCGCCACAGCAGCAGGCAGGCTCCGGCCCCGCCGAGTGCGCCGGCCAGCGTGTCGCTGAGCCACTGGGCGTGCAGCCAGGTGCGGCTCCACATCATGGAGACGACGTACGCGGCGCCGAACAGCCACCACCAGCGTCGCGCGCGCGGCGGGAACAGCACGACCGCGGCCGCGACCATCAGTGTGACGGCGCTGAAGACCTGGCCGGAGGGGTACGAGCCGTCGTTGACGAGGACCCAGACGTGCGGCGGTCGCGGGCGGTCGACGAGCAGTTTGAGGGGCAGCACCACGACCAGGTTGGCGACGATCGCGGCCGAGAACACGTACAGCGCCGAGCGCCAGCGCCCGTAGACGCAGAGACAACCGATCAGCATCAGCGGCAGGATCAGGCCGATCGGGCCGCCGAGCCGGTCGAGCACGGTGGCGAAGTCGGTGGCCGCGCCGGAGCGAACGCCTTCCACGGAGGCCGCCCAGCGATCGTCGAGCCCCTGGAAGAAGGGGCGGTCGGCGACCAGGAGCAGCAATCCGATCAGCAGTGACGCGACGAGGAGCGCGATCCCGGTGGCGAGCGCGTGGCGCGGCGGAGCGGCCGGGAGGTGATGGCGGGGAGGGGGTGCGGGGTGCGGGGGCAGGGCGATGTCCGGTGAGAGCGGCATGGCGGGCCTTTCACGGTCTTCACCCCGAGCGGTGGGGGCGCGCGGGAAGGCGGGCGCGGGGGTGCGGCGTAAGGGAGGTGCGCGGAAGCGGGGGAGGGGAGAGGCGGGAGCGGTCGCCGGTTGTACTGGGCAGGCCGGAGTTCGGAGCGCCGGGTCCGGAGCGCCGGAGTCCGGAGCGCCGGAGTCGCTGGGACCGCTGGGCCGCTGGGGCCGTCACAGTGCGGCACGGAGTATTGCGGATTCGCGACCGTCGCCACAAGAGCAAGAGGGTTTCGAGACGCAACGGCCCTGGTCCGTACTGCCGACCGGCTGGTTACACGTGCTCCACGTGCGAATCTCGCCCGGGTCACGATCTGCGCAACGACCCTGCGCAAGCTCTAGCGGGGGCTGGAAATGGGTGCTACACAGGGTCCAGCGCTGCGAGTGACACGTGTAACAACGCGTATCGGACCGCAGCTGTCCGCGGCGGCTTCCGGTGACACCGCCGCCCCCGCGACCGCTCACGCGGCGCCTCCCTCACCCGAGCACCGCCCAACCGCGTACCGGAACCGGCGCACCACCGCACCGCACCGCACTCCGCCGGACCCCCGGTCCCGTACCCCGCCACCTCCCCGCTCCGTCCCCCGAGGAGTCGTCATGGCCACGAACGAGCTCACCGATCCGATCGACCCGCCGGCCGACGCCGGCCCCACCGCCACCCCCGTGGCGCCCGAAGCCCCACGCCAGCGCGGGCTCATGCTCCTGCTCCTGGTCGCCAACTCGGCCATGATGGCGCTCTACATGGGCGTCGGCTCCGTCCTCCTGCCCACCCAGGTCGCCGCGATCGCCCCCGACGACAAGGTCGCCGTCCTGGGCCTGATCGGCGGCATCAGCGCCATCTTCGCCACCGCCTTCAACCCGATCGCCGGCGCCCTCTCCGACCGCAGCGGCCGCCGCAATCCCTGGATCCTCGGCGGCGCCTGCGCCTCGCTGCTCGCCCTGGCCTTCCTCGGCAGCGTCTCCACCGCGCTGCTCGTCGGCATCGGCTGGTGCCTGGTCCAGGCGACGATGAACACCTACCAGGCGGCGGTCACCGCGATCGTGCCCGACCGCATCCCCGTCGCCCGCCGCGGCACGGCGTCCGCGCTGGTCGGGCTCGGTCTGCCGATCGGCGGTACCGTCGGCGTACTCGTCGCCGCGCAGACCGCGACGCACCTGCGCACCGGGTATCTGGTCTTCGGTGCGATCGTCGCCCTCGCCGCCCTGCTGCTCTCCGTCTTCTGCCGTGACACCCCCAGAACCGAGCTCACCGCGAGAGCGCCCAAGGGCGCCCAACTCGCGGCGTTCCTCTCGGCGTTGGCCAACCACGACTTCCGCTGGGCCTTCATCGGCCGCGCCCTGATGGTGCTGGGCTACTTCTCCGTCGTCGGCTACCAGCTGTACATCCTGGACGACCACATCGCGCTGCCCGCCGGGCTGAACCCGCCCGAGGCGATGGCGATCCTCACTCCGGTGTCGATGGCCGCCGTCGCGTTGTCCACCGTCGTCGGCGGCCTGCTCTCCGACCGCTGGAACCGCCGCAAGGTGTTCGTCGGCGTCTCGGCCGCGCTGGCCGGTGTCGTCATGGCGGTCCCCGTCGTCAGCCCGACCTGGACCGGCATGCTCGTCTTCAGCGCGCTCAACGGCCTCGCCTTCGGCTGCTTCATGGCGGTCGACACCGCGCTCGTCACCCTGGTCCTGCCCCGAGCGGAGGACGCGGCCCGCGACATGGGCGTCCTCAACATCGCGAACGCCGGTCCGCAGATCGTCGCCCCGTTCGTCGCCTCCGCCATCGTCACCGCCCTGGGCGGATACACCCCGCTGTTCCTGGCCGGCGGCGCCCTGTCACTGATCGGCGCGCTCGCCATCCTCCCGATCCGCAGCGTGCGCTGACGCAGCTGACGCAGCTGACGCAGGCGACGCCGCGCTCCGCGCAGCCGACGCAGTCGACGCCGCGCTCCGCGCAGCCGACGTACTCCGGCGGGCGCATGCCGGGGGTCGTGCGCCCGCCGGTCACCCCCTCATCCCCGACCCTCGCCTACCTCCCATTCGAAGGAGCGCTCCGTGCAACGCAAGCGAGTACTGCCGCTGGCCGCCCTGCTGCTGTGTACGCCGGCCCTCGCCGGAACGGCCCCCGCGGTCGCCTCGTCGCATGAGGCCCTGGCGCCCGCGGCGAGCACGACGCCCCCGGCGCCGCTGCGGATCCTGCTCACCAACGACGACGGCTACAACGCGCCCGGCATCCGCAAGGCATACGAGCGGCTGACCGCCGCCGGACACGACGTCACCATCGTCGCCCCGCTCACCAACCAGACCGGTGCCGGTACGAAGATGATGAGCGCCCCAAGGATCACGGTGAAGCACCCCGAGCCGAAGGTGTGGGCCGTCGACGGCACCCCGGGCGACTCGGTGGCCTTCGGCCTCTCCGAAGTGTTCGAGGGCCGCGCCCCCGACCTGGTGGTGTCCGGCACCAACTACGGCCCGAACGTCGCCGGCCTCGCCACGCACTCCGGCACCGTCGGCGGTGCCGTCGCGGCGCTCGAGTCCGGCGTACCCGCCATCGCGCTGAGCACCGGCGGCGTCTCGGCGCCCGATCCGGTCGCCACCGTCAACGCGATGGGCCCCACGCTCGACTTCGCCGTCAAGCTCATCGACCGGCTGCGGGCACGGGCGAAGTCCGGGCCGCTGCTGCCCCAGGGCGTCGGCCTGAACGTGAACCACCCCGTCGTCGGCCCCGACGGCAAGGGCGCCGCCGTCGGTGTGGCCGCCACCTTCCAGGACCCGCAGACCATCCTCGAACCCGACTTCACCGACTCCGGCGACGGCACCTGGAAGGTCGACGTGACGGTGGATCTGCGCGCGGCGGCGAAGGGCGGTGACGTCGAGGCCGTCAGCGCCGACAGGATCGCCGTCAGCCCGATGAACGCCACCTGGAACACCGGCCCCGCCGACCACGCCACTGCCTCAGCCCTGATCGCCGGTCTGCGCCCTTGACCACCGCTCCACACCAGCTGACTCAGGAGGACGGATGAAGCGGCCCGAAAATCGGCGCAGCTCGGCAAGATCCCTGCTCGGTACGGCCCTTGCACTCGTGACTCTGCTCGCGTCGACGGCCCCCGCCACGGCGGTCACGACCTCTGACGCGGGCACACCCCCGCGCCCGGTCGTCACCACCGCGCAGGGTCCGCTGCGCGGCCTGAATCATGACGGAGCACAGGAGTTCCTCGGCGTCCCCTACGCCGCGCCCCCGGTCGGCGAGGCCCGGCTGCGGGCGCCGCGGGAGCCGAGCCGTTGGAGCGGCGTACGGGAGGCTGACCGGCAGGCACCGGCCTGTGTGCAGTTCGCGCCGTTCGGTCTCGCGGACCCCTCGGCCGTCGACGAGGACTGCCTCTACCTGGACGTGTACCGTCCCAAGGGAGCCCGCGCGGGAGCCCGGCTTCCGGTGATCCTGTGGATCCATGGCGGTGCGTACACCATGGGCACGGGCACCCAGTTCGGCGGCCGGACGATGGCCGACCTCACCGACAGCGTCGTGGTCAGCATCAACTACCGCCTGGGACAGCTGGGTTACCTGGCGCTGCCCGAACTGGCACGGGAGAACGTCCGGCATTCCGGCTCCTTCGGCCTGATGGACCAGGTCGAGGCGCTGCGCTGGACGCGGGAGAACATCGCGGCGTTCGGCGGCAACCCCGGCAACGTCACGGTCTCGGGGCAGTCGGCGGGCAGCGCTTCGGTCTGCGGGCTGCTGGCAGCGCCTTCGGCGGCGGGCCTGTTCCACCGCGCCGTGCTGCAGAGCGGGCCGTGCACGCTGCTCCCTACGCCCGACATCGCGCGGGCCGCGTCGCAGGCCCGGGCATTCGCCGCGGCAGCGGGCTGTACCGATCCGGCCGGGGCCGCCGCGTGCCTGCGCGCCGCGCCGGCCGCGACGCTGGTCGAGGCGGCGCGCACGCTGCCGACCTCGGGACCGGCCTCGGGTGACGGGCTGCTGCCGGTGGATCCGGGCGCCGCGATCGGGAGCGGGGTCTGGAACAAGGTGCCGGTGCTGATCGGCAGCACCCGCTCCGAGTCGCGCCTGTTCGTGGCCCTGTCGCAGCCGCGGCTGACGGAGGAGGAGTACACGGCGCAGATCCTGGCGGAGTACGGGGCCGCCGGTCCTGAAGTGCTCGCCCGCTATCCCGTGTCGGGATTCGGCTCGCCGTACCTGGCCCTCTCCGCGGTCATGACCGACTCCACGTTCGCCTGCCAGACCGCCTGGACGGCTCAGCGGTTCGCCACGCAAGTACCCACGTACGTCTACGAGTTCGACGACCCGAACTCCCCGACGCTGGCGGGCGCGCAGGTCCCCGGGCTCGACATGTCGAACGCGCACAGCGCCGAGCTGGCGTACCTGCACGACTTCACGGCGGGCGACCGCCCCCTGACCCCGGTCCAGGCAGCGCTCGCGACGCGGATGAAGCGCTACTGGGGCGCCTTCGCCCGCTTCGGCGCGCCGACCGTGCCGGGGCAGCCCTCCTGGCCCACGACCGGGACGGGAACGGTACTGACTCTCAACCCACAGGCGACGCAGATGAGTTCGTCCTTCACGACGGACCACCAGTGCGCCTTCTGGCGCACCCAGCCGCCGCGGCCACCGCTGTAGCCGCCCGATGAATCGACGCCGGGTACCGCGTGCGCGGTGCCCGGCCCCTCTCTGTCTCCTCACCGCCGAGTGCGCGGACCCGGACCTTGCAACCCCGTTGCGCCCGAGGACAGTTCCGCGTCCAGGGTGCGCAGCCGCGCCAGTACCGGCGGCCGCTGCACCGCCGGGACCGCGTCCGCCAGCGCGCGCCACATCTCCACGTCCTCCTCGCCCCACGCGCTGTACGTCCAGTCCGCGAGCAGCCCCGGGTCCGCCCGGTCCACCAGCGCCGCCCGCAGCCGGTCCGCGAGCCGCTCGCGCAGCCGCACCACCCCAGGCGCTCGCGAACCCGGCAGCAGCGGACCCGCGTAGTCGGCCAGCGCCGCCGCGACCGCGCCCGAGGCGAGCCGCCGGTCCACGGCCGCGAAGTCCGCGTCCACCGGAGACGCGAGCCGGTACGGGCGCGAGCGCAGCGCCTCCGGGCCGAGCAGCCCGCGCAACCGCGACAACTCCGCGCGCAGCGTCACCGGCGTGACCGACTCGTCCTCGTACAGCTGCACAAGCAGCTCCTCGCCGCTCACCCCCTCCGGGCGGTGTGCGAGGACCGCCAGGATCTCGCTGTGCCGGCGGCTCAGACGTACGGTCCGGCCGCCTGCGCACAGCAGCGCCTCGTCCCGGCCGAGCGCCGAGAGCCGCGGCCGGTCTGCGGGCGC
This sequence comes from Streptomyces sp., assembly GCF_036566765.1. Taxonomy (GTDB): domain Bacteria; phylum Actinomycetota; class Actinomycetes; order Streptomycetales; family Streptomycetaceae; genus Streptomyces. The sequence continues at coordinate 45,705 of NZ_DATCVQ010000207.1, forward strand.
GGTCGGCGCGTGCAGCGCCAGATGCGACTCCGCCGCCCGGGCCACCGCCTGCACGAACGCCAGGCTGTGCGGATGGGCGAGCCCGTCGCCGCCCGTGATGTCGACCGCGCCGAGCACCCGGCCGGTGTGCGGATCGTGGACCGGAGCGGCCGCGCACGTCCACGCCTGCACCCGACGCCGGAAGTGCTCGGCGGCGACCACCTGGACCGGGCGGTCGACGGCGATCGCCGTGCCGGGCGCGTTCGTACCGGCCGCCGACTCCGACCAGCGCGCGCCCGCCACGAAGTTCATGCCGTCCGCCTTGCGCAGCGTGCCCGGATGGCCCTCCACCCACATCATCCGGCCCGCCGCGTCGCAGACCGCGAGCAGATGCTCCCCATCCGTCGCGTACGCGCCCATCAGCTCCCGGATCACCGGCATCGCGGCCGCCAGCGGATGCTCCTCCCGGTACGCGGCGAGGTCGCCGTCGCCCAGCTCCACGCAGGCCGCCCCGTCCGGGCTGACCCGGGCCCGCGCCGAGCGTCGCCACGACGCCGCGACCAGGTCGCGCACCGGCGGTCGCCGCAGCTCGCCGCCCGCGGTGAACACCTCGTGCGCCCGGCGCACCGCGCCCACGTCCGGCTCCCGCGCCGCCGTCCAGCCTTCGTTCAAGTCGGCCTCCCCACCGAGGTCGTCCAGCCCGTGTCCGGTCCGTGTCCCGTTGGCCCGTGCGCGCCATCGTGGTCGCGGAGCCGTCCGTCGACAAGCGTCCCGGCGCCGCCCTGGCCGGACCGTGCCGATGGCGGTCACGTAGAGTGGGGCTCGGGCCGTGACTGGCGCTTGGGTGGATCACCACCGGGGAGCGGCCCGACGGACCGACGTCCGACTGCCGCGCGCCTGGGCGACTTCCTCTGCAGCCGAAGCCCAGGAGCAGCCCATGTCCACCAGCACCGCGACCCTCATGGACGGCACCGCGCTCGCCCGCCGCACGGTCGAGGAGACCGCCGCCCGCGCCGCCGAGATCACCCGCCGCACAGGCGTCACGCCCTGCCTCGCCACCGTGCTGGTCGGCGCGGACCCGGCCTCCGTCACGTACGTGAAGATGAAGCAGAACCGCTGCGCGAAGGCCGGAATCCGCTCCAAGCACGTCGAACTGCCCGCGGCCACCACCACCGAGGAACTCGTCGCCGCGATCAGCGCGCTGTCCGCCGACCCCGAGGTCCACGGCATCCTGCTCCAGCACCCCGTCGGCCCGCACATCGACGAGCGCGCCGCGTTCGAGGCGATCGCCCCGGAGAAGGACGTCGACGGCGTGACCATGGCGTCCTTCGCGGCCATGGGCTTCGGTCTGCCCGGCTTCGTCTCCTGCACCCCGGGCGGCATCATGCGGCTCCTCGACGCGTACGAGGTCGGCCTGACCGGCAAGCGGGCCGTCGTGGTCGGGCGCAGCGCGATCCTCGGCAAGCCGGCCGGACTGCTGCTCCTCGGCCGCGACGCCACCGTCACCTACTGCCACTCCCGCACCACCGACCTCTCCTCGATCGTCCGCGAGGCCGACGTCCTCGTCGCCGCCGTCGGCAAGCCGAACTTCATCAAGGGCGAGGACATCAAGCCGGGCGCGGTCGTGATCGACGCCGGCTACAACCCGGGCAACGTCGGCGACGTCGACTTCGAGACGGCG
>NZ_DATCVQ010000208.1:0-1725 GCF_036566765.1 Streptomyces sp.
GCCGCCGTAGCCGGTGCACAGGGAGCCGATGCGCAGCTCAGTCACGGGGTTCTCCTTTCAGGCGGCGGGGGTGATGGCGTGGAGGTGGGGGACGCCGAGGGCTTCGGCTAGCTCGCGGTAGTGGGCGGCTTGTTCTTCGGGTGTCCAGCGGGGCGTGGCGGCTGTACGGCGGCCGTTGGCGGGGCGGGCGTCCCCGAAGGTGCCGGTGGGGATTTCCTCGGCGTAGAGGCGCTCCTGGGGTGTCATGAGGCGGTCCTCTCGGTGCAGTGGCTGTGGGTCGTGCGTTCGGGCCGGCGGGGGTCCGGGATGAGCCGCTCGTGACAGCGGGTGCAGCGGAGGAAGCCGACCTGCCGTGTGGGGACGTGGTTTTGCTCTTGGTCGGAGTCGGTCTGTTGGGGTGCGGGGGGCCCGACTACCTGAGGCTTGAAGACCACCCCGGCCTCGTCATGGGGAGAGACATGGGTACCCCCTGGGTTATTCGGGGCGCGGTCCCCCGAACCGTTCGGGGCGCGGTCCCCCGAACCCATACGGGGCGCGGTCCCCCGAACTTCTTCGCCCGGATCTCCGGGAAGTTCAGGGCGCGGTCCCCCGAACTGGTTCGGGTCGCGGTCCCCCGAACTTCCGGCCGGTGCCTGCCACGGTGCCGACCCCTTCCCGGGCTTGCGCCGGGTGGTCTTCAAGACGTCCTCTGCCGCGCCCCAGTCCGGGATCGGGCACAGCACCAGCGTGTAGAGCGTCGCCTTCCCGCGGCGCTGCTCGCCCTTGACCGCGACCACGCCGGCGGCGATCCCCGCGTTCATGTACCGGCGGGCGTCCTTCTCGTCGGCGCCCGCGGCCTTGGCGATGTCCTGGATCCGGATCGGCTTGTGGTCGCCGTGGAAACGGAGTTCGCCGTTGGCGTTGGCGATGGCGCGGAGGGCGTAGAGCAGGGTGAGGAACCCCCGGCGGAGAGCCGTGGGCATCTCGCGGGACCAGCGCCAGGCCAGCGCGTTGCCGTAGGCGTGAGGCACGCTGCCGCTGGCGCGGGTGGCCTGCTCGTCAGTGCTCAACTGGGGCTCTCCGTGGTCGTGGTGCGGTGTACGGGGCGGGGGAGTCGGCCCGCCCCGTACGGCTTGTGGGAGGGGCTGGGTCAGCGCACGTACTCGTCGCGGCGCCGCTGCTCGCGGGCCCGCTCGTGCGCCCGGTACTCCGCCTCGGAGGGGTACTCGGCGAATGCGTCGCCGATGACGTGCTCCGGGTCGCGCGGGCCGGGGCCGACCTCGTCGAGGGTTCCGTCCATGCGGCGGGCCCTCCACATCGCGCGCTTGGCCTCCAGCAGGGTGGCGGCCTCGCCGTCGGACCGGGCGACCTCGCAGCCGGTGACGCGGACCTTGACCTGAGGTTCCTTCTCCTCGCCGTCGGCGTGGCCGGTGTACGACTTGGAGGTCAGCTCGACGATCGCGACCACGGTCGTCCCCGGCTTCTCGAACAGGCCGCGGCGCTGGTCAACGGTGAGGCTGGCCTCGACGGAAGCCGCGGCGGAGTCGAGCTTGACCTCGGGGGCCTGGTGGGGGCTGAGTTTCGGCATTACAGGGTGTCCTTTCGATAGGCGTCGGCCGCGTCTGCGGCCTGCTGGGCGAGGGCGGCCTCGGCGCAGGTCTTGTGCGCCGGGGACCGCTTCGAGTCGCGGGTGTGTGCGGGCTGTCCGCAGTACCGGCAGGGCTTCGGGGTGTGGGACCAGTGCGA
>NZ_DATCVQ010000209.1:0-31699 GCF_036566765.1 Streptomyces sp.
GCGGCGGCGACGGCCTGACACCCGCGGCGCGGCTGGAGCACGTCGCTCTAGCCGCGCTCCGCCGGGCGGCGGCGCAGCTGATGCGCGCGGGCGGCCGCGTCGCCGGGGGCGTCCCGTACCGCCAGGCCCTCGGCGATGCGGTCCTGCACCGCGGGCGGCTTGTGGTGCGCGTACTTGAACTTGGCGCGGACGTCCGTCACAGCCAGGTCCAGCACGCGCAGCCCGGGCAGCAGACGGCCGAACGGGGCCGCACCCGGGGCCACTTGCTCCGTGCCGCCCTCAGGCTGGAAATGCGCGACCTGGCGGTTGAGCAGCGCGGCCTTCTCCGCCGGGTCGTCCACCACCCGTGCGGTGCAGCGGAGTTGGACCGCCGCGTAGAACGAGGTCGGCGTGCCGTGCGCGGCCGGGGCGTCCTCGGGCGCGGCCCAGGGGCCCGGCACGAAGGCGTAGTCGTCGACCACGCTCAGCAGCACGTCCGGGCAGGTCTCCAGAGCCCGCCAGAGCGGGTTGGGCCGGGCGAGGTGGGCGATGACCCGGCCGTACGGGCCGGGCTCGGCGTCGTACCGAAAGTGCATCGGCTGCACCCACGGCGGCTCGCCCGGCAGGCCGTTGACCGCGAGCTGGCCGAAGTCGTGCCCGGCCAGCCAGGCGCGCCACTCCGCCTCGTCGTGGGCGGCGTCCCAGGGATGGATCAGCATGGCGCGGGCCTCACAGGACGGTCATGTAGTCGGGCAGGGCGACGTCCGCGGCCAGGGTCTCGGCCGGGATCGGCGTGCCGTAGCGGGTGGCGACCGGGACCACGCCGGACCAGTGGGGGAGGTCCAGGTCCTGCGGTTCGTCGTTCGGGCCGCCGGTGCGGACCTTCGCGGAGACCTCGGCGAGGTCGAGGCGGAGCACGGCGGTCGCGGCGAGCTCCTTGGCGTTCGCGGGCCGGGAGTCGTACGAGCGGCCGGGCACGACCTGGTCGACCAGCGCGTCCAGGGCCTCGCGCAGCTCGTCCGGGTCGGTGACCTGGTGGGCGGTGCCGTGGACCACGACGGAACGGTAGTTGATCGAGTGGTGGAAGGCGGACCGGGCCAGGACGAGGCCGTCGACGTGGGTGACGGTCAGGCAGACGGGCAGGCCGGGGTCGGCCATGCGGGCCGGCCGGGAGCCGGTGGAGCCGTGCACGTACAGCCGCTCTCCGACCCGCCCGTAGAGGGTCGGCAGCACGATCGGCGCGCCGTCGCGGACGAACCCGAGGTGGCAGACGTACGCCTCGTCGAGTATCGAGTGGACCAGGTCGCGGTCGTACGAGGCACGGCTGCGGTTGCGGCTCGGCACGGTCCGCTCGGTCGGCTCGTAGGCGGTCCCGCTCTGGGCCAGGGTCTCCGACATTGCGCCCTCCATTGCACTAGTGCATAATCTCTTTTGTGCTAGGAGAGTATCGGATCGAAGGACGTCGCGCATCGGAGATCGCCGCCAGCGTGGAGCGGGGGGTCGGTTCGGGGGCGCTGCAGCCGGGTCAACTGCTGCCGCCCATGAGGGAGTTGGCGACCAGCCTCGGCGTGAACCCGAATACCGTCGCGGCCGCGTATCGCACCCTGCGCGAGCGCGGGGTGATCGAGACCGCCGGCCGGCGCGGCAGCCGGGTGCGGCCCATGCCCGCGACCACGGCCCGCGGCTCGCTCCGCGTCGAGGCCCCGGCCGGCGTCCGGGACGTCGGCAAGGGCAACCCCGAGCCGTCGTTGCTGCCGCCGCTCGGCGAGGCCTTCGCCGCGGCGGCCCGGCGCAACGCCGAGCGGCCCGTGCTTTACGGAGAGCCGCCCGTGGACGAGGAGTTCGCCCGGCTGGCCCGCGCCGCCATGGACGCCGACGGCGTGCCCGCAGGGCGGATCGCGGTGACCTCCGGCTCCCTCGACGGGATCGAGCGGGTGCTCAACGCTCACCTGAAGCCGGGCGACGCGGTCGTCGTCGAGGACCCGGGCTGGGGCGGTCTCCTCGACCTCGTCCCCGCGCTCGGGCTGCGCCCCGCGCCGGTGCCCGTCGACGACGAGGGGCCGCTGCCGGACGCGCTCGCCCGCGCGCTGCGCGCCGGGGCGCGGGCCGTGGTCGTCACCGACCGGGCGCAGAACCCGACCGGCGCGGCGGTGACCGCCGGCCGCGCGGCCGAGCTGCGCCGGGTGCTCGCCGCGCACCCCGCGACGCTGCTCGTCGAGGACGACCACGGCCACGGCATCGTCGAGGCGCCCCTGCACCCGCTCGCCGGCGGCACCGACCACTGGGCGCTGGTGCGCTCGGCCGCCAAGGCGTACGGGCCCGACCTGCGCGTCGCCGCGCTGACCGGCGACCCGGTGACCCTCGACCGGGTCATGGGCCGCCAGCGGCTCGGCCCCGGCTGGGTCAGCAAGATGCTGCAGCGCGCCCTCGTCGAGCTCTGGTCCAGCGGCGCGGTCGACGGGGCGGCGGTGGCCCGCTGGTACGGGGAGCGGCGGGACGGTCTGGTACGGGCGCTGGCCGCGCGGGGCGTAGCGGCCCACGGCAGCACCGGCATGAACGTCTGGATCCCGGTCGCCGACGAGACCGGCGCGGTGACCCGGCTCCTCAGCGCGGGCTGGGCCGTCGCGCCCGGGGCCCGCTTCCGGATGGCGACCGGCCCGGCGGTCCGGGTGACCGTCTCGGGCCTGTCGCTCGCCGACCTCGAACCGCTGGCCGACGCGATTGCCGCGGCGGCGGACCCGGCGCCGGCGCGCGCGTACGGCTGAGGCGCCGCGCGGGGGAGCGCAACCGGGGTGCCGGCTACGCCCCCGCGTCCGCCGTGGCCGATTCCTGGCGCGTCTTGGTCTCGGGGCCCTTCGCCACCGGCTCCTTCTTCGTACGGGCGGACGGGGCACGGGTCTGGGTGAGGGCGGCGCCGGCCAGGACGATCACCGCGCCGACCGGGGTGTTCCAGGTGAGCGACTCGTCGAGCAGAGCGACGCCCGCCGTGGTCGCGATGACCGGGATGAAGTACGTGACCATCGCCGCCGTCGTCGGGCCGACCTCGGCCACCACGCCGTACTGGAGCAGCATCGCGTACCCCGTCCCGAGCGCGCCGAGGGCGAGCACGGAGAGCAGCGGCAGGAGCTCCACCGAGCTCGGCATCGTGGTGAACAGCGGGGTGACGACGGCCAGTTGGAGGGTCGCGAGGCCGACCTGGGAGCCCGCGAGCGAGAGGTTCGAGGCCGGGTTGCCCGCCAGGGTGCGGCGCACGTAGATCCAGCCGACCGCGTAGCTGAACGAGGCGAGCAGCGCCATCGCGGTGCCGGTCACGTCCAGGCCGTTGAAGCCCTGCCACGCGCCGAGCACGGTCAGCACGCCGACGAAGCCGATGCCCAGGCCGGCCGCGCGCAGTCGAGTCGGGCGGTCCTCGGAGAGCGCGACCAGGGAGAGCAGCATTCCCCACAGCGGGGTGGTGGCGTTGCAGATGCCCGCGAGCGTGGACGGGATGGTCAGCTCGGAGTAGGCGAACAGCGAGAACGGCAGCGCGTTGAGCAGGAACGCCGCCACGGCGAGATGCCCCCAGGTGCGCAGGCCGCGCGGCAGCCGCTCGCGCTTGACCGCCATCGCGACGGCCAGCACCACCGTGCCGAACAGCAGGCGGCCGAAGGTCACCTGGAACGGCGCGAAGCTCTCGTTGCCGACCTTGATGAAGACGAAGCTGAAGCCCCAGATCAGGGCCAGCACGCCGAAGCGGATGCGCCAGTCGACGGAGCGGCGGGCGGGGGCGGGTGAGGAGTCGGTCGGCAGGGCCCGGGAGCGGGCGGCGGCGGTCATGACGTCAAGAGTGGCCCCTCGTACATCGTAGGACAAGCGAGATTTTCTGCGTACTTTCTCGTAGCATCGCTTACATGTTGAACCTGGAGCGCCTGCGCACCCTCGACGCCCTCGCCCGGCACGGCTCGGTCAGTGGCGCGGCCGACGGGCTGCACGTGACGACCTCCGCCGTCTCGCAGCAGCTGTCCAAGCTGGAGCGCGAGGTCGGCCAGCAGCTGCTGGCCAAGAACGGCCGGGGCGTGCGGCTCACCGACGCGGGGCAGCTCCTCGCCGAGCACGCCGCGCGGATCCTGTCCCAGGTCGAACTGGCCCAGTCGGACATCGAGGCGCATCGCGGCCGGGTGGTGGGGGAGGTGCGGATCGCGGCCTTCCCGACCGCCGCCCGCGGACTCTTCCCAACGGCCCTGCGCGCGCTGCGCGCCCAGCACCCCGAGCTGCGGGCGCGCACCAGCGAGTTGGAGCCCGAGCGCGGCATCCGGGACGTGATGCGCGGGGACGCGGACCTCGCGATCGTCCTGGACTGGAACAACAAGCGCATGCCGGTGCCGGGCGGCCTGGCCCGCGCCCACCTGCTCGACGACTCCGCCGATGTGGCGCTGCCGGTGGACCATCCGCTGGCCGACCGGGCCGAGGTGGACCTGGTCGACTTCGCCGGGGACGACTGGGTGTCGTGGCCGGAGGGCGAGTTCTGCCACGACTGGCTGATGTTCACCCTGCGCTCGCAGGGCATCGAGCCGCGCATCGCCCACCTGGCCGGCGAGCACCACACCCAGCTCGCGCTGATCGCGGCCGGGCTCGGGGTGTGCGTGACGCCGCGCCTCGGTCGCGGTCCGGTGCCGGAGGGCGTCGTGCTCGTGCCCGTACGGCAGCGGGTCCGGCGGCACATCCACGCGGTGTGGCGCACGGACGCCGACCGGCGGCCCTCCATCCGGGCGGCGGTGGAGGCGCTGCGGGAGGCGGGCCGGACGGCGGGGGACTGAGGACCGCCGAAGCCTCAGAGCGTGGCCAGCTTGCGGAAGTCCCAGGAGGCGATCGCGTCCGGGGTCAGCCGCAGCCAGGCGTGCCGGCCGTCGTGCGGCATCTCGTCCAGGCCGAAGTTCTTCCGCGCGAACAGCCGCTCCGGCACGTCGAGTTCGGGGCAGGGCTCGCCGGTGCGCGGGGCCTCCCCGACGAAGACGGCGGTGCCGGACAGTTCCACCCCGCACAGCTCGCCGTACTCCTCGCCGGCGTCGACGACCACCGCGATGTGCGGGTCGCGGCGCAGCTCGGCCCAGCGGCGGCTGCGGGTGATCGAGTAGAGCCACAGCGAGGCGCCGTCCCAGGCGAACCACAGCGCGCTCACGTGCGGGCGGCCGTCGGCGGATACGGTCGCCACCCGGCAGGTGCGCTGTTCGGCGAGGAAGGCGTCCCGCTCGGCCGGGGTCATCATGATCCTGCGTCCGCGGCGCTGTGCGACGGTCATCGGCCGCCCCTTCCAGTTGGTCTGACGGAACGTCAGAAAGCATGGAGGCTCTTCCGTCCGGACGCAATGGCCACTAGCCTCGCGCGCCCGGGACGCCTGGTACGCCCGGGTGACCGCAGATCAAGAGGGGGAAGCCATGGCGCAGTCCGTGCCGCTCGCGGAGCAGTTGGATCCGGCCACCACGGTGCTGCTCACCGTCGAGTGCCAGGAGGGTGTGATCGGGCGGAACAGCGCGCTGCCCGAACTCGCCGCGGCCGTCCGCTCGTCGGGTGCGCTGCGGAACATCGCCCGGCTGGTCTCCGCCGCCCACGAGTCGGGCGTGCAGGTGATGCACGCGGTCGCCGAGCGGCGGCCCGACGGGCGCGGCGCGAACGCCAACGCCCGGCTGTTCCGGGCCGCCGCCCGGCTGCCCGTGCAGCAGCACAGCGGCAGCATCGCGGTGCGGATCGCCGAACCGATCGAGGTCGCCGACGAGGACCTCGTCGTCCGGCGGCTGCACGGGCTGTCTCCGGTGGCCGGCACCGACGTCGACCCGCTGTTGCGCAATCTCGGCTGCCGCACTCTGATCGTCACCGGCGTCTCCGCGAACGTGGCGATCCCCAACGCCGTCTTCGACGCGGTCAACCTCGGCTACACGGTGGTCGTGCCCGGGGACGCCGTCGCGGGGGTGCCGGCGGAGTACACCCCCGAGGTGATCCGGCACACCCTCGCGCTCGTCTCGACGATCACCACGACCGACGAGGTGCTCGGCTGCTGGAAGCAGCCCCTCCGGGTCACGCGAGAGTGATCGAGTCCCCGTCGACCTTGATCTCGGCCGGCGGCAGCGGCCTGGTCGCGGGGCCCTGCTTGACGCTGCCGTCGGCGGCGGAGAACGCGCTGCCGTGGCAGGGGCAGGTGATCGTGCCGTCGGTGACCTCCTTGACCGCGCAGCCCGAGTGGGTGCACGAGGAGGAGAAGGCCTTGAACTCGCCCGCGGTCGGCTGCGTGACGACCACGCCCTTGTCGGCGAAGACCTTGCCGCCGCCCTGCGGGATGTCCGTGGTCCGGGCGAGCACGGCGCCGCCGGCCCCGGAACCGCCGGAAGCGGACCCCGCCCCGGGCGCGGACCCGCCGTTCGCCCCGCCGGTGTCGCCGGCCTTGGGGGAGTCGCCGTACGAGTCCCCCGAACCGCCGCACCCTGCGAGGACCCCGACCAGCCCGGCCCCGCCCGCCGCCGCGACCACAGTCCGGCGTGCCACTCCGCTCATCGCTGCTCCCCTTGAATCCGGATTCCTGCGTTCACGAAGTAGTACGCACGCCGAGGGCCCGGCGTTCAAGGGGTGCGTCAGAAATGATCTCCGGTATCCCCGGCATCTCCCGCATCTCCCGCATCTGCAGCGTTTCCGACGGCCTTGCCGCGCACCTGGACCGTGCGGGCCAGCGGGTCGCCGGGCTCCACCCGGAACTGGGAGGCCACCTCCCGGCCGGTGTGGGCCAGCACCCACTGCCGGTTGACGATCCGGCCGTCGACGACGAACTCGTTGCGCAGGACCGGCAGGTCGAGCATCCGCTCGAACCACTCGGCCGCGCGCTCCGCGAGGTCCTCGGGGGAACCGGAAGCCTCGATCGCGGTCTCCGAGCTCCGCTCCAGGGTGTACAGCTGATCGTGGAACTCGCCGCCGACGAGGCGGGAGCCGGTGAAGAAAGCGCCCACCGTGAGCACGTGCCCGCCCGGCTCGATGGTGTTGTCCCACAGCTCCAGAGTGACCAGGAGCTCGGTCCGGTTCTCGAAGACGGCGAAGCTCGCGTACGTGTCGTCGGGGTCGCAGGACCACCCGCCGGACTCGGCCCGCTCACGGAGGACGGCGAGAAAACGCAGACCCTCCTCGGTGGAATCCAGTTCCGGGTCGGAATCGAACCAGTCGGGGCCGGGGATGTCGTTCTCGTTCATGTTGCTGCTGCCTCGCAAGGCCCCGGGAAAGGGGCCGTGAATGATGTGACCTGACAAGGGCCTGGCCCCCGCGGTCGTACAGACCCGCGGGGGCCAGGATATCGGCTGGTGAATTGCCGGAATCTACCGGTGCGTCACCATAGGCTGTTGAAGAAATCACCCGCCTTGCTGCCGACATAGCTTCCGGCGATACCGCCGACGAGACCGCCGACCACGCCTCCGACGACGCCTCCGACCGCGGTTCCCGCGCCCGGAATGATGGACCCGATCGCCGCACCGGCTGCTGCGCCGATCTTGGCTCCCGCCCAGGCGCCGGCCAGGCCGCCGGCCAGAGTGGAGCCGGCCGACACGGCCGCCTCGCCCTTCTGCCCGTCCGGCGCGGACCAGACCTCGTAGGCGGCGACCCCGACGCCCAGTGCGAGGAGGCCGCGACCGCCCCACTTGGCGGCCGTGCTCAGCTTGCTCGCGAAACCGGAGCCGCCGGAGGACGTGCCCGCGGAGGACGTCCGCGCCGCGGCCGCCTCGGCGGCCTGCGCCGACCGGACCGCCACCAGCTCGGTGCTCGCCCGGCTCGGGATGGCCAGCTCACCGGGCGAGGTGTGGATCGCCCGGCCGCTGTCGAACCGGGCGCCCGGCTTCCACTTGGCGTCCGCCGGGTACTGGCTGCGCGCCGAGTCGTTCTGGCAGTTCTCGCAGACGCCGATGATGGGCTGCTTGGACGGCCGCTGGTACGAGATGGCGTTGCCGAACCGCACCTGGTCCATCGGCAGACCGAGCTTCCGCGCGCAGTCCCGCTCCGCGCAGCCGAACGGGTTGGACGACATGCCCGCCACGTAGCGGTTCGTCGCCGGGTCGTACGCACCCACATAGGTGCGGCCCTTGACCTTGGTCGTGCGGATGTAGTGGTCCCGCATGGTGTTCATCATCTCGTCGACCAGGTCGGTGACCGTGCCCGCGCTGTCGACGGCGAACGACGGACGGCCGTTGGAGCTCAGCCAGCTGTGGCCGTCCAGCTCGACGTTCGACAGCGGGTTGCCGCCGGCGAACGCGTACCGGTTTCCGGTGGTCGGGTCGGACGCCAGCCGCATGTCGGCGAGGGCGCCGTTGTACATGTCACGGGAGAGGAACCGGTTCATCCCCGTGGAGTAGGTCCGGAAACCCATGTTGTAGTTGCCGGAACCGGTGTCGACCCGGGCGCTGTTGAACCGGTACGCGTTGTACGGCTCGGCGCCCGCACCGCCCGCGCCCGGCTTGTCGGCGCCGGACGCCTGGGTGTCGTCCTGGGCTCCGTACGCGGTGTAGCCGTACGTGGCCTTGGTGTTGCCCTGGTCGTCGGTGAGCGCGGTGACGTCCGAGTGCGGGTTGTAGGTGTAGTAGGTGTAGTCCTTGCTCCCGCCGGAGCCGTGGACGATCTGGCTGAGCCGCTCGCCCATGGGCGAGTACTGGTACGACTTCTTCAGGATGCCGTCGACGGTCTCGCTGACGACCGCGCCGCCCATGGCCAGGTAGTCGAAGACGGTGCTCTTCGGCGACGCCGACCCGGCGCCCTTGACCTCGTTGACCGTACGGCCGAACGCGTCGTACGTGAAGTCGGTCCTGACCAGGCCGGTCCCGTTGTTGTTCTGCTGGGACTTGATCCGGTCGTAGCCGTCGTAGGTGAACTTCTCCAGCACCGTGCCGGCGCCGGTCACCGTGTCCATCCGGCCGAACGGGTCGTAGTTGTACTTGATCGTGCCCGCGGCGGTGCTGCTGGACAGCAGCCGGTCGCGCGAGTACGTGTTCGTGGTGGCGCTGGAGCCGACGGTCTGCGACGTGATGTTGCCGTTGTCGTCGTAGGCGTAGTCCTGCGGCGAGGAACCGTCCGAGTTGCGCACCGACGCGATCTGGTCACGCGGGGTGTACACGTTCGTGCTGGTCCGCGACAGGTACGCGCCGTGGTTGTCGGCGTTCTGCGTGGTCGAGACGTCCTGCGTCCGGTTCCCGTTGGGGTCGTACGTCAGGGAGTGCTCGGCCACCAGGGTGCCGCCCGACGTCCGCTCGGACGACTTCTTGAGCGAACTGTCCAGGTAGTACTCGAACGTCGCCACATTGTTGTTGCCCTTGGTCTGCGTGGCGAACTGGCCGGCAGGGGTACGGGTGTAGGACGTCGTCTTCGGGGAGGGGTCGCTCGCGGACTCCTTGTTCACGACCTTCGACAGCAGACCGCGCACGTCGTAGTCGAACGTGGCGCTCCGAGCGTCGTGGGTCTGGCTGACGATGTTGGAGTCGGCGTCGTAGCCGAATCCGGTGGTGTGCTTGACGTTGCCGGCCGCCTTCTCCTGAAGCTGCGTCAGCCGGTCCCGCGCGTCATAGGTGAACGCGTAGGCGTCGTAGCGGGCGCCCGGCGAACCGTCGGTGAGGTCCGTCATGTTGCCGTTGACGTCGTACGTGTAGCCGAACGACTGCGGCGGCAGCTGGGTGTCGGCCGAGTTGTCGCGGACCAGCTTGACGGCGTCCGCGACGACCGTGCCCCCGGCGTTCTGCGTCAGCGAGACGCGCTGCCCGGTGCCGCTCGCCTTGAACGCGTAGCTGCCCAGGGAGACCCAGGCGCCCGCGTTCTTGGTCTGGTCGACCGGCTTGGTGGCCGAGCCGCCGTCGTGCTCCACCTTGTAGGAGGCGGTGGTCGCAGCTCCGGTGACGGCCGGGTACTTCACGTACACCTGGTACGTGCCGTCCTCGGGGATCGTCGTGTCCCAGGTGACCGCGTCCGTGCCCGCGCCGGCGGCGTGGGTGAAGTAGTCGTGCCCGTTGAACCCGGTACCGGTCGAGGACGTCGTCCACGTGCCGGTCTTCGCGACGTTCTGGCTGTCGGAGTTGTCGGCCAGGACGACCTGCAGGCCGACGGGGACTCCGGTGTCGGAGCGCGTCTGCAGCTTGCCGTCCGGGAAGTAGCCCCAGTTCATGGTCCGGGACGACGAACCGCCGGCGCTGGTGAGCGTCCGCCGGGTCTGCTGGCCCAGGGTGTTGTACTCGTAGCCGGCGACGATGTCCCACGGATCCGTGGAGCTCTTCGTCCAGCCGTTGTCGAAGTACTGGTAGGTGGTGTCGTTACGGGTCGTCTCGCCCTTGGACGGCGGGGCGCTCACCTTCGTCAGCCGGCTGACGGCGTCGTAGGTGTAGTCGGTCTGGACGGGCTTGTTGTAGACCGGGTCGGTCGGGTCGTACGGCGACAGCTTCGCCTTGACCCGCCCCAGCTCGTCGTAGACGGTCTTGGCGGTGAACGCGTCGGCCCGCCCGGAAGCGGTGCCGCGCGGCGTGATCACCGTGGTCTGCCGTCCGACCGCGTCGTACTCGTACTTCGTGGTGTTGTACGTGATCGTCCCGCCGGAGCCGCTGTGCGGGACGCGCACCTGGGAGACCTGGCCACGCTCGTCGTACGTGGACAGAACCGTGTTGCCGTTCTCGTCCGTCGCCGAGAGCGTCAGGCCGTCCTTGTCGTAGGTCGTCGACCGGGTGTATCCGGCCGGGTCCTTCGTCGAGACGGGCTTGTGATCCAGGTCGTACGTGTACGAGGCGCTGAAGTCGGTCGCGTCCGCGGTCTTGTTCTTGAGCGGGTCGACCACGGTGCTGACGTTGCCGACGTCGTCGTACGAGGCCGAGGTCCGGTTCCCGAACGCGTCCGTGATCGTGACCGGCCGGTTGAGCTCGTCGTACGTGTACGTCGTGGTGTGCTCGCCGGCGGTCGCTCCGGCCAGGTTGCCCTTGGGCAGCGTGACCGACAGCTGGTTGCCCACCGTGTCGTACGCGTACGTCGTGGTGCGCGCCTGCCCGGTGGGGGTGTCCTTCGGCTCGGTGAACGAGGCCACCTGGTCGCCGGCGTCGTACACGGACGAGTAGACCGCGCCGTTGGGCGCCGTGGACGTCGTGACGTTGTCGTTGGCGTCGTACACCGGCGCCGGGTTGGTGATGTACACCCCGGCGGCCTGGTCCTTCGGCGTCCTGCCGTCCGTCGGGCGGCCGTAGACGTCGTAGTTCTGCGTGACGGTGTGACCCAGCTCGTCGGTCGACGAGGTCACCTCACCGCGCGGCGCGTAGACCGTCGTCGACGTCTTGCCGAGGGCGTCCCGGGTCGTGCGCGGGTAGCCGGTCGGCTCGAAGTCCGAGTACGTCGTGGTGCTGCCCGCGGCGTCGGTCGCCGTGAGCATCTGACCGTACGCGTCGTACGTGTACGACGTGGTGTAGTCGCCGGCCGTGGCCGTCGAGACGCCCTTCGGGTCCGTGACCGAGGTCAGGTTGCCGTAGGAGTCGTAGCCGAACTGCCAGGCGCGGCCCTCCAGGGAGGTCTTGCGGAACAGGTCGGCCGAGAAGCCGTCCGCGCGCGTCTGGTACTCGTACTTCATCGCGTCGGCCGGGTACGTGCCCGGGGCGCAGGCCGAGCCGGGCGGCACGCCCGCCTTGTTCCACTCCGCGCTGCGCTGCCAGAGCGGGTAGCCCGTCTTCTGGTCGTAGCAGTACGCGGTCTTGGCGCCGTTGTTCTCCTCGACGTAGGTGACGTTGTTGTCCGCGTCCCAGCTCATCTTGGTGGTCTGGGACTTGGCGTTGGTCGTCTGGACCGGGCGGCCGAAGTCGTCCGTGACGAAGGCGGTGGCGTGCGACTTGGCGTCGGTGACGGTCGTGCCGGTGAACTTCGGGTTCGCCGTGTCCACCTTGTACGCGAAGCCCAGGTCACCGCCCGAGCGGTCGGTGATCTTCTTGGTCCACCAGTGGTACTTCGGGTCGTCGCCGGCCTGCGGCGCGAAGTACGTCATGTCAGTCGCGTTGCCGCGCGGGTCGGTGACCTTGACCAGCTTGACGTTCTTGTTGCCCTGCGTGGCGTCGTACTCGAAGGCGAACACCTTCGGCTGGGCAGAACCCGCGCCGTCCGTGAGCTTGGTGAGCAGACCCTTGTCCGAGTACTCGAAAGTCAGCTTGCGGCCGGAGATCTCCGTCATCGACTTGACGTGATCGGTGATCTTCGGCCCGAGGCCGTCGGCCTTGCTGAAGTACTCGACGGTGAGCGACTGACGGCCGGCCGGGTCGGTGATGTACCGGAGGAACTTGGTCGGCTTGTTGTTGGACTTGCGCTCTTCGTACGTGTACGTCTGCGTGTTGCCGTTCTTGTCGACGATGGACGTCATGTAGCCGTCGCAGCCGAACAGGAACCGGGTGCCGTCCGGACGGGTCATCGTCCAGGCGTCGGGGATCGGGTCCTTCAGCGGGGTGCAGTCCAGACCGGGCTTCGCCGTCAGCTTGTAGTGGACGCCCGCGGGGGCCTTCCAGGTGCCGTCGGGCTGCTCGCGGAAGACGTGCGTCGTGCCGTCGCCGTCCGGGAGGCGGATCTCCGTCGGGTGCGGGTTCGGGTGGAAGTCCAGCGGCGCGCCCAGCCGGACCGGGCCGGCGAGCTGACCCGACCAGCCGTGACCGAGAACCGTGTCCGAGGTGTCGAGCGTGTTGTACGCGAACCGCGCGAAGGTGCCCAGACCACGGCCCGGGTTGGCGAACGCGTCGTACGACCACACGCTGTTGCCGGACGCCATGTTGCTCATCACCGATGAGTTGGCGCCGGTGTTCGTACCCGCGTAGGAGTAGAACTTCTCCATGCCGAGGGTGTTGGAGGTCGGGTCCTCGACGGCGACGTTCTGCTTCAGACCCGGGATGCCGGCGGTGCCCGAGGCCCAGGTGCCGGCGGTCTTGTTGTAGACGTCCCAGGTCAGGACGTAGTCGGTGCGCTTGTTGCCGTTGTCCGAGTTGATCGGGGTCTTGACGACGGCCTGGAGGCTGACCGACTCACCCGGGGTGACGTCCTGGGGCAGGGCGGTCTGGACCTGGTTGCCGCCGTTGGTGACGTCGGTGCCGTCGGGGAGGGTCCACTTGTAGGTGAGGACCTGGTCGGCGGAGTTCCACGTCGACGCGGTGGTGTTGGTCAGGGTGAAGTCGACCGTGTAGTCGGTGTTCGGGGTCATACGGGCCGGGGTCTGCGGCGCGTAGTACGTCGACTCGGTGGTGGAGTCGATGTAGGTGACCACGATGCGGGGGCGCAGGCGCTGCTCGGTGCCCTCGGAGGACAGGAACAGGGTGCGCTCCTGGGAGGCGACCTCGTCGGCCATCTTGAGAACGACGCCCTGCTGGGAGGCCGGGGTGGTCACCCACGACTGCGCGAGCGAGGTGATGCTCCAGTCGTGACGGGCCGGGTCGTTGGTCTTGGCCCCGGTGTCGGCCGCGACGGCGCCGAAGTCGCCGCCCTGCGCGGTCCAGTTGGCAGTGGCGTTCGCCTTGACCCAGGTGGCGGTGGCTTCGTCGAAGTCACGCGTCAGCGGGCGGAGTTCGTAGATCGCCCCGGCGGTGTCCTGCGCGGTCTGCGTGGACCACAGACGCACCTTCGCGTCCAGGACGCGGGCCGTGGTCGGGATGCCCAGGGCCGGGAACTTCAGCGCGGCACGCGTGTCGCCGTACGTCGCCGAGTTGTTGCCGACGCTGAGCCAGTTCTTCGGGCCGGCATCGTCGATGGTGTCGTGGGTGAGGGTGGGGCGGGCGGAGGACAGGGTGGTGTCCTGCGTCGCGTCCAACACCTTCGTCGTCCGCCCGGCCTTCGGGAGACGGACGAGCTGCGTGGGGGCGGCGACGACCTGCCCGTCCTTCGTCTTGACCGCGACCATGTAGTAGTACGCGCGGCCGTACGGGTCCGGGTCGTCCGCCTTCGTCGGCGACGCCGACGTGTCCGTGAACGACGTCACCGTGGACGCGACAGGCGCGACGAGGGTGGCGGAGGAGGGCGTGAAGGTCTGGCTGATCGAGCGGTGGACCTGGTACTCGACGATGTCGTCACCGGTCGCCGTCGACGGATCGGTGTAGCCGGACCAGTTCAGCTCGGCGCCCGTGTCGTGGATGGTGGTCGGGGCTGCGAGGTCGACGCCCTGACGGCCGTAGGTCAGGACGAGACGCGGGTAGTTGGCGGTCTCGCCGCCGTACCCGAACTCCGAGCCCTCGTACCGCGGACCGCCCTTGGGGCCGTTCGCGGTCTCGTCGCCGGCCTTGATCACGAAGCCGTTGTTGACGTTGACCCCGTCGATCCACGACTGCACGGTCTTCGTCACCGGGAAGGTGTGCCAGGTGTTCAGCTCGCCGGGCTGCTTGGTGACCACGCCGCCCTTCGTGAACCGCACCGCATCCGCGATCACCGACGTGGTGGTCGAGGCGGGGCCGTCGCCGAGGACGATCTTGCCGAGCGTGCCCGCCTTGAACGGGTGCGAGCCGAGGGTCTTCCACACACCGGCGGCGCCGGCCTGCTGGTTGACGAGGTACTGCTTGCTGCCGCCGTCGTACGTCACCGTGTACGGCGCGTTGGTGGCGCGGTCGGAGGCCGGGACGTAGTGCGCCTCGACCTGGTAGGCGCCGTCCTCGGGAAGGCTCGGCTGCCAGGTGTACGTGTCACCGGCGACGGTGTCCTTGTTGTACAGGTAGTCCTGGTTCACCGCGTACTGCGTGTACGCCGTGTTCCCCGACGCCGGCCACGCGCCGACGGCCGCGGTCTTCCCCGCGTCGCCGTCGTCGACCAGGACCGACGTACCGGACAGCTCGCCGGTGATCGCGTTGGCGTTGTTCCAGGTGGCCTGCTCTTCGGTCCACGCCTGGGTGGCGCGGTGCGCCTCCAGCTGCACCTCGGTGTCGCCCGAGGTGTGCGTCTGGTCGTACCAGAGCTTCAGATCCGCCGAGTCGATCTTCGTCCCCGACGGGACGCCCGTGAGGGGGAACCGCAGCAGGGCGCGGGACGTGCCGGTGGTCGTGTTGCCGACCGACAGACGCCAGTTGTCCTTGTAGTTCGTCGTCGGACCGTCCGAGGAGATCATCACGTCCTGCGCCGTCGCCGGCGTCGGAGCGATCGAGATCGTCGGATCGATCGTCACCGGGTACTGCCGCTCCGGCGCCGCCAGCCACTTGGCATCCGGGGTGACGGTGAGCTTCCAGGCCTTGCCGGCCTTCGACAGCTTCTGCGTCACGGCCGGGCTGTAGCCCGTTCCGTACGCCGAACCGGCGCTCTTCTTCGCGTCCGTCATGAACGCCGCCGGAATCACCAGGACCGGGTCCGCGCCCTCGCCGAAGAACGAGACCGAACCGTCCTTGTTCCCCTTCGGCGTCAACCCACCCGCATCGAGCGTGAAGGAGAAGGAGACCGGGCCCGCGGGCTTCCGGTCGAGAACGATGTTCTCCTTCACCCGGCCCGGACCCACCTGATAGGTGAGATCCGCACCGGCCACCGCGTCCTTGTACGTGACCGTGTCGCCCTTGGCCAGCGGGGACAGCTTCCCGCCGCCCTGCAGGCCCAGTGTCACCACATGCCCGTCACCGGCCTCGAACCGCAGCAGCCGCCCCGCGTCCGAACCGAACCAACTGCTCGCCGCGTTCGTCGTGTTGGCGAACGGGAAACCCGCGACCTCGCTCGGGACGACCGTCGGGTCGATGGCCTTCCAGGACCTCCCCGACCGGTACCCGGTCGGCACCGCCGACACCTCGGCCTGCACCCGACCGTCGGACAGTCGCCAGTACCGGGCATTCGCCGTACGCCGGCCGGTCAGCTCCCCGACGCGCTTCGCCTTCGGCGCCGCCTTGCCCTTCGGCAGCTTCTGCCGCTCGGCGACGTCCAACTCGTCGTGCGACGGGGGCTCGTCCAGCTTCCTGGAATCGTCCGCGAACCACCCCTTCACGGTGTCGACGACACCGTCGCCGTCCCCGCTCGGGGCCGGTGCCGCATAAGCGACTTGTGGCACCATCGCCCCGGCTATCGCCGCGACGACAAGGCAGGCTGTCGCCCGCCCGTATATCGATTTCACGCCAATCCTTCCGTCGTGTCGGCGCACCACGGGCATGCGAAATCGGGCCGCATTCCACTGAGGAAGGGCCCTGCTCAGAGTGCGCCGATCATGGCGGGGGATTTCTAGTCACGTGGCTGATGCACTGTCAATCGACTTCGCAATTCGGTCATTTGATGTGCAACGCGAAAGGGCGGCGCGACCGGGTGACGGCGGGGGCCGGCGGGGCGGGCTCACGGGATAACCTGGGGAAATGCTTACAGAAGTGACAGCGACCCGCTATGTCACGCCCCTGCGTGAGGGCGGTTCGCTCCCGGGCATCGTCGAGGCCGACGATCTCGGCACCTACGTCATGAAATTCACCGGTGCGGGGCAGGGGCGCAAGACCTTGGTCGCCGAGGTGATCTGCGGGCAGCTGGCGCGCCGGCTCGGGCTGCGGGTCCCCGAGCTGGTGTCGATCCAGCTCGATCCGGTCATCGGACTCTCCGAGCCCGACCAGGAGGTCCAGGAGCTGCTCAAGGCGAGCGGCGGGCTGAACCTGGGGATGGACTTCCTGCCCGGGTCGCTCGGCTTCGACCCGCTGGCGTACGAGGTGGATCCGAAGGAGGCCGGGCGGGTCGTCTGGTTCGACGCCGTGATCAACAACGTCGACCGGTCCTGGCGCAATCCGAACATGCTCGTCTGGCACGGCGACCTGTGGCTGATCGACCACGGCGCGACCATGATCTGGCACCACAACTGGCCCGGCGCCCAGGCCTCGGCCGCGAAGCCGTACGACGCCTCCGATCACGCGCTCGCGCCGTACGCGCCTGACGTCGCGGCCGCGGCCGCCGAGCTCGCGCCGCTGGTGACCGAGGAGCTGCTCACCGAGGTGGCCGCCGACGTGCCCGACGAGTGGCTGGTCGACGAGCCGGGCTTCGAGACCACCGACGCGCTCCGTCGCGCGTACGTCGAGGCGCTGCTGTCGCGCGCCGCGACCATCCACGAGCGGATCACCCTCGGGCCGCGCACCGAGCGGCGGCCCGAGCAGCCCCCGGGCTGGCTGGCCGAACGCCTCGCACCCCGGCCGCACGCCACGGAGAAGGACAGCACCACGTGACCGACCGCGATGTCTACGAGTACGCGCTGCTGCGCGTCGTGCCCCGCGTCGAGCGCGGCGAGTGCTTCAACGCCGGCGTGGTGGTCTACTGCCGGGCCAGGTCCTACGTGGCCGCCCGCACCCATCTGGACGAGGCCCGGCTGCGGGCCCTGGACCCGGCCGCCGACGTGACCGGCGTACGGGCGGCGCTGCACGCCGTGGAGGGGGTCTGTCTGGGCGGCGAGGACGCCGGTCAGGCGGCCGGGGACGACGCGGGACGGCGGTTCCGGTGGCTGATCGCGCCGCGTTCCACCGTGGTCCAGCCGGGGCCGGTGCACACCGGGCTGACCGCCGACCCCGAGGCCGAGATCGAAAGACTGCTCGATCTGCTGGTGCGCTGAGCGGGGCGACCGCCGGAACGGGGTGAGATGGTGCACCCGGTGGGCCGTTGACACCGGGTGCCAGGGCTTCTAGCGTCTCGTCTGCGGAAGGTACTAAGCGGTCGCTCATGTGGGGGTCGGACCGTCTTGTTCCGCATCCAGGGACGATCCAAGGGCGAGGAGAACCAGCATGACCAGCGAGCAGCGCGTAGCCGTCGTCACCGGTGCGGCGCGGGGCATCGGAGCGGCCACCGCCGTCCGGCTGGCCGCGGAGGGCCGGGCCGTCGCCGTACTCGACCTCGACGAGGCGGCCTGCAAGGACACCGTCGAGAAGATCACCGCCGCGGGCGGCCGGGCGATCGCGGTCGGCTGCGACGTCTCCGACGGCGCCCAGGTCGAGGCCGCCGTGGCGCGCGTCGCCGCCGAGCTCGGCGCGCCGACGATCCTCGTCAACAACGCCGGCGTGCTCCGCGACAACCTGCTCTTCAAGATGAGCGAGTCCGACTGGGACATCGTGATGAACGTGCACCTCAAGGGCGCGTTCCTGATGGCCAAGGCCGTCCAGAAGCACATGGTGGACGCCGGCTTCGGCCGGATCGTCTCGCTCTCCTCGTCCTCCGCCCTGGGCAACCGCGGCCAGGCGAACTACTCCGCGGTCAAGGCCGGCCTCCAGGGCCTCACCAAGACCCTGGCCAAGGAGCTCGGCAAGTTCGGCGTCACCGCCAACGCCGTCGCCCCGGGCTTCATCGTCACCGAGATGACGGCGCAGACCGCGGCCCGCGTCGGCATGGGCTTCGAGGACTTCCAGGCCGCCGCGGCCACCCAGATCCCGGTGGCGCGCGTGGGCCGCCCCGAGGACGTCGCGAACGCCATCGCCTTCTTCACGGGCGACGACGCCGGCTTCGTGTCCGGCCAGGTCATGTACGTGGCCGGCGGCCCGCTCAACTGACGCCGGACGGGACGAGAGGGAACAGGGGCAGCGACATGATCGCGAAGGAACTTCCTCCGCTCTCCGGCAAGGTCGCGCTGGTGACCGGCGCGAGCCGGGGCATCGGCTACGGCATCGCCGAAGCGCTGGTCGCCCGGGGCGACCAGTTGTGCATCACCGGGCGCGGCGAGGAGGCGCTCAAGGAGGCCGTCGAGAGGCTCGGCGCGGACCGGGTGATCGCAGTGGCCGGAAAGGCGCACGACGAGGCGCACCAGGCCGCCGCCGTCGAAGCCACGATGGCCGCTTTCGGGCGCGTCGACTTCTTGATCAACAATGCCGGCACGAACCCGGTCTTCGGGCCGATCGCCGAGCTCGACCTGAATGTGGCCCGCAAGGTCTTCGAGACGAATGTCGTCTCGGCGCTCGGCTTCGCCCAGCAGACCTGGAAGGCCTGGCAGAAAGAGCACGGCGGCGCGATCGTGAACATCGCGTCGGTCGCCGGCATCACCGCCTCGCCGTTCGTCGGCGCGTACGGGATGAGCAAGGCCGCCATGGTCAATCTGACCCTTCAGCTGGCGCACGAGTTCGCCCCGCTGGTCCGGGTCAACGCGATCGCCCCGGCCGTGGTCAAGACCAAGTTCGCCCAGGCGCTGTACGAGGGCCGGGAGGCCGAGGCCGCGGCAGGCTATCCTCTGGGACGGCTCGGCGTTCCCGAGGACATCGGCGGCACCGCCGCATTTCTCACGTCCGCGCAAGCGGACTGGATTACCGGCCAGACCCTGGTCGTGGACGGTGGTCTGTTCCTCAACGCCGGAGTGGCGTGACCGTCGCGTGACCGAATTCGGGGCCGCCGCCTGACCGGATTGTTCCCGGTTACGCGCCTAATGCCTCAAGTGCCTCGCCAGGGCTCCACATTGACCTGGCGGGGCACTGCGGTATGGTCGGCCGACCCATGGCTGAACGAGGAGTGTGCACGTGTTCAACCGGACCAGTCTGCAGATTGCTGCAGCCCTTGCGTCCATATCCCTGGTGAGTGGCTGCAGTCTTTTCTCGGAGGACGAGGCCGAGGGGGACAAGAAGGTCGTCGTGGGTACGACCAGCTCCCCGACCAGCCTGGACCCTGCCGCCGCCTGGGACAACTCGTGGGAGTTGTACCGGAATGTCTTCCAGACCCTGGTGGCATTCCCGACCGGCACCACCACGCCGCAGGCGGACGCCGCCGACTGTAAATTCATCGACACCTCGAGCCGGGTCTTTGAGTGCACGCTCCGTGACGGTCTGAAGTTCTCCAATGGGCACGCGCTCGACGCCAAGGCCGTCCAGCACTCCATCGAGCGCATCCGGAAGATCGACGTCAAGGGCGGTCCGAATGGAATGCTCGGCTCGCTCGACAAGATCGAGACGGCCGGCAAGAACACCGTCGTCTTCAAGCTGAACAAGTCGGACGCGACCTTCCCGTTCGTTCTGGCCACTCCCGCCATGTCCCTGGTCGACCCGGCCGAGTACCCGATGGGCAAGCTCCGCGCGGACGGCAAGCTCGTCGGCTCCGGCCCGTACGTGATGGACTCGTACGAGGACGGCAAGGAGGCCGTCCTCACCAAGAACCCCAGCTACAAGGGGTTCGCCGACCGTAAGAACGGCGGCGTGACCATCAAGTACTTCAAAGAGTCCGAGCCGATGGTCACGGCGCTGAAGAAGAAGGAGATCGACGCGATCTACCGCGGTCTGACCGCGGAGGAGGTCGTCGGCCTCCAGGAGAAGACGAAGGGGAACGAGGGCCTCCAGCTCATCGAGTCCACCGGGGCGGACATCCGCTACCTCGTCTTCAACTCCGCCGACCCGGTCGCCCGCAAGCTCCCGGTCCGCAAGGCCATCGCGCAGCTGATCGACCGGGACGAGCTGGTCGGCAAGGTCTACCAGGGCACCGCCGAGCCGCTGTACTCGATGGTCCCCAAGGGCATCGCCGGCCACACCACCAAGTTCTTCGACCGCTACGGCGACCCCGACGTCTCCAAGGCCCGCAAGATCCTCCGCGAGGGCGGGATCGACGAGCCGGTCGAGCTGACCTTCTGGTACACCACCGACCGGTACGGCTCCGCCACGGCCGCCGAGTTCGGCGAGATCAAGCGGCAGCTCGACGCCTCCGGCCTGTTCGAGATCACCATTCAGGGCAAGCCCTGGAAGGAGTTCCAGGACGGCTACCAGAAGGGCCAGTACCCGGTCTTCGGCCGTGGCTGGTTCCCCGACTTCCCGGACCCGGACAACTTCGTCGCCCCGTTCGTCGGCAAGGAGAACGTGCTGCGCACGCCGTACGTCAGCCCGCAGATCACCGAGACGCTGCTGCCGAGGTCCCGCAAGCAGAGCGACCGCGCCGCGGTGGCCGCGGACTTCGACCGCGCCCAGGAGATCATGGTGGGCGACGTCCAGCTGCTGCCGCTGTGGCAGGGCAGGCTGTACGTGGCGGCCAGCGAGGAGATCTCCGGCGGCGAGAACGCCCTGGACCCGCAGACCGTCATGCAGATGTGGGAGCTCGGCCGGAAGGCCAGCTGGTAGGAAGCCCGCACGGGGCGATGTCAGTGGCCCCCGGTAGGTTCTGAGGCGTAGAAGTGATCGCCTACCGGAGGTTGTTGACGTGACCGACACCGACATGCTGCCCGAGTCCTGGCGCGGCGTCCTCGGCGAGGAACTGCAGAAGCCGTACTTCAAGCAGCTCACCGAGTTCGTCGAGGAGGAGCGGGCCAAGGGGCCGGTCTACCCGCCGCGCGACGAGGTCTTCGCCGCCCTCGCCGCCACCCCGTACGACAAGGTCAAGGTCCTGGTCCTCGGCCAGGACCCGTACCACGGCGAGGGGCAGGGGCACGGCCTGTGCTTCTCGGTGCGGCCGGGCGTCAAGACCCCGCCCTCGCTGCGCAACATCTACAAGGAGATGCACGCGGAGCTCGGCCACCCGATCCCGGACAACGGCTACCTGATGCCGTGGGCCGAGCAGGGCGTGCTGCTGCTCAACGCGGTCCTCACGGTCCGCGCCGGCGAGGCGAACTCGCACAAGAACCAGGGCTGGGAGAAGTTCACCGACGCGGTGATCACGGCGGTGGCCTCGCGGCCCGACCCGGCGGTCTTCGTGCTCTGGGGCGCGTACGCGCAGAAGAAGCTTCCGCTCATCGACGAGGAGCGGCACGTCGTGGTGAAGGGCGCCCACCCCTCGCCGCTGTCGGCGAAGAAGTTCTTCGGCTCCCAGCCCTTCACGCAGATCGACGCGGCCATCGCGGCCCAGGGCCACGAGGCCGTCGACTGGCGGATCCCGAACCTGGGCTGAGCACGGGGCGACACAGGCTCGGGCCCGCGCCCGAGCCTGAGCGCGATCGGAGGCGGCGGGGGCTAGCGTCGGTCCGACGCGCCGCGCGGCGGGTCGCCGGAGTCGCATCCAGGGAGGCCGCAGTGGGCGAGCATCAGCAGGCGTCGGAGGACGCCGTCATGACCCGGATCGGGCAGGCGACGATGCTGTTCCACGCCGGGGACCGCGAGGAGGCCCGCAACCGCTTCGGGGCGCTGTGGGAGGAGATCGGGGCCGACGGGGACCCGCTGCACCGGTGCACGCTCGCGCACTACATGGCCGACACCCAGGACGACCCGGACACCGAGCTGGCCTGGGACCTGCGGGCCCTGAGCGCGGCCGAGGAGCTGAGCGAGGAGCGGGTCGCCCGGCACGACTCGGCGGTCGCGCTGCGGTCCCTGTATCCCTCGCTCCATCTCAACCTGGCCGCCGACTACGTGAAGCTGCGGCGACCGGACGCCGCCCGGGTCCACCTCGACCGTGCCCGCGCCGCGTCCGACGTGCTCGACGACGACGGCTACGGGAACGGCGTACGGGCGGCGATCGGCCGCCTGGAGACCCGGCTGCGGCCCGAGTAGCGGTCCGGCCTGCGGGCGGGGCCCGGTCAGCCCCTGCCGCCGCCGTACGTGCTGCGGCAGATCCGGGCCTGGTCGCTGCCGTGGCCCCAGCCGCCGTACTTCTCGCCCAGGTCGCAGACCTCGCCCCGGGAGCGCGGCGGATGGGCCGGGAACTTCGGCAGCACCGGCGGCAGGGTGACCGGCAGGTGGTTCTTCTTGGGCTCCTTCCGGCCGGGCCGGTCCGCCTTGTGCTTCTTGCCGTGCGCCCGCTCCGGGGCGTCCTGCCGGGGCGGCGCGGGCTCCGGCCGGGTGGCGGCCTCGAGAGCCTCCCGTGCCGGAGCCTGGACGACATGGGGCTCCACGTCCTGGGCGGGCCGGCTGACCCCGGCGGTCGTCGGGGGCGGCGGCGCGGCGGGCCGCGGCTCCACCGACACGCAGCCGGAGACGGCCGCGACGGCAAGGCCGACCAGGACCTTCGCTGTGGTTCTCGTTCGATGCACCCGCGCAACCTTGCAGACCGTACGGGATCTTCGCGCCCCTACCGGCCGGGAATGCCCCGCACGAGTGATCTTCCCGTCCCGGGGTTCCCGGCCGCTGTCAGGCGCTTGCCGGGTCAGTCCCCGGTCACGCCGTCGATCGCCTCGCGCACGAGGTCCGCGTGCCCGTTGTGCCGCGCGTACTCCTCGATCATGTGGACGTAGATCCAGCGCAGGTTGTACTCCCTGCCGGTGTGGTGCTTGCCCGCCCCCAGGTCGTCGAGTTGCGCGCCCGCCGCCAGCTCCCGGGCCTTGGCGATCTCCGCCTGCCAGGTGGCGTACGCGTCGTCGAAGGCGGTCTCCGGGGCGGGGTGGAAGTCGCGGTCCCGGTCGTCCTCGGTGTAGTAGATCGGCCCGGCGTCCTCGCCCGCGAGCACCCGACGGAACCAGCCGCGCTCGACCTCCGCCATGTGCTGGACGAGACCGAACAGCGTCAGGTCCGACGGGGGAGCGGAGGCGGTGCGCAGTTGGGCGTCGTCCAGGCCCTGGACCTTCTGGGCGAGGGTGGCGCGGTGGAAGTCCAGCCAGGTCTCGAGCATCTCGCGCTCGCCGGCGGTGGTGGGGGGATCAATGCGTTCGACGGTCATGCCGGGCATCGTCACGCATCAGCGCCCGGCGCGCCAGGCAATTGCCCGCCGCCCAGCATGCCGCGCAGCAACTCGTCGAAGCCGGTGCGCAGTTCGTCGAGGCTCGGCACCGCGGAGTGGAACGATCCCACCGCGCAGGAGAACATCAGCCCCTCGCACCAAGCGACCAGGGACAGTGCGTGCCGCTCCGGCGCCGGCGAACCCGCCCGCGCCATCATCGCGATCAGCGGCCCGTGGAATGCCGCGCCGGCCGCGTCGAAGAAGCTGCGCAGCTCCGGGCGGCGGGTCGCCTCCAGGGCCAGCTCGTAGCGGGAGACCAGCAGCGGGCGGTGGTCGGTGAGAAAGCGGTGCAGGGCGAGCGCGAGCGCGTCGGCCATGGCCCGTACACCGCCGTCCGGGGCCGGCAGCTCGTCCGGGGCGAGCACCTGCGCATCGTGGTGCGCCTGGCGGCGCACTGCGGTCTCCAGAAGCGCCTGCCGGGTGCGGGCATGGTTCGAGGTCGAGCCCTGGGGGAGCCCGGCCCGCTCGTCGACGGCGCGGTGGGTGAGCCCGCGCATGCCCCGCTCGGCGAGGAGGGCCAGCGCGGTGTCGCCGATCAGATCGGCCCGCGGGGACGTCGGCGCGGGGGAGGTGCGTGCGGTCATGGGGCCAACCTATCGAGCCCGCACTGGCCGACGCGACTACACCTGTAGTACCGTCGAACGCGTCACTACAGGTGTAGTTGCGAGGAGGAGTCATGCAGCAGCATGCCGTCGTCATCGGTGGCGGAATCGGCGGGCTCACCGCCGCCGTCGCGCTCCATCAGCAGGGGTGGCGGATCACCGTCCTGGAACGGGCCGCGTCCCTCGCGCCCGTCGGGGCCGGCATCGGACTCGCCCCCAACTCCCAGCGCGCCCTCGACGTCATCGGCCTCGGCGACCGCGTCCGCGAGCTCGCCGCCTGGCAGGGCGACGGCGGCATGCGCACCCCGTCCGGCCGCTGGCTGTGCCGCACCGACGCCGCCGCGGCCGCCGATCGGTTCGGCGGCCCGCTGGTCCTGCTGCACCGCGCCACCCTCGTCGACCTGCTGCTCTCCGCCCTCCCCGACGGAGCCGTCCGTACCGGGGCAACGGCCTCCGTCGCCGACCCCGGCGACGACCGGCGCCCGGCGCTCGTCGCTGTGCAGGGCGACGCGTCCGCGGACGAGAGCGTGATCGAGGCGGACCTCGTCGTCGCCGCCGACGGCATCCACTCCGCGATCCGCCGCGGCCTCTTCCCGGACCACCCGGGACCCCGCTACTCCGGCTTCACCACCTGGCGCGTCGTCATCCCCGCACCCGACCGGTCGTTCGCGCCGCACGAGACCTGGGGCCGCGGTGCCCTGTGGGGCACCCAGCCGCTCAAGGACGGCCGGATCTACGCGTACGCCATGGCCGCCGCCCCCGCCGGCACGCACGCCCCCGACGACGAACGGGCCGAGCTGCTGCGCCGCTTCGGCGACTGGCACGACCCGATCCCCGCGATCCTCGCCGCTGCCGCGCCCGAGGCGGTGCTGCGGCACGACGTGCACCACCTGATCACGCCGCTGCCCGCCTTCCACCGCGGCCGGGTCGCGCTCCTCGGCGACGCCGCCCACGCGATGGAGCCCACCCTCGGCCAGGGCGGCAACCAGGCCATCGAGGACGGCATCGTGCTCGGCCACCACATCGCCACCGGGCTGCCCCCCGGCCAGGCGCTGGCCGGGTACACCGCGGACCGACTGCCCCGCACCACCGCGATCGTCCGCAAGGCCGCCCGCACCGGACGGCTCACGATGATGACCTCCCGGCCCGCCGTCGCCGCCCGCGACGCGATCATCGCCGCCGTCTCGTGCTTCGGGCCCGGTCTCGTGCTGCGCGGCTTCGACGGCATCGCCGACTGGGCCCCGCCGGGTGCGACGTATGCTGCCGACAGGCAGGACCTGCCGGAACGTCAGGTACGACACGCGACCAAGCGCTAGGGAGACCCCCGTGAGGATCGGCTGCATCGGGCTCGGAGACATCGCGCAGAAGGCGTACCTGCCCGTCCTGTCGACCCTCCCGGGCGTCGAGCTCCACCTCCAGACGCGCACCCCCGAGACGCTCGCGCGCGTGGGAGACGACTACCACGTCCCCGGCGCGCAGCGGCACCTCGACCTCGACTCGCTGCTGTCCGCCGGACTCGACGCCGCCTTCGTGCACGCCTCGACCAGCGCCCACCCCGCGATCGCGACCCGGCTGCTCGAGGCCGGCGTGCCGACCTACGTGGACAAGCCCCTCGCGTACGAACTCGCCGATTCCCGCAAGCTGGTGGAGCTCGCCGAGGAGGGCGGCACCAGCCTCGCCGTGGGCTTCAACCGGCGGCTCGCCCCCAGCTACGCGCAGTGCCTCGACCACCCGCGCGAGCTGATCCTCATGCAGAAGAACCGGGTCGGCCTGCCCGAGGACCCGCGCACCTTCGTCCTCGACGACTTCATCCACGTCGTCGACACGCTGCGCTTCCTGCTGCCCGGCCCGGTCGAGCACACCGACGTGCGCGCCCGCGTCCGCGACGGGCTGCTGCACCACGTCGTGCTGCAGCTCTCCGGCGACGGCTTCACCGCCCTCGGCATCATGAACCGGCTCAGCGGCTCCACCGAGGAGATCCTGGAGGTCTCCGGCCAGGACACCAAGCGCCAGGTCCTCAACCTCGCCGAGGTCGTCGACCACAAGGGCCAGCCCACGATCCGGCGGCGCGGCGACTGGGTGCCCGTCGCCCGGCAGCGCGGCATCGAGCAGGCCGTCCACCTCTTCCTCGACGCCGTGACCAAGGGCCGCACGCTCAGCGCCCGCGACGCGCTGCTCACCCACGAGCTGTGCGAGCACGTGGTGCGCGAGTGCCGCGTGCAGGCCGCCTGAGCGACCCCACGCCCTCCACCGCGCACAGCGCCGCCAGCACCGCCAGCGCCGCGTACACCGGCCAGTCGCCGTACCGGACGTACCCGGTCGTCGTCGCGGACAGCGGTACGGAGTACACGGCGGCGCCGCTGAAGTCCGTGCCCAGCGGGTCGCCCGCCCGCGCGCCGTCCGGGCCGTACACCGCGCTCACCCCGGTCAGCGTCGCGTGCACCACCGGACGACCGGACTCCGCCGCCCGCAGCGCCGCCAACGAGGCGTGCTGCTCCGGTGCCCAGCTGCCCTGGAACGTCGACGTCGCCGACTGGGCGACCAGCAGTTCCGCGCCGTCCCTGACCAGCCGCCGGGTCATGTCGGGGAAAGCCGACTCGAAGCAGACCAGCGGCCCGACGCGCAGCCCCTCCGGGCCCGGCAGGGTCATCACCACGGGCGTCTCGCCGCGCCGACGGTCTTCCCCTGCGGCCTTGCCCACCGACGTCGCCCAGCCGAGCACCGCCCGGGCCGGCACGTACTCGCCGAACGGGACGAGGCGCATCTTGTCGTAGCGGTCGCCGGTGGGCCCCTCGGCGCCGATCAGCACACTGCTCTTGAAGATGCCCGTTTCGTCCGACCGGCGTGCGTCCACATTGACCAGCACCGGCGCGTCGAGCGCCCGCGCCAGCGCGGCGAGCCGCTGCGCGCGCTCCGGGTGTGTGGCCAGGTCCATGCCCACACTGCTCTCGCCCCAGACCACGAGGTCCAGATCCTGCCCCACAAGGCCGCGGGTCAGCTCCTCGCCCCGGACGAACCGGCGGTCCGCGCCGCCGGAGCCGTCGTACACCCCCGGCTGCACGACGGCGACCCGGACCAGGTCCGTGACCCGTGGCGGCTCCACCCACATCCAGACCAGGCTCGTGGTGAGCGCGCACACGAGCAGACCCGCCAGGGCGGCGGCGCGCGCGGCGGCCGCCGACACCAGCAGCGTCAGGGCGGTGTTCACCGCCACCACAAGCAGCGTCACCAGCCACACCCCGCCGACCGACGCGAGCCGCAGCGCCGGAGCGACCTCCCACTGACTCGCGCCGAGCAGCCCCCACGGGCCGCCCAGGCCTTCCCAGGACCGCACCAGCTCGATCATCAACCAGCCCGACGGGATCACCGCGAGCGCCGCGGCCGCCCGGCCGACCGACGGCTCGTGGCCCAGCATCGCGCGCACCAGCCAGCCCCACGGCAGCCACAGCAGCCCGAGCAGCGCGGCCAGGACCAGGATGAAGACGTGCAGGCTCGGCATCAGCCAGTGGTGCACGGCCAGAATGAAGCCGAGCCCGCCCAGCCAGCCGTCGAGCGCGGCCCGGCCGGGCGAGCCCGCCGAGCGGATCAGCAGCATCCAGGGCACCAGCGCCCCGTACGCGAACCACCACAGCGACGGCTCGGGGAACGCGAACGCGGGCAGCGCGCCGGCCACGACCGCGAGCAGCCCCCGCCACCACGGGGACGTCAGGGCG
This sequence comes from Streptomyces sp., assembly GCF_036566765.1. Lineage (GTDB taxonomy): Bacteria > Actinomycetota > Actinomycetes > Streptomycetales > Streptomycetaceae > Streptomyces. The sequence continues at coordinate 27,788 of NZ_DATCVQ010000209.1, forward strand.
GCGCGGGCCGTGGTGCGGGCACCGACCGGAATCCGCATGAACGCGACGCCTCCTCCTGCCGACCTGCCGACCGCCGGGGGAGCGGTGTCGCCTCCAGTGTGCGCGCGGCGCGCGGACGGCGACAGAGGGCGCGGCCGGGGGCGCGCGGCGAGGAGTCCCGGTTCAGCCGGACGGCATCCGCCGCCACTTCTCGTGCACGACCACCGAGCGCAGCCGCCAGCCGGCGTCGGTGCGCAGCAGCCCGAAGGCGTACCGGCCGCCGCAGACGAAGTCCTCGCCCGACTCCAGGCGCATGGGGTTGATGTAGTCGGCCCGTACGTCGGCGGTGTCGCCCGGGTAGCCGCCGAGGTCCTGGAGGCGGATCAGCCGGTTCACGATGAGGTGCTGGCGTACGGGGAACAGCCGCATCGTCTCCGCCAGCCAGTCGGCGACCTCGGTCGCCGGCCCCTCGATGCCGCCCGACCCGCGGTAGTCGGCGCGGCCGCCCCGGGTGAAGAGCGCCCGGTAGCCCGTCCAGTCGGCGTCGTCCACGGCTGCCGCGTACCCGGTGACCACCTCGTCGACGGCCAGCCGGTCCATCACGGTCGCGAGATCCACGCGCTGCGTCATCGCCTCAGTGTCGACCACGGGCGGGACGGGGCCAAGGGCTGTGCACCTACCGGCCTAGGCGGCTTCCCAAAGGTGCGGGCGGCCGCCGCGCCATTCCACCAGGTGCGGGTCGTCCAGGACCATGTCGGCGTCGTCGAGCCCGGCGCGGCGCAGGAACTCGACGAGATCGGCGTCGTTGTGCGCCAGGCCCACGATCTGCCCGCGCACGGTGACGCGCCGCCCGCCGTCGGCGTCGGGTCGATGCACGATGATCGGTGCTTGCCAGGCCATGGCACCAGGGTGCCTCGCCCGCCCGAAGATCGCCCGGGGGCGTCCTGGCGGGAAGCGGGTCAGCCCGCGGACTCGCCCGCGTGGGGGCTCAGGGAGTCCGAGCCGACCAGGATGAACAGAACGATGCCGAGGATGATCCGGTAGATCACGAAGGGCATGAAGCTCTTGGTGGTGATGAACTTCATGAACCAGGCGATGACCGCGTAGCCCACGCCGAACGCGATGATCGTCGCGAAGATCGTCGGCCCCCAGGACACATGTCCGCCCTCGCCCGCGTCCTTCAGCTCGAAGACGCCGGACGCCAGCACCGCCGGGATGGCGAGCAGGAACGAGTAGCGGGCCGCGGCCTCGCGGGTGTAGCCCATCAGCAGACCGCCGGAGATCGTCGCGCCGGAGCGGGAGACGCCGGGGATCAGGGCCATGGCCTGGCAGAAGCCGAAGATCAGGCCGTCCTTCACCGAGAGGTCCTTGAGCGTCTTGCGCTCCCGGATCGCGCGGTGCCGGCCGCCGATCTCGTCGCGGGCCGCCAGCCGGTCGGCGACGCCGAGCACGACGCCCATCACGATCAGCGTGGTGGCGATCAGCCGCAGGTCACGGAACGGGCCCTCGATCTGGTCCTTGAGCGTGACGCCGAGGACGCCGATCGGGATCGAGCCGACGATGACCAGCCAGCCCATCTGCGCGTCGTGGTCGCTGCGCATCGCCTTGTCGGTCAGCGAGCGGAACCAGGCGGAGATGATCCGCGCGATGTCCTTGCGGAAGTAGATCAGGACCGCGGTCTCGGTGCCGATCTGGGTGATCGCGGTGAACGCCGCGCCCGGGTCCTCCCAGCCCGCGAACGCCGCGGTGAGGCGCAGATGCGCGCTGGAGGAGATGGGGAGGAACTCCGTGAGCCCCTGGACGAGCCCGAGGATGAATGATTCGAACCAACTCATGGGGCTAGGGCCGTCCCGAGTGTGCGCGTGCGGTCATTGGCGAGGCGGTCGATGATCGACCGCCGGTCGCCCCGCAGCGTACCGCCCCTGGGTGAAGCTCCTTGTGCCAGCCCTGGGCTGTCGGCGCTGGCCGGAGGGCCTCCGCCGGAACCGTCAGTCCTCCGCCGGGCCCGCCGTCGTCCAACCCGGCGCGTCCACGCGGGCGGTCAGGCTCGGCCGGTCCGCGTCCTCGCCGCACGCGGCGCAGACGACCTTCGGCGCGAGCTCGGCGCCGCAGCGGTGCTTCAGGACCACCGGCGGCGTCTCGTTGAGGTGTCGGTCGCCCCAGGCCATCAACGCCAGGAGCACCGGCTGGAGTTCCTCGCCGGCCGCGGTCGCGCGGTACTCGAAGCGCTGCGGGCGCTCGCTGTACGGGACCTTCTCCAGGACCCCGGCGTCCACGAGGCGGCGCAGCCGCGTGGTCAGGATGTCGCGCGGCGCACCGGTGTTGCGGGCGATCCGGTCGAACCGGTGCACGCCCAGCAGGACTTCGCGCAGCACGAGCAGGGAGTACTTCTCACCGACCAGGGCCAGGGTGTCGGCGATGGAGCAGGGGCGGGGCGCGGCCTTCATGGGCACCAGCCTAGGGCAGTTTCGGGAGAGGGTTTGAAAACTGGATCAACTGGGCTATGTTACTCGTGAGTGTTAGTCCAGTTTTCCAACTCGGGTTTTCCGACTCAGGAGCCGTGATCATGCGTGACGCCGTCATCGTCGAAGCCGTCCGGACGCCCATCGGACGCGGCAAGGCCAACGGAGCCCTGGCCGACGTCCACCCCGTCGCCCTGCTCTCCCACACCCTGCGCGCCCTCGTGGAGCGCAGCGGCATCGACCCCGCCCTCGTCGACGACGTGATCGGCGGCACCGTCGACCAGGTCGGCGAGCAGGCCATGAACACCACCCGGTACGCCTGGCTCGGCGCCGGATTCCCCGAGTCGGTGCCCGCCACCACCGTCGACCGGCAGTGCGGCTCCTCGCAGCAGGCCGTCCACTTCGCCGCGCAGGGCGTGCTCTCCGGCGCGTACGACATCGTCGTCGCCTGCGGCGTCGAGTCGATGAGCCGCGTCCCGATGTGGTCCAACGTGCCGCCCGGCGCCGACCCCTTCGGCCCCGGCGTCGCCGAGCGCTACCCCGAGGGACTCGTCCCGCAGGGGATCAGCGCGGAGCTGATCGCCGCCAAGTGGTCGATCGGGCGGGAGGCGATGGACGAGTTCGCCGCCGGCTCGCACGCCAAGGCCGCGCGCAACTGGGCGGCCGGGCTCTTCGACGCCGAGGTCGCGCCGTACGGGGACGTCCGCCGCGACGAGTCGGTGCGCCCCGCGACGACGCCCGAGATCCTCGCCGGGCTGCGCCCCGCCTTCCAGGACCCGGTGTTCGCCGAGCGCTTTCCGCAGATCGACTGGTCGGTGACGGCGGGCAACAGCAGCCCCACCAACGACGGGGCCTCCGCCGTCCTGATCATGGCCGCCGAGACCGCCGAACGGCTCGGGCTGCGCCCCCTCGCCCGGCTGCACAGCTTCGCCGTCACCGGCTCGGACCCGCTGCTCATGCTGACCGGCGTCATCCCGGCCACCGAGAAGGTGCTGCGGAAGGCCGGCCTCGGGCTCGCCGACATCGACCTGTTCGAGATCAACGAGGCCTTCGCGAGCGTCGTGCTCGCCTGGCAGCAGGAGACCGGCGCGGACCCGACCAAGGTCAACGTGCACGGCGGGGCCATCGCGCTCGGCCACCCCCTCGGCGCGAGCGGCGCCCGCCTGACGACCACCCTCGTCCACGCCCTGCGTGCCCGCGGCGGCCGGTACGGCCTGCAGGCCATGTGCGAGGCGGGCGGGCTGGCGAACGCGATGATCGTCGAGGCGCTCTGAGGCGAACCGGGCAGGCGGCTACAGCGTGCGAACCGGGCAGGCGGCTACACCGTGCGACCCGGTCCGGCGGCTACACCGGCGACGGCGTCCGCTCCTCCGCCGGCGCGTTCGCGTCCGCGTCCGCGGACGGGCGGCCGCACCGCCGTGCACCAGCTGCAGCATCGGCGTCTCGACCTCGACGAAGCCGAGCCCGTCTT
>NZ_DATCVQ010000210.1:0-4211 GCF_036566765.1 Streptomyces sp.
AGGGAGGCGCCGGAGTGCTTGAGTCGATTCTTGACCTCGGCCCGCTCCCGGCGAGCCGCGGCGGCCTTTTCGAGCGCGGCTGCGCGCTGTTCAGGGGTAAGGGGCGGAAGAGCCACGCCTACGTCACCTCGGATGTCGAACTGGTCGGATACGGACCGCTGAGGAACCTGATAGCCCCACACGCGGCGAGTCACATGGCAGTGGCCTGGGCCGTTTGCCACGACGACTCTGCGACGGAGACTAGCGGCCAAGACCGCTCCAGTCAGCGAGAACAAGCGAAAAGTCCTGGTCAGGATCGAGTCTGGCTCGAACGACCAGGACATTCCAGGCATTATGCCCAGGATTTTCGCCCCTCGCCTGTCGACAGGTGAGACGCCGGCGACCGGTCAGACCGCGACGGCGGCCCGGATCTCGTCGGCGTAGCGCTCCGCGGCGGCTCGCAGCGCGGTCGCGTCGGGCCCCTCCTTGAGGACGCCCCGGCTCACGTTCGGCACCACGTTGCGCACGGCCGGGCCGAAGACCGCGGGCAGATCGGCGGGCGTCGCGCCCTGCGCGCCGATGCCCGGGGCGAGCAGCGGACCGTTGATGTCCAGCTCGAAGGAGGACAGGTCGCCCAGGGTGGCCCCCACGACCGCGCCGAAGGAGCCCATCGGGGTCTCCCCGGCGTTCTCCTCGGCCAGGTGCCCGAGCATTGTCGCGCCGATCGTCCGGCCGTCCTCGCGGACCGCCCGCTGGACCTCGGCGCCCTCCGGGTTCGAGGTGAGAGCCAGCACGAACAGGCCGGCGCCGCTCTCCCGCGCCAGGTCGACGGCCGGCTTCAGCGAGCCGTAGCCGAGGTACGGGGAGACCGTCAGCGCGTCCGAGAAGAGCGGGGACTCGGGGCGCAGGAAGGTCTCGGCGTACGCGGCCATGGTGGAGCCGATGTCCCCGCGCTTGGCGTCCATGACGACCAGGCCGCCCGCGGCCCGCAGGTCGGCGACGGCCCGCTCCAGGACGGCGATGCCGCGCGAACCGAACCGTTCGAAGAACGCGGACTGCGGCTTGAAGACGGCGACGGTCTCGGCCAGCGCCTCCACGACGGTGCGGGTGAAGGTCTCCAGCCCGTCGATGTCGTCCTTCAGGCCCCAGGCGGCGAGCAGGGAGGCGTGCGGGTCGATGCCGACGCAGAGCGGGCCCCGGGTGTCCATGGCGTGGCGCAGGCGGGCGCCGAAGGGTTCGAGAGTCACTTCGCGGCCTTTCGGGAGTCGGCGCCGACGGCCTCGGCGAGGGTGGCGTACGGGGAGGCGGCCAGGCGCGCGGCCAGGCCCTTGTGGATCGCGCGGGCGTAGAACGGGCCCTCGTAGATGAAGGCGCTGTAGCCCTGGACGAGCGTGGCGCCGGCGAGGATGCGCTGCCAGGCGTCCTCGGCGTTCTCCACGCCCCCGACGCCCACGAGGACCAGACGGTCGCCCACGCGCGCGTACAGGCGGCGCAGGACCTCCAGGGAGCGGGCCTTGACGGGCGCGCCGGACAGTCCGCCGGTCTCCTGCACCAGGGCCGGGTCGGACTTCAGGCCGAGGCCCTCGCGGGCGATGGTGGTGTTGGTGGCGATGATGCCGTCCAGGCCCAGCTCCAGGGCGAGGTCGGCGACCGCGTCCACGTCCTCGTCGGCCAGGTCGGGGGCGATCTTGACCAGGAGCGGCACGCGGCGGTCGGTGACCGTGCGGTCGGCGGCCTCGCGGACGGCCGTGAGCAGCGGGCGCAGCGACTCGGTGGCCTGGAGGTTGCGCAGGCCGGGGGTGTTCGGCGAGGAGACGTTCACGACGAGGTAGTCGGCGTGAGCGGCGAGCCGTTCGGTCGACTTCACGTAGTCGGCGGCGGCCTCGTCCTCGGGGACGACCTTGGTCTTGCCGATGTTCACGCCGACGACGGTCTTGAAGACCGGCACCCGGGTGCGCAGCCGCTCGGCGACGGCGGCGGAGCCCTCGTTGTTGAAGCCCATGCGGTTGATCAGGGCGCGGTCCGGGACGAGGCGGAAGAGCCGCTTCTTGGGGTTGCCGGGCTGGGCCTCCCCCGTCACCGTGCCGATCTCGACGTGGTCGAAGCCGAGCATCGACATGCCGTCGATCGCGACCGCGTTCTTGTCGAAGCCGGCGGCGAGACCGAAGGGGCCGTGCATGCGCAGGCCGAGCGCCTCGGTGCGCAGCTCCTTGTACCGGGGCGCGAGGACGGCCGCGACGAAGGTGCGGAGCACGGGGGTGCGGGCGGCCAGCCGGATCCAGCGGAAGGCCAGGTAGTGGGCCTCCTCGGGGTCCATCCGCTTGAAGACCAGATTGAAGAAGAACTTGTACATGTGTCTCGGGTCCGTGTCTGCTCATGAAGAGGGGGACACCGCGGCCTTGCCGGTGTCCCCCTCTTCGTACGGGCTGCTAGTCGCGGGCCGCGGTCAGGTGGTCCGCGTGCTCCTGGAGCGAGCGGACGCCCACGTCGCCGTGGTTGAGCGCGTCGATGCCCTGGACGGCCGCGGCGAGCGCCTGGACCGTGGTGAGGCACGGGACGCTGCGCGCCACCGCCGCCGTACGGATGTCGTAGCCGTCGAGGCGGCCGCCGGTGCCGTACGGGGTGTTGACGATCAGGTCGACCTGGCCGTCGTGGATCAGCTGGACGATGGTCTTCTCGCCGTTCGGGCCCACGCCCTCGGACTGCTTGCGCACGACCGTGGCGTTGATGCCGTTGCGCTTGAGGACCTCGGCGGTGCCGGAGGTGGCGAGCAGCTCGAAGCCGTGCGCGACCAGCTCGCGGGCCGGGAAGATCATCGAGCGCTTGTCCCGGTTGGCGACCGAGATGAACGCGCGGCCCTTGGTGGGCAGCGGGCCGTACGCGCCGGCCTGCGACTTGGCGTACGCCGTGCCGAAGACGGTGTCGATGCCCATGACCTCGCCGGTGGAGCGCATCTCCGGGCCGAGGACGGTGTCCACGCCACGGCCCTGGATGTCGCGGAAGCGGGTCCACGGCATCACGGCCTCCTTGACGGAGATCGGCGCGTCGAGCGGCAGGGTGCCGCCGTCGCCGTTCTTCGGCAGCAGGCCCTCCTCGCGCAGCTCGGCGATGGTGGCGCCCAGCGAGATGCGGGCGGCGGCCTTCGCCAGCGGCACCGCGGTGGCCTTCGAGGTGAAGGGCACGGTGCGGGAGGCGCGCGGGTTGGCCTCAAGGACGTACAGGATGTCGCCGGCCATGGCGAACTGGATGTTGATCAGACCGCGCACGCCGACGCCCTTGGCGATCGCCTCGGTGGAGGCGCGCAGCCGCTTGATGTCGAAGCCGCCGAGCGTGATCGGGGGCAGGGCGCAGGCCGAGTCGCCGGAGTGGATGCCGGCCTCCTCGATGTGCTCCATGACGCCGCCGAGGTAGAGCTCGTGGCCGTCGTAGAGCGCGTCGACGTCGATCTCGATCGCGTCGTCGAGGAAGCGGTCGACGAGGACCGGGCGGGTCGGGGAGATCTCGGTGGACTCCGCGATGTACGACTCCAGGCGGGCCTCGTCGTACACGATCTCCATGCCGCGGCCGCCGAGCACGTACGACGGGCGTACGAGGACCGGGTAGCCGATCTCGTCGGCGATGGCCTTGGCGCCGGCGAAGGTGGTCGCGGTGCCGTGCTTCGGGGCCGGCAGGCCGGCCTCGGCGAGGACCTGGCCGAAGGCGCCGCGGTCCTCTGCGGCGTGGATGGCCTCCGGCGGGGTGCCGACGACCGGGACGCCGTTGTCCTTGAGCGCCTGGGCCAGGCCCAGCGGGGTCTGGCCGCCGAGCTGGACGACGACGCCGGCGATCGGGCCCGCGAGGGACTCGGCGTGCACGATCTCCAGCACGTCCTCGAGCGTCAGCGGCTCGAAGTACAGGCGGTCGGAGGTGTCGTAGTCCGTCGAGACGGTCTCCGGGTTGCAGTTGACCATCACGGTCTCGTAGCCCGCGTCGCTGAGCGCGAAGGAGGCGTGGACGCAGGAGTAGTCGAACTCGATGCCCTGGCCGATGCGGTTCGGGCCGGAGCCGAGGATGATCACGGCCCGCTTCTCGCGCGGCGCGACCTCGCTCTCCTCGTCGTACGAGGAGTAGAAGTACGGAGTCCTTGCGGCGAATTCGGCGGCGCAGGTGTCGACCGTCTTGTAGACCGGACGGATGCCCAGCGCATGCCGCACCTCGCGTACGACGTCCTCGCGCAGCCCGCGGATCTCGGC
>NZ_DATCVQ010000211.1:0-6962 GCF_036566765.1 Streptomyces sp.
CGCGGGCGGCCAGCGCCCCGGGCAGCGCGGTGAGCGCGGCGGCGGCGGGCGGCAGCAGCAGCGCGGCGGCGAGGAGCACGGGGAGGAACGACCCGGCCCCCGTCGGCGGCGTGCCGCCGAGCATGCGCTCGAACAACCGGAACCTGGCGGGCAGTTCGCAGCACGCGTACACGGCGGCGAGCAGCGCGACCGTGGTCCAGGGGGTGAGCGCGCCCGGGCGCAGCGCGGGGGCGGCGAGCGCCGCGGCGCACAGGGCGGCGCAGGCGAGGTAGCCGCGTGCCGCTCCGGGGAGTCCCATCACGCCGGTCATCACGGCGGTCACGCTAGCGAGTCGACGCGGGCGCGAGGGCCGGTGACGACTGATTCGCACCATCGGGTGAGACAAGCTGATATACGCATCGGACCGCCGCGATCACGTCGCGGCGGTCCGTCGTGTCTGTGGGCGGGGCGCTACTGCTCCTGCGGCGCGGCCGTCACGTCGTGGTCGGGCACGGCCTCGCCGGCGCGGATCAGGTCGATCCGGCCCATCACCTTGGCCCGCAGGTCGGTGGGCACGTCGTCACTGCCGCAGCAGCGCTTGACGAGCTTCTTCACCGCCTGCTCCAGGCCGTACTTCTCCAGGCACGGGGAGCACTCCTCGAAGTGCACCTCGAACTTGGTGCAGTCACTGTCGGGCATCTCATGGTCGAGGAACTCGTAGAGATGATCCAGGACCTCCGAGCAGTCCGTCTCGTGCGGATCTCCGCAGCTCATGACCCCGAGCCCTTCCGATCGTCCGACGACTCCCCGGCGCCCGCCGGTACCAGCCCGCGGTCGCGAGCGTAGTCCTCGAGCATGCCGCGCAACTGACGGCGGCCCCGGTGCAGTCGGGACATCACCGTACCGATGGGAGTACCCATGATGTCGGCGATCTCCTTGTACGCAAAGCCCTCGACGTCAGCGAGATAGACGGCGATGCGGAACTCCTCGGGAATCGCCTGGAGCGCTTCCTTGACGTCGGAGTCCGGCAGGTGGTCGAGCGCCTGGGACTCGGCGGACCGCAGGCCCGTCGACATGTGCGACTCGGCCCGAGCGAGCTGCCAGTCCTCGATCTCCTCGGCGGCACTGCGCTGCGGCTCGCGCTGCTTCTTGCGGTACGAGTTGATGAAGGTGTTCGTGAGGATCCGGTACAGCCAGGCCTTCAGGTTCGTACCCTCACGGAACTGGTGGAAGGAGCCGTACGCCTTGGCATAGGTCTCCTGCACCAGGTCCTCCGCGTCCGCGGGGTTGCGCGTCATGCGCAGTGCGGCGGAGTACATCTGGTCGAGGAAACCAAGAGCGTCCCGCTCGAAGCGCGCGTTGCGCTCCACGGTCGACTCCTCGTGGCCGTCGTCGGTTCCTGTGTCGGTCCCAGTGACAGGACCCACCTCCTCCAGCGCCTTGGCGGGACCGAAGCCGGACCCACTCGTTTCGGAGGATAGACGAGGAACCGCTCCGCCCGCCGCCCGAATAGGGGCGATCTTGGCCGCAGGCAGCACCGTCCAGTCGAGGTCAGCGGCCTGCGAGCGCTGGGGGCAGATGGTCGAACCCATGCGACGGACTTCCTCTCCTTGAACTCTCTCACCGACGCCCGTCACAACACGGGGCGACCGCTCAGCATTCCCGGCGTCGCGAGCCACTCGGCGACTGAGTCCGTGAGGAGGGTCATGGCCTCCGACTCCGTCAGGTCGGCGCGCTTGGGGACGGCGAAGGAGTGGTCGCCGTACGGCACCTCGACGAGCCGGAACTCGCCCTCGGGGAACTCCTCGGGCTTCCCGAAGGGGTCGTTGCCGCCCTGGACGACGAGGGTGGGCACGCCCGCACCGAGGAGTTCGTCGGCGCGGGACTTCTCGGGGCGGCCGGGCGGATGGAGGGGGAAGCTGAGCGCCAGGACGGCGACGGCGCCCAGCTCGGTGGCGGTCCGGCAGGCGACCCGCGCGCCGGCGCTGCGGCCGCCGGCGACGACGGGCAGGCCGGGCTTCGCCAGCGCGGGCCAGATGTCGCGCCAGCCGGCGTCCAGCGTCTTGGGTGCGGGCGCGACCTTCTTCCCGGCGACCCGCCAGGGCATCTCGACGAGCGCCACGCTCATGCCGTGCACGGGCAGCGTCCCGGCCAGCGCCACGAGGTCCCGCACCCCGATACCGCCGCCGGCCCCGTGCGAGAGCGCCACCACGCCCCGGGCCTTCGGCGCCCGGTGCCAGTGCACCCGCGCCTGGCCGGTCCCGGTCTCCACCGTCTCGATCTCCGTCACCCGCCCATCCTGCCGCGCGGCGCCGCGGAGCGGCGGGAGGCACGGTCAGAACAGGGTGGCGACCTCCGGGCCCGACAGCTCGGTCAGAAGCTCGGGGCCGTTGTTGCGGACGTTGCTGACGGCGGTCGGCACCGGGTACGCCCGCATCAGCCCCTCCGGCGGCGCGGTCAGCAGGCCCCGGAGCTCGTCCGGGTCCGTGCGCGTCGGGTCCAGCCACGAGTCCCACCGGTCCGGCGTCAGCATCAGCGGCATCCGCGGGTGGATGTCGGCCAGCGAGTGCGGGCCCTCCTCGGGCGCGACCCCGAGCGGCCCGGTCTCCGCCTCGGTCGTGACGACGGAGCACGTCACCCACCACGCCGAGGGGTGGTCGTCCGGCAGCGTCCGGTCCCGCCAGAACTCGTACAGGCCGGCCATCGCGAACACCGAGCCGTCCGCCGGGGTCACGAAGTACGGCTGCTTGCGCGGCCGCTTCTTCTTGCCCTCGACCTCCAGCTCCCGCTCATCGGACCCGGTGACCCACTCGTAGTACCCGTCCGCCGGCAGGATGCACCGCCGGGTCGAGAACGCCCGCTTGAAGGACGGCTTCTCGTGGATCGTCTCCGCCCGCGCGTTGATCATCCGGGCCGCGCCGTCCGGGCTCTTCGCCCACGACGGGACCAGGCCCCACTTCAGCGCGCGCAGCTGGCGAACCGGCCGGCGCGATTCGGCGTCCTTCAAAGGACGCTCCAACACCGCGTAGACCTCTTTCGTCGGGGCCACGTTCCAGTCGGGCGCCAGGGTCTCCTTCGGCTCCCACTTCTCGACCTCGAAGACCCCGACCAGATCCTCGGGCCTTCGACTCGCTGCAAACCGTCCGCACATACGTGCCACACTGCCACTTCCTCCCGCCGCCCGACCACCGCCCCGCGACGACGGTGCTTCGCACCGATGCCCTCCCCTCTCCCACCCGAGGAGCCGATCCACAAAATGAGCGACGTCTTCGAACTGAGCGATGTCCTCGGCAGCGACGTTCTGGGCACCCAGCCCGCGCCCGAGCTGTGGATCGTGATCGCGACCGCGGTCGCCGCGCTGCTCGTCGTCGTGCCCCGCCCGGCCTGGCGGCTCTCCCGCAACGCCATCACCATCGCGCACGAGGGCGGCCACGGCCTGATCGCCCTGATCACCGGCCGCCGGCTCGAAGGCATCCGGCTGCATTCCGACACCAGCGGCCTGACCGTGAGCCGCGGCCGGCCCACCGGCCTCGGCATGATCCTCACCGCGGCCGCCGGCTACACCGCCCCGCCGCTCCTCGGCCTCGGCGGCGCGTGGCTGCTCACCGCGCACCGCGTCACCCTGCTGCTGTGGCTCGCCACCGCCCTGCTGCTCGCCATGCTGGTGATGATCCGCAACGCGTACGGGGTGCTCACCGTCGTCCTCACGGGCGCCGCGTTCCTGCTCGTGTCCTGGCTCACCGACCCGGCCGTGCAGGCGGCGTTCGCGTACACCGTCGTCTGGTTCCTGCTCCTCGGCGGGGTCCGGCCGGCCTTCGAGCTCCAGGCCAAGCGGCGGCACGGGGGCGCCTCGGACTCGGACGCGGACCAGCTCTCCCGGCTCACCCACGTGCCGCCCGCCATGTGGTTCTTCCTCTTCCACGCGGTCTCGCTGTGCTCGCTGATCGGCGGCGGTCGCTGGCTGCTCGGCCTGTAGTCGCCGTGCGGCCCACCGGTCGTGCCCCCACTAAAGTGAGGGCATGACCGTTCCTTCCGTGCCCACCACCCCGCAGACCCCGCTCTGGCCCGCCCCGTATGCGAGCGGAGCCGTCGACGCGACGGTCACCGTGCCCGGATCGAAGTCGGTCACCAACCGCGGCCTCGTCCTCGCCGCCCTCGCCGCCGAGCCGGGCTGGCTGCGCCGCCCGCTGCGCTCCCGCGACACGCTTCTCATGGCCCAGGCCCTGCGCACCCTGGGCGTCCGCATCGAGGAGACGGTGTCGTCCAGTTCCTCCGTCACGGGCGGCCCGGACGGTACGGGCGAGGCCTGGCGGGTCATCCCGGCGCCGCTGCGCGGCGGCGCGACCGTGGACGTCGGCAACGCCGGCACCGTGATGCGCTTCCTGCCGCCGGTCGCCGCCCTCGCCGACGGCCCGGTCCGCTTCGACGGCGACCCGCGCTCGCACGAGCGGCCGCTGCACGGCGTGATCGACGCGCTGCGCGTGCTCGGGGCCCGGATCGACGACGACGGCCGCGGCGCGCTGCCGATGACGGTGCAGGGCGCGGGCGCCCTGGACGGCGGCCGGGTCGAGATCGACGCCTCGTCCTCGTCCCAGTTCGTCTCGGCGCTGCTGCTGTCCGCGCCGCGCTTCAACCAGGGCGTCGAGGTCCGGCACGTCGGGGCGAAGCTGCCCTCCATGCCGCACATCCGGATGACCGTCGACATGCTCCGCGTGGTCGGGGCGCAGGTCGACGAGCCGGAGACCGGCGGCGAGCCGAACGTCTGGCGGGTCTCCCCGTCCGCGCTGCTCGGCCGCGACCTGACCGTCGAGCCGGACCTGTCCAACGCCCAGCCGTTCCTGGCCGCGGCGCTGGTCACCGGCGGCCGGGTCACCGTCCCGGACTGGCCGTCCCGCACCACCCAGCCCGGTGACGCGCTGCGCGAGATCTTCACCGAGATGGGCGGTTCCTGCGAGCTGACCGAGCGCGGCCTGACCTTCACCGGCACCGGCCGGATCCACGGCATCGACGTCGACCTGAGCGAGGTCGGCGAGCTGACCCCCGGCATCGCGGCGGTCGCCGCCCTGGCCGACTCCCCGTCCACGCTGCGCGGCGTCGCCCATCTGAGGCTGCACGAGACCGACCGGCTCGCCGCGCTCACCAAGGAGATCAACGAGCTCGGCGGCGACGTCACCGAGACCGAGGACGGCCTGCACATCCGCCCGCGCCCGCTGCACGGCGGCGTGTTCCACACGTACGACGACCACCGGATGGCGACGGCCGGCTCCATCATCGGCCTCGCGGTGGAGGGCGTGGAGATCGAGAACGTGGCGACGACCGCCAAGACCTTGCCGGACTTCCCCAGGATGTGGACCGAAATGCTCGAGGCCTGACGACATGCGGCGCTACGGCAAGCACACCGACGAGGACGACATCCGCCAGCGGCCCAACCCCAAGGGCAACCGGCCCCGGACCAACATCCGCCCCAAGCACGAGGACGCGGCCGAGGGCATGGTCCTCACGGTGGACCGCGGCCGGCTGACCGTCCTGGTCGACGACCGTGCCGTACTGGCGATGAAGGCCCGCGAGCTGGGCCGCAAGGCCGCCGTCGTCGGGGACCGGGTGGAGCTGGTCGGCGACCTGTCCGGCAAGAAGGACACCCTGGCCCGGATCGTCCGGATCGGCGAGCGCAGCTCCGTCCTGCGCCGCACCGCCGACGACGACGACCCGTACGAGCGCGTGGTCGTCGCCAACGCCGACCAGTTGGCGATCGTCACCGCGCTCGCCGACCCCGAGCCCCGCCCGCGACTGATCGACCGCTGTCTGGTCGCCGCGTACGACGGCGGTCTCGTACCGCTGCTCGTCCTCACCAAGTCGGACCTGGCCCCGGCGGACGAGCTCCTGGAGATGTACGGCGCGCTCGGTGTGCCCCATGTGGTGACCACCCGCGACGAGTTCGTGGACGGGGTCGCGGCCGAGCGGGTCCACGAGCACCTCAAGGGGCGGACCACCGCGTTCGTCGGCCACTCCGGCGTCGGCAAGACGACCCTGGTCAACGCCCTGGTGCCGGCGGACCGCCGACGGACCACCGGCGTGGTCAACGCGGTCACCGGCCGCGGCCGGCACACCACCACCTCGGCGCTCGCGCTCCCGCTGAACGACCCGGCCGGCGGCTGGGTGATCGACACTCCGGGCGTGCGCTCCTTCGGCCTGAACCACGTCGACCCGTCCCGCGTGATCCTCGCCTTCCCCGATCTCGTACCGGGCACGGAGAACTGCCCGCGGGCGTGCAGCCACGACGAGCCGGACTGCGCGCTGGACGCGTGGGCGGCCGAGGGGCACGCCGATCCGGCCCGCCTGTACTCGCTGCGGCGACTGCTCGCCACCCGGGAACGACGCGAGGGTGACTGATTCGCGCACGTTTGCGGCCCGTGTCCGTTGGTAAGTGCATAATCGCACCAAGTGAGACGAAGCAGTCACCGACGGCGTGGGAGGCACTGACGATGGCGTGGCTGCTGGTGGTGCTCGCCGGTCTCCTTGAAGTCGGCTTCGCGGTGGGGCTGAAGCTCTCGCACGGATTCACCCGGCTCTGGCCGACCGTCGCCTTCGCCTGCTTCGCCCTCGGCAGCTTCGGTCTGCTGACGCTGGCGCTGAAGAAGCTGGACGTGGGCGCGGCGTACGCGGTGTGGACCGGCATCGGCGCGGCGGGCACGGCGATCTACGGAATGATCTTCCTCGGCGACGTCGTCTCCACCCTGAAGATCGTCTCGATCAGCCTGGTGGTCGCCGGGGTCATCGGTCTCCAACTGTCGGGCTCCGCCCACTGAGGACGCTGCGCACCGTCTGACCGACGCCCTGCGGGCCGGGCGCGACGATGTACGAGAGCGCCAGCCGGACCGCGAGCTCGCAGGACGGCGCGGTCCGGGCGTCCGCGTGGGCCAGGGTCGCCGCGACCAGGTCGGCCGGCGCGGGAGCGCCCGCGTCGGCGCGCCGCTGGGCCGGGA
>NZ_DATCVQ010000212.1:0-2264 GCF_036566765.1 Streptomyces sp.
CCAGGCCGGGGAGACGTCGTTCCCCGAGTTCGTCCGCAGCTGCTGGGACGCGGGCATCGTCTGGTACGACGTCGACACCACGGCCCGCACCTGCACCTACTACGGAACCGCCGGCGACTCCTACACCGAGGACTACCCGGCTGTCACACTGCCCTGAGCCCCGACGCGACGGGGATCCGGCGCGGATCGAGCCGCTGTTGCCGGACCGGACGCCGAGGCCGGGTGGGCGGTGGCGTGATCACCGGCAGGTGATCGACGCGATCGCGTTCAAGTACCGCACGGGGACATCGTGGATGGACCTGCCCGAGAGCTTCGGCTCGTGGAAGGCGCCTACAGCGGGCTGCGGAGGTGGGCGATCGACGCCACCTGGGAAAGCGTCTTCGCCGCCCCGCTCGCCCAGGCCGATACTGAGGGCGACCTGGACTTGGTCGTCGCGGTCGACTCACCAGCACGCCGCCGGGGCCGCCATCAGGGCCCGCGAGTCGGCTGATCACGTCCTCGGGCGGTCCCGGGCGAGGGGCCATGAAGGTCCGCCTTGCCACCGACGGACCGCCGGCCGTCACTCGCATGCCCGGTCAGGCCGGTGACGCACCCGCATTCGCCTGGATCATGGCCCGCTTACGCGTGGCCAGACCGAACTCCGCCGTGGTCCCCCAGCCACGCCTTTAACTGAGTTGCCATGCCTGATCACACCTTGAGGAGAGCGGCCGTGCATGTCCACGCCGGTCGGAGCCCCCGAGGAGGCTCCGACCGAGGTGACTCGGCTGATCAGGCGTTGCCGGGCCTCGCTTGGCCGAAGCTATGAGGCGTCGTTCATCCGCGGCGCGGCCCTGCCCGCCGAAGGCGGCTGTCTCGCCAAGTGACGCTCCCGGTCGCCAGTTCGCGCATCATGCGGTCGGCGCTTCGAGCAGCCGGGTGCGGAACAGGTCGAGCACCTGGTCCAGGGCCTCGCGGGTCCGCTGCCCCGGCGCGTCGATCAGGTGCTCCGTCAGGACGGAGTGCGGCGCGAGATACGCGTCCGGGTTCGCGGTGGAGTCGTCCAGCTCGACCGCGACGAAGGCGTCGCCGAGCTCGCGGTGCAGGAACGCGAACCGCTCTCCTGGCACGAACTTGTCGCCCTTGAAGCGCAGCCCCAGCACCTGAAGCCCGTCGCGTTCGCAGCGCCCGCGGACGACCGCCAGCTCCTCCGGGCTGATGTCGATGGTGTGCGCCCGGCCCGGAATGCTCGCCAGCGGCAGCGACGGTTGCGACAGCACCGGTGCCAGGAGCCGTTCGTCTGTGGCCATGGCCAGCGCGAACCCGCCCGTCAAACACATGCCCACGGCCCCGACGCCCGGTCCCCCGCAGCGCTCGTGCTCGTGGGCGGCCAGGGCGCGCAGCCAGGTCACCACGCGCGAACTGCGGCCCGTGGCCAAGACGGTGAACTCCCGGCTCACGCATACCTTGGCTATCGACGTGTTCACGTACAGCGCCGACGCGAGCCGGCCGCGCGCGCGGGGGTTCGGATCGCGGCCGGGCCTGCCGAACAGCACCGGCAGTACGGCCGTGCAGCCAAGGTCCGCCACGCGTTCGGCGAACTCCAGCACCTTGGGTGTGATGCCCGGGATCTCCGCCATCACGATCACCGCGGGGCCGGTGCCGCGGCGCAGAACCTGCCGTGTGGTGCCGTCGTGGGTGAACGTGCTCTGATCAAAACCCGTCAGGTCATGGTCTGCCATGGTCACATCCTCCACGCGACCGCAGGCTCCGCCGCCACGACATTCCCGACTGTGGCGAACCTCGCGCGGCACTCCCGCTTGGCAGACGCGGACACTACCCCGCTGGGGTGCGCGTTTCGCCGAGTACCGAGGGGATTCAACGCCTCAGCCCATCGCGCGAACAACCGCCAAGGTCAGGGCGATACCGGCCGTTGCACCCAGCACGAGAGCGGTGATGGCCGCCGCCCGGCCGACGCCCTGCTCGAACGGGACACTCGGCACAACCTTGTGCAGCGCAGGTGCCACCACCGCGATGAGACCGAAGCCGACGCCAAGCTGCCAGTACGTCACGCCCGAGCACTAGGCACGAAAGCGACCTCCGCAACCACTGGGTTCCACGGCGAAGCCCATCACGACGAGGAACAAAGCGCTGGCATACACCGCGCCAAACAGCGTCGTCACGCCGAAGTCGACACGCCGTGCTCTGGCAGAACTGTTGCCGTCACCTGCCACGTCGCCCCCCAAGCGCGCTGAACCAAGGGCTCGGAGTCTACTGCGTCGGTGCTG